>JANONC010000241.1:0-5270 GCA_031420655.1 Rhodospirillales bacterium | reverse complement strand
GATGCTGGGCGCACCCCCCACGGCGTTCGGACACCTGGATGCGAGCCAGTCGGAGCTGCTGGTGCGTGCGATGATCGCGGCGGCGGGCGCGAGCGGCCGGGTGGACGCGGGCAAGGAGCGGCAGTTGCGGGGCGCGCTGAGTACCTTTGGCCTGGAGCCGGATGCGCCAGGCTTTGTGGACCGCGCGATTGCTCACCCGGTGCCGCTGGAAGTGCTGCTGGCGGACGTGCGGGATGTGCACGTGGCGTCGCTGCTGTACGCGGCGTCACTGGCGGCGGTGGACAAGCATGCGGAGGTGAACCGGGCGTATCTGGCCTATTTGGCGATACGGCTGAAGCTGCCTGGCGATGCGCTGGCGCGGTTGCATGCGCAGTATGGGTATGGGGGGTAGGCGAAGCAGGCGGGTGCAATAAGGGGCAATTATCCAAGACGGGATAATTGCTTCGATAAAACGCGGTTTGAGACTTGGCACTTATTTTGACAAATTGAGTTTTCGGGATCGTCACCGTCGCTGAGTGGTGACTTCGCCGGGCGGGCCTTCGTCCACGGAGGTTAGGGGAGCGCAGAGCAACAAGTGGGCTTGGAGTAACATGTTTACGTCAGACCGGCACCGGCGTCAGATCATGCAGCGCTTGTTTAATGACGCCGCTGCTGAGCAGCAGGACGCGGGAGAGATCGCTTAGGGTCACGATGCCGACCATGCGGCCGTCGGTGTCCAATACCGGCAAACGGCGGACGTTGCGAGCACCCATCAAATCGAGCGCGGTTTCGATCTGGTCGTCCTGACGGCAGGAAAAAAGGCGGGCCGTCATGACGTCTGCCACGATGGTCGAGGGCGGCAGACCCTTGGCGACCACGCGGAACAAGATGTCGCGGTCGGTGATGATGCCTTGCAGATCGTCCGCCGTGCCGATCGGGAGTGCGCCCACGCTGAGTTCGCCCATGGTAATCGCCGCGTCCTGGATGGATGTCGCGGCGTCCACGAACTCAACGTCTGGGGTCATGACCTCGGCTATGCGCATCTACTTGAACGTGTTGCACCCGGCGACGGTACCCTGGCGTAGGCCGGTGGTGAGCCACTGCACGCGCTGGGCGGAGCTGCCGTGGGTGAAGCTGTCGGGCACGGCGACGCCGCGTGCCTGGCGTTGCAGCCGGTCGTCGCCGATCGCGGTCGCGGTGCTGACGGCTTGCTGGATGTCGGCGTCGGTCAGGTTGTTGTGGCGCGCTTCCATTTTGTTGGCCCAAACGCCGGCGAGGCAGTCGGCCATCAGCTCGGTACGGACGCTGAGGTCGTTGGCGCGGTCCGGGTTCTGTTCTTCGGCCGCTTGCACCTTGGGTAGCAGGCCGAGCAGGTTCTGCACGTGATGGCCGACCTCGTGCGCGATCACGTAGGCATAGGCGAACTCACCCCCGCCGCCCATGCGGGTGCGCATGTCGTCGAAGAACGCGGTGTCCAGGTACAGTTTTTGATCGATCGGGCAGTAGAACGGACCCATGGCGGCGCGGGCGGAGCCGCAACCAGAGTCGGTGGTGCCGCTGAACAGCACAAGCGTCGGGTTCCGGTACTGGCGTTGCGCCTGACGGGGGAGTTCGGCGGTCCAGACATCCTCTGTCTCACCCAAGATGCGGGCAACAAATTGGCGGGTGGCGTCGTTTACCGGGGCTGCCTGCTTCTGGGTGGTCTGTTGCGGGGCGGATTGGCCAAGGCCCAACTGCTCTGCGCCGCCGATCAGTGTGGCCGGGTTGATGCCGGTGGCCCAGCCGATGAGGGTGAGGACAATCACCGCGCCGATACCGAGGCCGCCTACACCGCCCGGGATACCGCGGCGATCTTCGATATTATTGCTTTCGCGCAGGTCGTCGTCACGCATGGATCCGCTCCTTTGCTGGTTCTACGCCGGGCGTATGCGGTCGTTCCGTGTGGGACAGCTCAGACAGTTATTGGATCATGCCGTAGGGGCGGGCAAGCGCCAGATATGCGCGGGTACCATGGGGCGGAGGCGCGCCGGGTGCGGCTGGGGTGCCGGGCTGGATGAATGGGCAGGCGGTGGCGCAGGCTTTCGGGTCGGCCATGCGGGAGACGCCGTAATCGGTGCACAGGCCGCGCGGGGCGGGATCGTTAAAAATCACTCGGTAGCCGAGCGCAGGGCGGCGCCGGTGGCAAGGGGGCAGAGCGGGAGGGCTGCGGCAAGGATGGCCGCCAGCAGCAATAGATGCGGGCGGGGGGAGAGGCCAGCGGCGGCGGCCTCGGCCGTGCTCGTACCGAAAATCAGCACGGGCATGGCGAGCGGCAGCACCAGTAGCGGGAGCAGGACGGCGCCGCGCCGGGCACCCAGCACGATGGCCGCACCCATGGTGCCCAGCAGCGACAGCGCCATGGTGCCAGGCACCAGGCCGGCCAGGAGCGCGGGCAGGGCGTCGTTGGGCAGGCGGAGCATGATGGCGAGTGGCCCGGCGGCCAGTAGCAGTGGCAGGCCCGTTGCAATCCAATGCGCGGCCGCCTTCGTCAGGCCGATCGCAGCCGGGTGCAGGCCGGACAGCATGAGCTGGTCGAGCGATCCGTCATCGTAGTCGGCCCCCATCAAGCGCTCGAGCGGCAGCAGGGCGGCGAGCAGCGCGCAGACCCAGACGATGCCGGGCGCGATGCGGCCGAGCGTTTCTGGCGCCGGGCCGATGGCGAGCGGGAAGAGTGCCCCAGCCAGGACGAAGAACAGCACGGCGGCGAGGGTGTCTGCGCCGTGGCGCAGGCCGAGGCGGAGCTCGCGAGCCAGGAGCGCGGTCATAGGGTGAGCGTGGCCGCGCCGGGCAGCGGCAGGGGCAGGTGGGTGGCGGCGACGACGATGCCGCCCGTGGCACGGTGGGTGGCGAGCGCAGTGCCGAGGCGCTCGACGGAGGTGGCGTCTAGGCCAAGGGTGGGCTCGTCTAGCAGCCAGACCGGAGCCGGGGCGAGCAAGAGGCGGGCCAGCGCCAGCCGGCGTTTCTGCCCGGCGCTGAGCAGGCGGGCGGGGGTTTGGGCCAGTGCGGTGAGGTCCATGGCGTCGAGTGCCTGGGTGAGGCTGCCGCCGCGTGAGGCTGCGAAAGCGAGGTTTTCGGCGGCGGTGAGGCCGGGCTTGATGGCGTCGAGGTGGCCGAGATAGGCGACGGGGCCGGGCCAAGTGATGGATCCGGCATCCGGACGGCGTAGGCCGGCGAGGATGCGGAGCAGCGTGCTTTTGCCTGAACCGTTGGGGCCGAGCAGGAGCAACGCGCCACCCGGCGCCACGCTGAGCGACACGTCACGCAGCACGAGGCGTTCGCCGCGGAATGCAGCGATGGCGGTGGCTTGAAGCATGGATAGGGTCTTTACGCGGTGTATCGTCAGAAAGGGAGGCCTGCTCCTTTCTCCTCCATAAGCAGTGGAGGGCTTTAAGCCGGACCGTCCGGGTGTATTGTCCGGCCTATGAGCGCCCTGCAGCATGCCACCATTCTCGTCACACCCATTCAGCAGAATTGCACGCTGTTGTGGGACAGCGCGTCGCTGGAGGCGGTTGTGGTTGATCCGGGCGGGGATGTGCCGCGGATTATCGAGGCGATCGAGGGATTGCGGCTGCGGGTGGGGCAAATTTGGCTGACGCATGGGCATATCGACCATGCCGGCGGGGCGGCTGCGTTGCGCGATGCGCTGGGGGTACCGGTGTGGGGGCCTGGGGAAGCGGACCGGTTTCTGCTGGACGGGCTGCCCGCGGCCGGGCGGCAGTTTGGGTTTGAGGCGCGGGCGGTTACGCCGGACCGGTGGCTGGTGGATGGTGATGCGCTGACGGTCGGCTCACATACGTTCACCGTGCGGGCCGTGCCGGGGCACACGCCAGGGCATGTGGTTATGCTGACAGACCGGCTTGCTGTGGTGGGCGACGTGCTGTTTCAGCGCTCTGTCGGGCGGACGGATTTTCCCTATGGCGATGGGACGGCCCTATTACTGGGCATCCACAAGGTGCTGATGCCGTTGCCGGACAACACGGCTGTGCTGTGTGGCCATGGCCCGGCTACGACCATTGGGGCGGAGCGGCAGGGGAACCCTTTCCTATCCTAAATCCTTCATTCTGAGTGGCCTCGGCAGGGGGCACCTGTCGGCTATTGGCAGTTTGGCGACAGAATGGTGACGGTATGTCCATGCAGGTCTGTTCGAGCGAAGCGCCGTCGGGGTCGGGCGTGGGCTTGTCCCTGAAGCGATGGCTGGCGAACCCGTTGCAGATGGGCTCGGCATTTGCGCTCGTGGTGCGGAGGTGATCGAGGGGAGTGCAAGGACCTTGCCTTCGCTCATTCCTGCGCTGCGCCATGGACAGGTAGGCATGATTATTTATGGCATCCCGCTGGTGCTGTTGCCCGTAGAAGGGCTGCGGCGATTTATCGACGCGATGCTGGCCGTGGAGCCGGCGCGGGGGTTTTTGCATACTAGTTACTGCATCACGTCACCACTGCCGCCGCCAAGCACAGGTTACGGGCGAAGCGGGAGGCATGGACGCTGTTGAACGTGCCGCCGGCAAGCGTTTGGCGTTATACGCCTGGTTAATCCCGCTGCTGGCTGTGGCGCTGGCCGGGTGCGCCACGCCGGTGCTGCCGGTGTGCTCACCGCCCGTATCACCGCCCGTCTCATTGATCGCCTCACCGGGGACGGAGGCGTGGGTGGCCAATTACGGCTGGCATACGGAGATCATCTTACCGGCCAGCGTGCTGACTGGGGGGTTGGCGCCGTTGCGGACGCCCGGCGCGGTGGCTCTGTCGTTCGGGTTTGGCAAAACGGACTTCATAACCGTGGCGTCGCCGGGCGTGACGGATTTTGCACTGGGGACCATCCCCGGCCCGGCCATTGTGCGTGTCCTTACTTTGCGAACACCGCCGCCGCGGTCGACGGGCAGTCCGCTGGTGCGGGTCACGCTGTCGCGCGACGGATTGGCGCGGTTGCAGACATTCCTGTCCGAGGCGATTGCGCGCGGAGCGGATGGATTGCCGGTCGTGGCCGCGCCGTCGCCCGATGCGGATACCCGGTTCTACGCGGCGTCGTACGGGTACTCGCTGGCGTATACCTGCAACAGCTGGGCGGCGGATGGGTTGGGCCGGGCAGGGTTGCCGATGGAGTTCGGCGTCGTTTTTGCGGGCGGGGTGATGCGCGGTGTCGCGCGTGTCGATGGCGCGTGTGCGGCGAATTAGCGCTTGAAAAGCGCCCGGACCTCGTCGACCGTTGCATCCCGTTCGCGATCCCGGAACCATCCCTTAGGCGCAATCGTCACAAG
>JANONC010000240.1:0-4186 GCA_031420655.1 Rhodospirillales bacterium | reverse complement strand
CGCGGATCATGCGGCATCTGACATTAAACGTTTCCTTACCAATGACCCTTAGCGTGCACGCTCAAGCTTAAAGAAGTCAGAATGGTTCGTGGCCTCCTCACCGTTTGCGTCGTGGCCTGGCTTGGTTTGCTGCCGGCCCCGGGCACGGCTCAGGTGCGGATCAAGGACATCGCCGATGTGGAGGGCGTGCGGGATAACCAGCTGGTGGGCTACGGCCTCGTCGTTGGCCTGAACGGGACCGGTGACCGGCTGGACAGCGCAGTGTTCACGCGGCAATCGCTGATCGGCATGCTGGAAAGGCTGGGCGTCAATACGCGCGACCAAGAGAGCAAGCTGCAAACCAAAAACGTGGCCGCTGTGATGGTCACGGCGAACCTGCCCGCCTTTGCCCGCAGCGGCAGCCGGATCGATATCGCTGTTTCGGCGTTGGGAGACGCCAAGGACCTAACCGGCGGCGTGCTGTTGGTAACCCCGTTACTGGGTGCCGATGGGGAGGTTTACGCCGTCGGCCAGGGTGCGCTGGCAACGAGCGCGATCGCCGCCCGCGGGGCCGCCGCCTCCATCACCCGCGGCGTGCCCACCAGTGCCCGTATCGCCAATGGCGCGACGGTCGAGCGGGAGGTTGCATTTCAGCTCGGTACCCGGCCCACCCTGCGCTTCGGCCTGCGCAACCCGGACCTCACCACCGCCCGGCGCATAGCGGACGCGATCAACCGCACCCTGGGTGGCGGCGTGGCGCGCGCAACTGACCCGCGCACCGTCACGCTCGCACTCAATGGCCAAGACCCGATCGACATCCTCGGCCGTATCGAGGATTTGCGGATCGAGCCGGACAGCCCGGCCGTCGTGGTGATCGAGGAAGCAAGTGGTACGATCGTCATGGGTGCCAACGTCCGCATCAGCACCGTGGCGATCGCGCAGGGTAACCTCACCATCCGCGTGAGTGAGACGCCGCAGGTCAGCCAGCCAGGCCCGTTCTCCAACGGACAGACCGTGGTTGTGCCGCGCACGTCGATCCAAGTCGATGACCAAGCCGACCGCAAACTTGGCATCCTGCGCGGCGGCGTGACGCTCCGCGATCTGGTTGCGAGCCTTAACGCACTCGGGGTCGGGCCGCGCGATATGATCAGCATCCTACAATCGATCAAAGCGGCCGGCGCGTTGCAGGCGGACCTGCTCGTCCGATGACGGCGCCCGTGCTGTTGCCCGCCCAGGTTACGACATCCCTGGCCCCGGCCGAGGTGCAGCGGATCACCAAAGCCGCGCAGGAGTTCGAGGCGATGGCGCTCGGTCAGTTACTCGCGCCCATGTTCGAGACGGTCGACACTAGTCAAACCCCTTTCGGCGGCGGCGATGGCGAGAAAGCGTGGCGGCCGATGCTGGTGCAGGAAATGGCCAAGCACATGGCTCAGCACGGCGGCATCGGCCTGGCCCGGCCCGTCATGCTGCAAATGCTGCGCCTGCAGGAACACGCCAGCCCCATCACCCAGGAGCCGCCATCATGACCGATTTCGCCACCGCCGCCCGGGACTTGCGGACGATCTTGATCGAGGAGAACACCGCGCTACGCCGGGGCGATCCGGCCGCAACGCCAGCGTTGATCGCGCAAAAGGCGGAAGCTGCGGCAGTCCTCACCGAAGCCGCTGCGACCGCGCCCCGCACCTACTACGCGCAGGCCCTGGCCGAGCAGTTGCACGAACTGGCAGCGGAGAACGCAACGCTTCTGCAAGATGCTATCGCGGTGCAAACACAGCTGATTGCGATCGTTACCCGCGCGGCGCTCGCCAGTGCGCGCGCGACGGAACGGCCGGGCTACGACCAGCATGGCGCTGACCCGAAACTCTCCTCTGCCGTAGCCATGATGCATCGCGCCTGAACCCATGCTAGGCGGAGCCGGTGATCCTGTTCCGCCTACCCACCCCCGAGTCTGCCCAGGGCGGCACCGGCCATGCGTATGCAACCCATATGGCCACGTGCCTGACGCAGCTTGGCCACGATGCAGCCATAACGGAGCGGCCGGCCGCGCCCGGTGATGTCGAAATCATCGATGGCCTGCGTGCCTTGGACATAGTACCCGGCAGCGCCAGCATCGCCCTGCTCCATCACGCTGCATCCCGGCCGCGGACCGGTCACGCCGATACGGAAACGGCCCTGCGCGCACGGTTGCCGCAAATGCGCGGGGTGATCTGCTCCAGCGCCGCCACAGCCGGTGCCGTTTGGGACACGTATGCTATCTGCGCCAGCGTCGTAGCGCCTGGCCATGATCCCCGGCCCGTCGCCGCTCCGGTTGCCGGTGCCGTCACCCTGCTCTCCGCCGGGGTGCTGACGCCGCGCAAGGGTCACGCCGTACTGCTAGACGCCCTTGCGCCCCTCACAGATTTGGACTGGACGCTCACCATCGCCGGGCACAGCGGACGCGATTTGGCCTACGAACAGGCCTTGTACGCCCGCGCCGGCGCGCCGGACCTGGCCGGGCGGGTGCGGATTGTCTGTGATCCGGAGGCGCCGGTGCTGGATGCGCTGTATGACCGCACCAGCCTGGCCGTTCTGTTAACCCGGTGGGAGGGCTACCCGGCGGCCGCGGCCGAAGCGATCAGCCGGGGTATCGCACTCGTCACAACGCCCGCTGGTCTGGCGGGGCTACCGGACGGAGCCGGGCTGGAGGTCGATGCCGGTGATCTGGCGACGCTGTCCAAGGTGTTGCGCCGCGTGATCCATGACCGCGGTTTGCGCACCAGCTTGGCCAAGTCCAGCCTATGCGCCGGGCGTGCGCTGCCGTCCTGGCCCACGCAGGCCGTGCTGTTTGCGCTGGCGGTAAAGCAGGCGCTGGCATGACCCGTATCGGCGCGCTGACGGACAGCTTAGCCACCGCCATCACGATGGCCCAAGAATTGGCTACCCGTATGATGGTCACGCTCGTGCTGGACGATGGCCCATTACCGGACAGGGACGCGGTGGTCCTGCGGGCCAGCCCGGGCGCGGCGCTCCGCCTGCAGAAGGCCGGGTGCGACCGTTTCGTGATGGCAGTCGCGCCGGACAATCTAGCAAATGCCATCCCGCTGATGGATCAGGTGATGGGCGCCCTGGGTATCAGCTTCGCCCCGGTGTGTCTCGCCCTGCCGGCAGACGGTGTGACGGTGTACCAGGGTCACCTGTTTCGCGGCCCCGCCATGCTGAACGGCGCCGAACCGAGCGTCGTGCGCATGCTGTCGCAAAACTCTGACGGCTCGGCCGGGCTCGTACCGTATGGGCTGGTGGCGCAGGGCGTGGTCTCGCTCCGCCGGGCGCTGGCCGGCCTGCGGGAGCAAGGGCGGCGGTTTGCGGTTGTGGATGCCGTGAACGTGGACGCCCTCGTAACCCTCGTAAGCGCCGCGGCTGGGTTACCTATGTTGATCGGTACCACGGCGCTGGTTGCCGCATTATCTGCCGATGTGTCCCAGGCTACCCCGCCCGTGCCTGCCCCGCCTATGCCCGCCCCGCCTATGCCCGCCATCTCCCTGACTGCCCTGAATGGCCCTGCCGTCATCTTGTCCGGTTCTACCACCCGGCAGGCCTCGTTCCAGGCTGGCATCGCGCGGGACGCACTGGCCCACATGACCCTGCCCACCGGTTCAGACGGACGGGACGCCGTCACCTGGGCCTTGGCTCATCTGGGACCGAGCCCGGTTTTGATCAGCTGTCCTCCGGGGCAAGAGCCCGCTGACGTCTTGGCGCAGATTGCCGCCGCGCTTGTACAGGCCGGTGTGCGACGGCTCATGCTGACCGGTGACGCGACGACGGAAGCGGTGCTGACGCAACTCGCTGTCAGCCGGCTCACGCCCAATCCAGCACAGCCCTGGTGGGTGGCCGAACGGTCCGGACCCGCCTTGATGCTTGCCCTGCCCGCAGGACAGGGCGGGCCCAACGCGATACTGGACGCTTTCGAGGGGTAGCAGAGGCGCGCGGCACCCGATGAACGGCGTGCCACCCGTTTTTATGACCTAGCAGCCTGTCGGATTGAGCTGCCATTCCCTGATCTTCCTGGTTAGAATCGTCGCTTGGCAACCTTCGTTCCTTGCGAACGCGACCAGGCCTTTCTGCTCCCGCCCGACATGAAGGATTGGCTGCCCGACGACGATCTCGCGCATTTCGTCATTGCCGCAGCCGAGCGTGTTTCGATGGGAGCCTTCCAAGTTAACGACCGCAA
>JANONC010000239.1:0-25425 GCA_031420655.1 Rhodospirillales bacterium | reverse complement strand
GGATCAGCGGCAGGCGGGGCGGCGGCAACGGCGCCGCAGGGGCGCGCTCCAGGTGGGGGTCAGATTTGCGTGCTGTTTGACAGACCAGCTTTCGAAGCGCCTAGCACGCCCGCCATGGCAGGGATCAGGAAGCAGGCCTGGCTCGCGCGCAGAAACTGAAAGGGCTGAACGACACTAAACCAGACCGCGGCTTTTGAAAGATAGCCAACTCGACGCGACGTTGCTTATTTTCCCGCCTTAGCCGGGATAATGTGTGGTACTCATAAGCACTCAGACATGAAACCACGTTCTTTATTTGGCTCCTTTTATTTTAAGCTGCAATATCCAGTTGTAGATTAATCGCGTAGTCGGCTCAAATTCACCTATAAAATCGTAGGAAGACAGCGCCGGAACAAAAACCTCAAGGAGTTGTTTGGCTAGATGAAGGGGTTGGCCAGATTACGAGAGACGAAGCAACACCGCCGTACATGCGCTGATTGGTTATTTTACCTCCCGGGACTGTTTACAACCTGACCCGCCTGCCACGCTTGCTAACCGGCAGGCTCGGGTGGGCGCGGCGCGTCAGACCGAACACGGCCACACTGCTGCTGCGGTGGCGGGCCCCGATGGCGAAAGCCGCAACGCTTCAACACGAAGGAAAGCCGAACAGAGACAACCGTCCCTCTCAGCCGCGTTTCTTCGGTAGCCAGCTGGAGGGTTTGCTCTTTCAGGGCGAGAGTGGCAGAGGGGTCAGTAACTCACCCGAATGGGTGTCAACTGACGGTGGTTTCGTGTCCCCGCAACGCTCCATCAAGGAAATTAAATGACCGAGCAGCACTTCTACGAGCCAAGCGCTGGTCATCGACTCCCGCACGACCCGTTTAATGCCATCGTCGCACCAAGGCCCATTGGCTGGATCTCGTCGCGTGGGCGTGACGGTTCGGTCAATCTTGCACCCTATTCGTTTTTCAACGCGCTCAACTACACCCCGCCCCTCATCGGCTTTTCCAGCACAGCCGCTAAGGATAGTTTGCGCAATTGCCAGGAAACAGGCGAGTTTGTCTGGAACCTTGTGACCCGGCCACTGGCGGAGGCGATGAACCAAACGAGCATGCCGGCTCCCTACGGCACCGATGAATTCTCGTTAGCCGGGCTCACGCCCATCGCTTCCCGATTGGTCAATGTGCCCCGCGTTGCCGAGTCACCGGTACATTTCGAGTGCAAGGTGACCGACATCATCGCACTTCGCACTCAAGCGGGAGGCCTAGCAGGTGCCACCTTCGTTGTCGGCGAAGTCGTGGGCGTGCATATCGATACGATGCTGATCAAAGACGGGCTGTTCGATACGTTCCATGCGGCGATCGTTCAGCGCGCCGGTGGACCGACGGCCTATGCCGAAATGCTATCCGACTCGCGCTTCGATTTGAGCCGTCCTCGTTGAGCACCGATTGGCGGATATAGAAAATAAGCGGGTCAGCCAGCGTTTCTGTGATTATAGCGGCGACAACAGGCATCACTGGTGGCATGGATGCTATGATGACGGGCATGAAATCACTGATGGCTAGTACCGTGCCGGATGATAGTGACGTACCCGGCTGGGCCGCGGTGCGTTGAGCTTGATCATTCGCCTGCGGCGCCGAAAGTGGTGGTTTTTTACCACCTCCACCGTTGTATTCGCTCTTGCAGCAATGGTCCTGACCGCTTGGCCGTATCACTACTCTGCCAAGGGCACTGTCATTGTGGGGGAGAAGGACGGATCGTCCCGTTTGGCAGAGCCGGTCGATATCGAAAGCCAGGCCGCGCTCATCCGCTCGCCACGGCTCATTCACACCGTTCTGGCCCGGCCCGGGGTTACGGACGCGGTCCGACAAGATTGCGAGCACGCGCCAAGCTGGCCCGAGCGGCTTACTGGCATGACAGCGGCAGTCTGCGGTGTAAGCGTAGATGAAACGATTACCCAAGCCGTCCGGCAAGTACGCGTCAGTCCGGTCGGCGCATCACGCGTTATCGAAGTCAGGTATACGGCAACGACGCCAGAAACGGCGCAGCGCATGGCCAATTTCCTCATTGAGGCCTTCCTGGATGAGCCCCGCCCCAGCTTTCAGGCCGACCGGGAACGCGCCGTTGCCCGGCTGCGCAAGGAGGTTGCCGTTATCGAGACGGCAGTCCGCGAAGACGAGAGTAAGCTGGCTGCCGCACGCCATGGCACAGCTGCACCGGCTCCTGTCCAGGATAAGCTGCCCTCAGCCACGGGTGCAGCGCAGCAGGCGATGGCTGAAAACGCTCTTATTATGAAGTCGTATCAGCGTGGTATCGTTGGCCCGCCCGATGTCCGCGCCGGACTCGACGCACGCCCGACTGAAGCGGTGCAGGCTGATTATGACGCATTACAGGCCCGAATTGCGACAGAAGCGCCGGATCCATTACTGTTGCGCAGCCTGCAGGCGCAGCGTGAGGAGTTGCGGTTGCGTCTTGTACGAGACAACTTTCCAGGCTTTCGCGCGGCTAACCGGGCCTATCTGGCCGCAGCTGCTCAAAAGCTGCCCGTAACCCTGCAGACAATCGCCGACATCCATCCTGATGCACTAGTGGCATTAGCGCCCGACCCGGGCCCAATCGAGCGGACGCTTGACCTCAAGCGCCAGCTTTATGTCGATGCATATCGCCGGGCCAGCGCGCTCGAAGCAGAGGCGCTGCCCGCCAGCCCGGTCAACCGTCTCGTCAACCTCGCCGAGCGCCCCGCCGTGCCGGACGAGCGGTTGGGTCCCGCTTGGATCGCAAGTGCAATCCTGGCTTTGGGACTTGGCACAGTCGCGGCGATCGCGCGGGATGTGAGCGACAAAACGATCCGTAGCGCGGCGGCCATCGAAGGAGTCCGTGACGTCACGGTGCTCGCGCAAATTCCGCGGGTCACGCCGGCCGGCAACCTCAAGGCACGGCTCTCATCGACTGCGCCCGCATTGCCGCTCAGCGATACACTGGCCGCGGGTCAGCAGTCTCCCCTGGTGCAGGACGCGCTGCGTGGCTTGCATGCCCGGCTTGTCCTCGCCGGAATGGCGGGGGAGCGTCGTCGCACGTTTCTCATTACGTCGGCCGCGCCCGGCGAGGGTAAAAGCTTTACCACTCTCGCCCTGGCGCAATTGATCGCAACGAGCGGCCGCCGTGTGCTCGTCGTTGAGTGCGACATGCGGAGGCCAACCTTTGCCGCAGCGCTCAACTTGTCGTCGGGGCCAGGTCTGGTGGACGTATTACGCGGCTATGTCCCGGCGCGGGAGGCCGTCGCACGCACGGCCATTCTAACGCTTGATGCCATCCCGGCCGGCGTACCGTGCGCCGACACCACGGAGTTGCTCATGGGTACGCGCATGGCCGATCTGATGGCATGGGCGAAGGAATATGATTTCGTCCTGCTCGATACACCGCCCACGGACGTATTGATGGATGCGCGCGTGCTGGTGAAGCTCGTCGACGGCGTGGTGATCTGCACACGGTGGGGCCGGTCCAAACTAGGCGACCTTGGGGCCACGGTGGATGGCGTGCAGGCTTCGGGTGGTTACGTGTATGGCGTGGCGGTCACGATGGTCGAGACGGGGCAGCATGCGCTGTTCGACTCTCGCCCAGTGCCGAGGCGCGCATACATGGCCGAAACCTAAAGCGCAGCATCGTGCGAATCGTATCCGTCCTGCATCCTTCGGCAGCGCACTTACCGCCGGCTGCTGACGTCGGGGCCGGTGAGCATTTGATCGTCGTTCCGCGCGGTGTGGCCGGGCCGGGAATGGTCGTGTTGCGTCAACGAGGCTGGGCAGGGTTCAGGTTGGCGCGCTACGCCGCGCTGCGCCCGGTGCTGGCCGGTGCGGACATCGTGCACGTGCGTGCTCACCCCGCTACTGCCCTTGCCTATCACGTAGCGCATTTGTGCCGTCCAGCCGCAAGCGGGGCGGTGCTAATCATCGAGTGCGGGCATGCAGGCAGTCAGAATCCACCCCCGTTCTGGCGCATGCTGGCGCGCCGCGTCTTAACCCGGGCGGACGCGGTGGTGGCCCGTCATGCCAATGGCCTGGCCGCGCTCCGGGCTTTGGGGTTTAACGGGGCGGGTCTGATCGGGGGCGCGTCGGCGCACGCCGCACCGCTGCACCTACGGCACCGGACGGGGCCGCTAACCTTGGGACTCGCTGCGCAATACGGCACGGCCGGTAACGGTGCCACCGACGTGCTGGAGGCGGTCGCGGCATCGCCGTCCGTTCACCTAGTTGCGGCGGCGTCGGACGGGTATCAGCGACTGGCTGACCAGGCGGCAGCACTCGAGATGCAGGATCGCATGCAGTTCGTTCCAGCCTCGAACTTGCTGGAAGAGTGCGACATGCTCGTGGCCGTGCCCCACCCCCGGGGTGCGTATGGTTTGCCGTTTGACACTCTCATTGCCAGCGCGCAAGCCCGGTGCATGCCCGTTTTGTGCTCCGATGTGGCGGGCTTGCCAGAGATGGTGGGCGCGGGCGGTTGGGTTGTCCCACCCGGCGATGCCGGAGCGATTTTCGAGGTGCTGCGCAGTTTGCGCGCAACGCCGGAGCTACTGGAGCAAGCGGGCCAGCAAGCCGCCGCGTATGGAAAGGCACGTCACTTAAACCCACTGTCCGGCAGCGTGATGCATCGTGCCATGGAACACAGGACGGCCCGTCAGAACGCTGCAACGCCACCCGGTCAGCCCAGTGCGTTCCGCCGCCCGGCACAGCCGTGAACTCCGTCACAGCCGTCGGACGCTCCAGCCGGTTGCGGGTGACTCCGGTTCCATGCTGGTCCGTCCCAGTAACCACGACCGTTCTCAAAGCTTTCGAGCTGAGTCTGCTTCTTTTACTGATCACCGTTGTGACGGCCACGGCCGTCAGCCTGTGGGGGGCGGCGTGGAAGCCGGGCCAAGCGGTGTGGCTCGTCATCTTATTAAGCTCGATCGTTGCCTTCGAATCGTTGCGCATGTCCGGAGCGTATCGCTGGCGGCGCCTTACGACTGGCCACGGCCAGTGGCGGCGTACGGCGCTGGCGGCACTGCTGGCAACCACTGCGGCTAGCGCGAGTTTCGCCGAGCTGGGTGCGCCGTTGGCAGCCATACTCGGACTTGGCGGGCTTATTATGGTGTCGGTCAGCGTGATATTGTCCGTCGTGCGCGCCGGGGTCACGTATATTCTCCGCGGGTGGCTCGGACAGGGTCGGTTTGCGACCAAGATCGCCGTCGTCGGGTCCGGACCAGCGGCGGAGGCCATGGCGCGTCGTCTCCGTGCCCTCCCGGTCGGGAGAGTGCGAATGGCCGGGCGCTATTCCACCGACGACCAGCCCGGCACGGTGACGGAGCTACGCGGCAACCTCGAAACGCTCGCGCTGGACTGCAAGCTACGGCGGCTCGACGCTGTCGTGCTGGCGGAAAGCTGGGCTGCATCGGATGTGTTGGTGGAGCGGCTTTCAGCCTACGCCCAGGATTTCTACACCATGGCAGACCCGATCGAGGGGTCAGGCCCGGGCCGCCCGACACGCCTGGCCGGGGAGGCGCTGGTCCTTTTGTGGGAACGGCCGCTCAAAGACTGGCAAGGCCTCCGTAAAGCCGCGTTCGACCGGGTGGCGGCAACGATGATCCTTGTAGCGGTGGCGCCGTTGCTGGCGGTGGTCGCACTCTTGGTGCGCTTGGAATCCCCCGGGCCGGTGCTGTTTCGCCAATTCCGCGTGGGTTTCAACAACCAGCTGTTTTCGATTTATAAATTTCGCACCATGCAACACGCCGCCGCCGACCGGCTCGCCTCGCAACAGACCGTACCCGGCGACGTGCGAGTGACGCGGGTGGGTGCCGTGCTCCGTCAACTGAGCATCGATGAGCTTCCCCAGCTGATCAATATACTCCGCGGCGAGATGTCACTGGTCGGGCCGCGCCCACACGCACCGGGAACAAGTGCGGAGGGCAAACCTGTCCATGCCCTCGTGCCGCATTACGCCCGCCGCCACTTAGTGCGGCCGGGCATCACCGGTCTCGCACAGGTGCGTGGGCTACGCGGCGGGATGCATACCATGCAACAAGTCGTTGACCGGCTGGAGGCTGACCTGGAGTATATCCGAAGTCAGTCGCTCCGCCTCGACCTAGAGATTATGGTAATGACGTTGATGCGCGAACTGCGCAGCAAGCGCGCGTTTTAAGGCGCGCTTACGCAAACAAGTCTATTTCTTCATGCCGATGCCGGCAAACTTCTTGTTAAACTTTGCCACCTGACCGCCCGTATCCATCATACGCTGCACTCCGGTCCACGCCGGATGCGATTTCGGGTCTATGTCGAGCCGCATGGTATCGCCCGGCTTTCCGGCGCAGGTCTTGGTCTTAAACGTGCTGCCATCGGTCATAATAATCGTTACGTCGTGATAGGCGGGGTGGATACCGGGCTTCATGTGAACTCTCCAACGCTGCCGATTGCCGGCCGGCATGCAAGCCCGGCTTCTACCCCGGCCGGTGCCAGTACGGCAAGCGTCAGCCGCGCCTACCACGCCCCAGTGGCCGGCCGAACGTCTGGTCGGCGAGTGTCTGCTGCTCAGCTGACATGGTGGCATACAGCGCGTCGAACGGCGGAGCGAGCCGGGCGAGGTCGTCCGAGTGCGCACGGGCGGCTTCGGCATAGGCTCGTAACTCGTCCGGCGCCTTTTGCGTCCCGACCTGGGCCCGGCGACCGGCCATCAGCTGCGACATATGCGCCGCATTCTGGCGCATGACGCTTGCGAACGCAGTCCACTGCGGTTCTTGCGCGGCGGTGATTGAAAGGCGCTTTCTCAACTCCGTGATCCGTTGTTCTACCTGCGGGCCCGGCTGGTCTTGCCCCAGGGCAGGGGGGGTCATGCTCATTGCGGCAGGCGACATTGCAGCAGAGGACATTGCGGAAGGCGACATTGCAGCCGGCGACATCGCACCGGTTTGTGCAAGTACGGGCGATGCGCCGAATACGGCGCCGACAAGTAAGAGACGCGTCAACATGGGTTCAGCTCCTAGCGGAACGGGACAAACAGATTCAAGCCCGGCGGCGCGTAGATTGGCGGCGCGTACGGGGCCGGGACCACGGGGTAATACGCGGGCGGGCGGGAATACCCATACCGTTCGCGCTGCTCATACCGGCGGCGCTCTTCCCATTCGCGACGTTCCCGCCACTCACGGCCCCGGTCAAAATCATAGCCCCGGCCCCGGTCATGACCCCGGTCATGATCCCGGTCATCATCCCGGTCATGATCCTTAACAAAACTGCGGTCATAGCCGCGCTCGTACCCACCCCGCTGTCCCTCGTCATCATACCCTTCTGCGCGAGCGTTGGCCCCCGCCGCGCCAGTCAACGCCAACAACCCAAAGACGAGTGCAATCGATCGCCGCATGATGGTCCCTTTCTATCGCCGACCCAACGTTTCGCGAACCACCCCGTTCCCCTCTGCGAGCAGGAAGGTTAGACGGGACGGGTGGAAACTATCCTGTCGTTGCAGTCCTGGGTCGCATACGGTCATGTCGGAAATGCGGCGGCGCTGTTTCCCATGCAGCGGATGGGTGCGGAGATCGTGGCAGTCAACACGGTGCAATTCAGCAACCACACCGGCTATGGCTCCTGGACCGGTCAGGCGCTCGATGGCACGGCCGTGCAGGCGCTGGTGAACGGCATCGCGGCACAAGGCGTGCTGCCGCGTATCGATGCCGTCCTGTCCGGCTACCTGGGCAATCCCGCCGTGGCTGACGCTGTCCTGGACGCTGCTGCTCGCGTGCGCGAGGCCAACTCGGCCGCGCTCTATTGCTGTGACCCTGTCATTGGCGACACCCGGCCCGGCATCTACGTCCAACCGGGCGTGCTGATCGCGTTGCGCGACCGTGCGGTGCCCGCCGCCGACATCCTCACGCCCAATCAGTTCGAGGTGGCAGCCCTGACCGGCCTGCCGGTGACGACCCTGGACGACGCGATCGCCGCCGCCGGCATGTTGCGCCACCGCATGCGACCGGGAGGCACCGTGCTGATCACAAGCCTGCAGGTCGCCGAAACCGAGCCGGGCACGAATGGGATGCTGGTGGTGGACCAAACCGGCGCGTCGCGCGTGATCACGCCACACCTGCCGATCGAGGTTAACGGCGCTGGAGACGTCACGGCCGCGCTGTTCCTGCTGCACCTGCTCCGCACCCGCAACGCGCCCAGCGCGATGGCCGCCACGGCCGCGTCGCTGCATGGCCTGCTGCGCCGGACGCTGGAGGCTGGCCAGCGCGAACTCGCGATCGTCGCAGCGCAAGATGAATTCGTCGCACCCACCCAAACGTTTTCAGCCATACCCTGTTGACGCCGGGGCCGAACTGCCCTGTTCCTGCCTGAATGCTGGCTTAAGTAAATGTTAACTGTCTCTCGGCGCGGGTGGATGCATGCGGTTTGTTACGATCTATCGGCAGGCGCTCGCTGCATTGGGCCACGATGTGCGGCTGGCCGTGCTGCTCGGTTTCGCCAATGTGCTCGTCGCCGGGCTGACGTTTATGGACCCAGTGCTGTTTGGCCGGGTGATTAGCCTGCTGACCCGCTCGGACGGCATGCCGGCCGACTATTTGTGGAGCGAGGCGGTGCAGTTGCTCGGCCTGTGGTTTGCCGTGGGCGCCGCGACCATCCTCGCCAACATCGCGACCGCGTTGCAGTCGGAGCGTATGGCGCACCGCAACCGCCTCGCGATGATGAGCCGCTATTTCAGTCACGTGCTCTCGCTACCGCTGAGCTTTCATGGAGACGTGCATTCCGGCCGGTTGATGAAGGTCATGCTGGGCGGGTCGGATGCGCTGTTCGGACTGTGGCTGACATTCTTCAAAGACCAGTTGTCGACCTTCGTGGCCGTCATCGTCCTGCTGCCGCTCACGTTCCTCATGAACTGGCGGCTGGCCCTCACCCTCGTGGTCCTGGTCGTGCTGTTCGTCGTGCTGACACTGCTGGTGGTGCAGAAGACCGAGGCCGGGCAGCGCCAGGTCGAGCACTACCACAACCATCTGGCCGGCACCGCGCAGGATGCGCTGGCCAACGTGATGGTCGTGCAGTCATTTACCCGGCTGCAGGCGGAAAACCGGCTGTTCGGGCAGATCATCGACGACGTGATCCGCTACCAGTTTCCCGTGCTGAATTGGTGGGCGGTCGTCAACGTGCTGACCCGTGCCGCCAGCACGCTTGCCGTCATCGCCATCGTCGTGATCGGCACCGTCCTGCACCTGGACGGCAATGCGACGGTGGGCGAGATCGTGAGCTTCATGGGCTTCGCGACGCTGCTGATTGGGCGGCTCGAGTCGGCCGTGCAGTTTGCGTCGCGCTTATTTTTCCAGCTGCCGGTACTGGAAGACTTTTTTGGCGTGCTGCAAGCCAAGTCATCCGTGCCGGAGGCGCCCGACGCGGTGCCGCTCGCCGCGCCGCAGGGGGAGGTGGCGTTTGAGAATGTGTCGTTCGCCTACCCTGGCGGACCGCCTATCCTGAGCCATGTCAGCTTCGTCGCCAGACCTGGTACGTCCGTGGCGCTCGTTGGCCAAACTGGCGCGGGCAAAAGCACGGCAATGAACTTGCTACAGCGGCTGTGGGACCCGGTCGCGGGGGCGGTGATGATCGACGGGCAGGACTTGCGGTCCGTCACGCTCGAAAGCCTGCGCGCGTCGATCGGCGTCGTATTTCAGGAAAGCCTGCTGTTCAATCGTTCGATCCGGGAAAATCTGCGCATCGGCCGCGCAGGGGCCACGGATGAAGAGCTGGAGCGCGCATGCCGCCTGGCTGACGCGCATGAATTTATCATCCGGCAGCCGAACGGCTACGATACCTTGGTGGGCGAACGCGGGGCGACGCTATCGGGCGGGCAACGCCAGCGCCTGGCCATCGCGCGGGCGTTGCTGAAAGACCCGCCCATCCTGATCCTGGACGAAGCAACCAGCGCCCTGGACGCTGCGACCGAGGCCCGGGTCAGCCGGGCGATGCAGACACTGATGAAGGGCCGCACCACCTTCATCATCGCCCACCGGCTCAGCACCGTGCGGGATGCCGACGTAATCCTGGTGTTCGAGAACGGCGCGGTGGTGGAGCGTGGCAGCTTCGACGAACTGCTGGCGCTCCGTGGACGATTTGCAGAACTGGTTAGTACACAGCTCTCACCGTCACTCGCGCCGGCGTAATCGCGTCTCGCACCTGCGAAGCGACCCGGTTGCAATTCATTGACTGGGTGGCGCACGCTTCCGTCCCCGGTGGTCTGGCATGGGGCCGGACCCGGCGGAGGCTGGCCCGATGATTAGTGCGATCCTCACTCACAAGACCCGTTCTGGCGTCGACGCCATAGCGCACACGGCACCCACGGCCACGATCAACGACGTTTCACGCCAATTACATACCCGCCGGATTGGCGCGGTGCTGGTCATGGATAGCGCCGGCCAACTGCTTGGCATCGTGAGCGAGCGGGATATTGTTGCGAGCCTCGCCGAGAACGGCGCACGCACGATGGAGATGACGGCAGCGCAGCTCATGACACGCGACCTGCACATCGCCCACCCGTCGACGACGGTGGCCGAAGCCATGGAGATGATGACCAACGGCCGCTTTCGTCATTTGCCGGTGATGGACGGCGACCGGCTGGTTGGGATCGTCAGTATCGGCGACGTGGTAAAGGCCCGGCTAAGCCAGCAAGAGCAAGAGGTCGACAGCTTGAAGGCGTATGTCGCAGGCGGTTAACCAAGACCCTCCAACCCGCCATCGACACTGATTGCCTGGCCGCTGATGGTGCGGCCGAACGGGCTGCACAGGTACAACGCCATGTTGGCAATGTCCTGTTCGGTTACAAAGCACCGTAGAGCCACGGTCCGTAGCGCGCTGTCGGTCTGTTCGTTGTCGCCTATGCCACGCGCTGCCGCCTTGGCCTGCAACACGCGGCGAATCCGTGCGCCCTCGACCATGCCGGGCAGTAGCGCGTTCACGCGGATGCCGTCCGGGCCCAGTTCCATGGCGAGCGTCCGGGTAAAGCCCACCACGCCCCATTTGGCGGCCGCATAGGGGCTACGCAGCGGAAATCCGAATTTACCCGCGGCCGAGCTAAGGTTGATGATGCACCCGCCACCCGATTGCCGCAGCGGCGGCACCGCCCGGCGCGCACAATGAAACATACTGGCCAGGTTGATTTGCAACGTGGCATCCAGCGCTTCGGGCGTTACGTCCTCGACCGGTGCCGTCGGACCCGCGATGCCAGCGTTGTTGACCAACACATCCAGCCCGCCCAGTGCCGCAAGCCCGGCCGTCATGAACGCATCGAGCTGCGCCACGTCGCCCGCATCGGCGAGCAGGCCGGGGTGGCCACAGCGGCCCAGCGCCTCCGCATCCACATCGCAGACAAAAACCTGGGCACCGCATTGGGTAAAGCTGTCGGCCATCACGCGGCCGATCCCGCCTGCGCCCCCAGTAATCAGCACGCGCTGCCCGGTAAGATCGACAGGGAGCGGGGTCGTGGCACCTTGGATCATCGGTCGGTCAACCTTAATTCGATACGCCGGTTGCGAGCCAGCGCGGCTGCGCTGTCGCCTTGGTCGAGTGGCTGGTATTCGCCAAAACCTGTGGCGGCCAGGCGGCTGGCAGGTACGCCCTCATCGGCCAGCACCCTGACCACGTTGATGGCACGCTGGGCCGAAAGCTCCCAGTTTCCAGCCGCCATGCCACGGATAGGCGTCCGGTCGGCATGGCCGTCGACGCGCAGCAGCCATTGCACATCGGGTGGAATTTCAGCTGCAATCGTTTTGAGCGTACTGGCCAGCGCCCGTACCTGATCCTGCCCGGCCGGCGTCAGCTCCGCACTGCCGGCCGGAAACAGGACTTCGCTCTGGAACACGAAGCGGTCGCCTACGACCTGGATACCGGGTTTATTGGCCAGCACGTCACGCAGGCGGCCGAAGAACTCGCTGCGATAGCGCTGCAACTCCTCGACCCGCGCGGCCAGTGCCAGGTTCAGCCGGCTCGATAGTCCGGCGATCTGCACGTCTTTGTCCCGGCCACCCGTCTCGGCCAGTTTCAACGACGCGCTGATCGCGCTCATCTGCGTGCGCAACTGCTCGATCTGCTGCTGCAACAGCGCGACCTGCACCCGGCTGCTCTCGCTCAGCTTCTGTTCCTGCGCAAGCTGGACCGCCAGCGCCTGCCGCCGCTGCTCGTCCGTCGTCGCGCGCACAGCCGCGTCTTGCGCCTGGCGTTCCAACTGATCGCGCAACGCCGAAAGTTGCCGCACCTGCTCCGTCAGCCGGCCGATGTCGGCGAGCTTGAGCTGGATCGTCTCCCGGTCGGCGGTCACAGTGCGGTTGACGGCGTCCTGCTCCACCCGCAAGGCAGCCAGGTTGCGCCAGGCCTGCGCCAACTGCCCGGCAAGGTCGGCCGCTTCCTGGCTCGCAGTCCCGGTCGAACCCGCGGTTTCAGCCAAGCGCGCCTGCGCCCCCTGCAGCCGGGCTGCGGCACTGCCGGCTTGGAGCTCTGCGTCCGCCAGGCGTGCGGCGACTTGGTCCCGCTCTGTCCGCAATCCGTTGCGCTCGGTCAGCAGCCGGGCCGCATCATCCCGTAGGCGGGCCTGCTCTTGCGTCAGTTGGTCACGCGTCGCCGTAGCGGCCGCCGCATCCCGTCCAAGCCTGGCGACGGACGCCTGCAACTCCGTCCCCCGTCCGCGTTCGAGCGACAGCATGTCCGACAGCTCCGCAACCTGGCGGTTAAGGCGGTCGAGCGCACGGTCCCGGCTGGTGAGTGCGACCGACAGGAATGCCTGCGCAAGGACGAACACCAGCAGCACGAAGATGATGACCATAAGCAGCGTGGACAGCGCGTCCACATAGCCGGGCCAGGGATTGAGCTCGTCGCTGGCCCGTCCGCGCCGGCCCCGTGCCATCAGACGGCCGTCATTTAAGTCGGTTGCCCTTCGGCAAGGGCTGCGATGGTGCGGGTCAGCACGCGGATGTCGCTGCGCAGTTCGGCGGTGCTTTGCTGGCGGCCTTGCTCGCCCTCGGTCAGCATGCGGGTCAGCACCGCCTCGATCGCGCGGAGCTGGGTGCGCTGGCCGTCATCGGATGCGCGTTCCCCCAGCCGGGTCAGCGCGGGGGCGAGTTGGGCCTGGCTATCCGCCATGCGCATCAGCATCTGCTGACTGTCGCGCATGGTTTCGGACAACGTCGCGATCCGGTCCGTCAATGCAAGTACGGCGGCGTTGGCCTGTTGCTGCCCGGCGTCACCCCGCACCAGAATAGCGTGCAGGTTCTCCATGTTCTCGGCCGTCTGCTCCAGCAGGGCTTGCACATAGACCGGCACGGATGCATCGCCACCCTCGCCCAAAACTCCGGACGACAGGCGGGTCAGGCTCGCGAGCCACTCTTCCAATTCGTTGAAAAACCGGTTCTGGGCCTGGCCGGCCGTCAGGTCCAAAAAGCCCAGCACGAGTGCGCCCGCCAGGCCGAACATGCTGGAGCTGAACGCTGTACCCATACCGCGCAGAGGTTTGCCCAGGCCGGACTTCAACTGCTCGAACAACGCGTTCAGGTCGCCAGACCCAATCGTCATGCCGCCGATCACGTCCGAAACCGACGCGACGGTCAGTAACAGGCCCCAAAATGTACCGAGCAGGCCGAGGAAGATCAGCAACCCGGTCATGTACCGTGATAGCTCGCGGCTTTCGTCCAAGCGCGACGACAGGCTGTCCAGCAGGCTGCGCATGGCGGGCGCGGACAGGGTGAACCGTTCCGCCCCATCGCGGGATTTGGCGGCGCGGGCAGACAGCATGCTGGCCATGGGCGCCAGCAACCGGGGGGCCGGCACCGTCATCAGCTGGCCACGGTTTTGCTGGAACGACTCAAGCCATATCACTTCTGGCGTAAGCCGCACGACCTGCAGCACGTTCCAGCCGATCCCGATCAGCAGCACGAAGAAGATGAGGCCGTTGAGCAGCGGGTTGCTTTCGAACGCCGTGATCAGTGCGCCGGACAGGAACAAGGTGAGTGCCAGGACCAAAGCCAGGAACACCAGCATCCGGACGAGGTAAATGCGGGGCCGTGTCACTATTTGGCGGGGGCCGGAAACCGCAGCAGGTCCACCCGGTCCGGCGGTCCATCCGGGGCGGGACCCAGGGCGCGTGGGTAGATGCGGACGGAGGCGACGCCTGCATCGAGCAGCACGGCCCGCGCCGTAAGCGCCCGCGCCAGCGAGAGTCGCCGCGGCGTAGAGGGATCTTCCGGCGGCCCGGCGGCATAGGCCATAAGAGTGACCGTCACATCGTCGGACTTGCCGAGCGATGTTGCGAACTGCCGCAGAGCGAGAACGGTGTCCGGGTTGAGGTCGGACCGCTCCGCGCCAAAGATCAGGCGTAGCCCGCCAGGTAACGGCTCGGCCCGGCCCGGCGCGTCAGCGGCCTGCGCAATCGCGGGCAGCGGTGGCGGCGCCATGGTGGGCACGACAGTTGTGGGCGGCAGGCTCGCGGCGGGCGGCGGCGTGGTGGGCAGTGCGGGCTTCGGGCCGGACGGCTTTGCTGCCCCCGCCGGGCGGGCCGGGGCAGGGGTTGGAACAGCAACGCCCGCGGGCCGGGCGGCCGAGGGGGTAGCGGGGCGTGGGGCGGGGCGAGTGGCGTGGGGGGGAGCGGGGCGGGTCAGCTGATCCAACGCGCCCGGATTGACGGTCGCCTGCGCCAAAGCCAACCCTGGCAGCAATGCGAATACAATAGCCAGTCTCACGCCGGTGCCTCGGCCCGGATGGTCCCGGTGGCGGCAGAGGCCGCGCGCACCCCATCCTCGACCGCGTCACGCAGGCGGGCATGCATGTATTGATTGCCGGCAACGACGTCGTTCGCCCCCTCGTTCATCACCGTCTCGGCGCCCGCTGGGTCGGTCACGAAGCCGCCAGCCTCCCGTACGATCAACGCGCCAGCCGCCATGTCCCACGGCTTCAGCCCAAGCTCCCAATAGCCATCGTACCGCCCAGCCGCGACCCAGGCGAGGTCGAGTGCCGCCGCGCCGAAGCGCCGGATCCCTGCCACCTGCGGCATGAGCACACCGAGTGTGCGGGCAAACGCCAGGCGGCGGTGCGGGGTGACGGCGGCAAACGGGATGCCGGTGGCGATCAGCGCGTCCTTGAACTCGCGCCGCGCCGACACGCGCATCCGCCGCTCGTTCACGAACGCGCCCACACCCTTCTCAGCCCAGAACATCTCGTCATTGACCGGGTTGTAGATCATCCCGGCCTGGATTTCGGCGCTGCCATCCGGCAGCCGGTGCTCGAGTGCGACCGAGATGCACCAATGCGGGATGCCGTGCAGGAAATTGCTGGTGCCGTCCAACGGGTCGATCACCCAGCGCCAGGCCCAGTTGTCACTGCCTGATTTACCAGATTCCTCCATCAGGAAACTGTAACCCGGGCGCGCCTTGTTGAGTTCTTCCTTCAGGGTCGCTTCGGCACGCAGGTCGGCCTGACTCACGAAGTCGCCCGGGCCTTTGACACTGACCTGAAGCTGCTCCACTTCCGCAAAATCTCGCAGCAGGCGCTTGGCGGCTTTTTGCGCCGCGTTCTGCATGACCGTCATGTGTGGCGAGAGGCGGAGCGCCATGCAATCAGCCCTTGGCGCGTTCGACGTAGCTGGCGTCTTCGGTGCGGACCACGACGCGCTCACCGGCCTCCACGAACGGCGGCACGCTAGTCTTGACGCCGTTGCTGAGCATGGCGGGCTTGTAGCTGCTGGTGGCGGTCTGACCCTTTACGACCGGGTCGGCCTCCGTGATCGTGAGCACGACAGTGGAGGGCAGGCGCACGCCGACCGGCTCGGACTCCACCATGTCGACCGTGACGGTCATGTTGTCCTGCAAGAACGGCGCCTGTTCGCCCAACAGGTCGAGGGGAATGATGGTCTGTTCGAACGATACCGGGTCCAACAGAACAATATTGGTGTCGTCCGTATAAGAATAGGTAAAGTCCTTCTCGGACGTTTCCAGCCGCTCCACGCTATCGGCGGTGCGCCAGCGCTCGTTGGTCTTGTTACCGGTTCTCAAGTTACGCATCTCGACCTGGATGAACGCGCCACCCTTACCCGGCGTGATGATCTGCTGCTTCAACACGGTCCAGCGGCTGCCGCCATGGTCGAGCACCTGTCCGGCGCGGATGAGGTTGGCCTGCTGCTTCATCGAAAACCCTGCAAATATGCGGAACTACGAGGCGGTTCTACTCCGCGCGGTATGGGTGGGGCAAGCCGCCGGGGTCGTGGACAATGCCATCGCCCAAATAGTCCGGCCCCACAGGCACCTTGCCATGGCCGCCGGGAATGTCGACCACGTAGGTGGGCCAGGCCAGGCCCGTCAGCCGCCCGCGCAGCGCCCGCAGCAGCGCCTGCCCCTCGGCCAGCGGCACAGCGAAGCGCGCGGTGCCGGGTGCCGGATCCAGTTGGTGCAAGTAGTACGGTTTGACGCGGGCACGCAGCAATCCACGGAACAGGGCTTCGAGCGCGTCCGCGTTATCGTTGACGCCGCGCAGCAGTACGGATTGCGACAGCAACGGCACACCCTGCGCCCGGATACGGTCCAGCGCCGTACGCGCGTCCGGCGTGATCTCGTCCGCATGGTTCACGTGCACAACCATCCAAAGCGGCACCGTGCTAGCCAGGCTGGCGGCCAGTTCGGGCGTGACGCGGGCGGGGTCGGCAGTAGGCACGCGAGTGTGGATGCGCAGCAGTTCGAGGTGCGGGATGGCGTTGAGTGCGGCCAGGATCGCGCCGAGCCGCCGCGGCGACAGCATGAGCGGATCGCCGCCCGTCAGGATCACTTCGCGGATGGCCGGATGGGCACGCAGCCAGGCATAGGCGGCTTCCAGCTCGGCATCCGTCAACAATCCGCCGCCGGGCCCCACGTGTTCCCGCCGGAAGCAGAACCGGCAATAGGTGGGGCAGATCAGCAACGGCTTCAGCAGCGCGCGGTCCGCGTAGCGATGCACGATGCCGGGCACGGGCGACAGGCGGTCATCGCCGATCGGGTCGGGGCTTTCGTGTGACAACGTCAGCAGCTCGTCCGGGTGCGGGATGAACTGCCGGCCGATGGGCCCGTCTGGGTCGTGCATCAGCGACCGCAGCGCGTCCGGGATCAGCACAGCGTAGCGACGGCCCACCTCTTCAAGCGCGGCCAGTGCCGTCGGCGGGGCCAGGCCTGCCGCGACCAGCCCGGCAACGTCGCGGATCATAACGGCACTCGGTAGTAACGCACCGTCTTGGCCCCGCCGTGGATCTGCGCCTCACCCACGCATACAAAACCCAGGCTGGCGTGCAGCGCGTCCGACGCCAGGTTGGGCGGATCGATGTTGACCTCACACAGGACCTGCGTGTGCCCGGCGGCGCGGCTGGCCGCGAACAGGCTGGCATACATCCGCCGGGCCAGCCCCTGGCCGCGCGTGTGGGGTGCCACGGCCAGGCGGTCGACATAGACAAACCGGTCATAGCGGGCGCGGTGCCAGGCATAGTTCGGGCTGCCATACCCGGCCGTGTGGTCCAGTGCGATCAGGAATGCGTCTGCCGGCGGCACGACGATGGCGTAGAACGCCCAGGCATGCAGGGCGGCCAACCCAGCCTCGTCCAGCCGCGACAGGTCGATAGCATGGGCGTTGTTGAAGGCGAGCACGTCTGGCAGATGCTGCACCGTCACCGGCACGATCACGGCACGAACTCCGTAGCGCGATAGCCCTGCAAAAACAGCAGTGCGCGCAGGTCGCAGTGCTCGATCCGCACCCGCGCGGCCCCTGCCACGATCGGCTTGGCGTGGTAGGCAACGCCCAGTCCCGCCGTTTCGATCATCGCCAGATCGTTCGCGCCATCGCCCACCGCGAGCGCATCTGCGACGGTGATGCCGCATGCGGCGGCGAGTTCCAGCAGCGCCGTCCGCTTCGCATCACGGTCGAGGATTGGCTCTCCGACATGGCCGGTCAGTGCAGTGCCGTCATCCAGCAGCACATTGGCGCGGTGCGTGTCGAACCCGGCCTGCGTCGCGATCCGCCCGGTGAACCAGGTGAACCCGCCCGAAACCAGCGCCGTGTAAGCGCCGTGCGCCCGCATGGTCCGTACCAGCGTGGCTGCACCCGGCATCAACGCCGTGCGGGCCAGCGTCCGGTCCAGTGCGTCCAGCGTCAGGCCACGTAGCATGGCGACGCGTTCGCGCAACGCCGAGGCAAAGTCGACCTCACCGGCCATGCTGCGCCGAGTGATGGCAGCGACGGCTGCTCCGTGCCCGGCGGCGGCGGCGAGTTCGTCGAGTGTCTCGCTCGTCACGATCGTGCTATCCATGTCGGCCACCAGCAAGCGCTTGCGGCGGTTCGCGGCCGGCAGGATGGCCCAGTCGATGGGCAAGCCCGCTAGCGCTTCGGCAATGGGGGCGCCCTGGCCGGGGCAGGCAATGTCTGCGGCTTCGCCGGGTGAGAGGACCACCGGCTCCTCACCGCCCACGGCGTCACGCACGCGCGCCAGCACGGCGGGGCTCAGCGCCTGGTCGCGTGCTATCAGCGTTAGGATGTGCTGCATCGCCGGGTGATGGCAGGAGCGGGTGAATGGAGCAAGGGACGGCACTTATTGTTGCGGGCCCGACCTGCAGCGGGAAGTCGGCGCTGGCGATGCATCTGGCGGAGCGGCTGGGCGGCACGGTCATCAACGCCGATTCTATGCAGGTGTATCGCGAACTGCGCGTGCTGACGGCGCGGCCGACGCAGGTGGACGAGGCGCTGGTGCCGCACCGGCTATATGGAGTGCGCGCAGCGACGGCGCCGGGTAACGCGGCGTGGTGGCGCGCGGCGGCGCTGGAGACCATGGCGGCGGTGCGCGTGCCCGTGCTGTGCGGCGGCACGGGCCTCTATCTGTCGGCGCTGACGCAGGGCATCACCGCCATGCCGCCGTTGGACCCGGCCGCCCGGGCGGCGGCGCGGGCGTTGCTGGACGCGCTGGGCGCATCCGGCCTGCATGCGCGCCTCACCGCAGCGGATCCGGCCACGGCGGCCGGATTGCGCCCGAGTGACGGCCAGCGCCTGGCGCGCGCGTGGGAGGTGTGGCTCAGCACCGGGCGCGGCCTGTCGTCCTGGCAAGCGGTCCGCACCACGCCGCCGCCCTGGCGCTTCCGCATGATTCTGCTGGACCCACCCCGCGATGTGCTCCGCGCTGCCATCGCCGGGCGGTTCAACGCCATGCTGGATGCCGGCGCGCTCGAGGAGGTACGGTCTGTCGCCAAGCTGGACCGAGCGCTGCCGGCCATGCGGGCGCATGGGGTGGTGGAACTGCTGGAGTACCTTGAAGGCCGGGCGACGCTGCAGGACGCCGGGCGCAGGACGGAGCTGGTGACGGGCCAGTACACGAAGCAGCAAGCCACCTGGTTTCGTAACCGCCGCATCGTAGACCCGGCAGATTTGCATACGATCCATGCGCGATACACGGGTCTGGCGCAATTTTCGCAAAGTTTCGGCGATGCTTTGTGGAGTTTCATTAATAGCCCGGTTGACGCGACGGCCGTAGAGTGTCACCACCCGGGTCAAGGAGCTGCCCCATGAACGAGATCACCAGCCAATCCGGAGCCGAAATCCTGTTGCGCGCACTACGCGACCAGGGTGTCGAGGTTATTTTCGGCTACCCGGGTGGTGCCGTCCTTCCAATTTACGACGCGATCTTCCAGCAAAACAGCATCCGCCACATTTTAGTGCGGCACGAACAGGCGGCCGTGCATGCGGCGGAGGGGTACGCGCGCAGCACTGGTAAGGTCGGCGTCGTGCTGGTCACGTCGGGGCCGGGCGCGACCAACGCCGTGACCGGCCTGGTCGATGCGTTGATGGACAGCATTCCCTTGGTGTGTCTGACGGGCCAGGTGCCGACGCACCTGATCGGTAATGACGCGTTCCAGGAAGCAGACACGACCGGCATCACCCGCCCAGCGACGAAACACAATTACTTGGTCAAACGCTCCGAAGACCTAGCGCGTGTGGTGCATGAGGCGTTTTTTGTCGCCCGCAGCGGGCGGCCGGGCCCGGTGGTGATCGACCTACCGAAGGACATCCTGATCACGCCCGCCCCCTACACCCCAGCGGCCAAGGGCCCGCACCGCAGCTACCGCCCCGTGACCGTGCCGGACCCGGCTTCTATCGCCGAAGCCGTGCGGCTGCTGCGTGGGGCCAAGCGGCCGATTGTTTACAGCGGCGGCGGCGTTATCAACTCCGGCGACGCAGCGAGCGCGGCGCTAGTAGCGTTTGTGCGGATGACCGGCATGCCGTGTACCAGCACGCTCATGGGCCTGGGCGGCTATCCCAGCAACGACCCGCAGTTTTTAGGCATGCTGGGCATGCACGGCACGTACGAGGCCAACATGGCCATGCATGGCTGCGACGTGATGCTGAACATCGGTGCGCGGTTCGATGACCGGGTGACGGGGCGGTTGAATGCATTCAGCCCGGACAGCAAAAAGATCCACTGCGACATCGACCCCAGTAGCATTAATAAAAACGTGGCCGTCGATGTACCGGTGGTGGGCGACGCGGCTCTGATACTCCAGGCGCTTCTTGCCGGGTGGAGCGAGGGTGGGGCCGGGCCGTCACTGACACCCTGGTGGCGGCAGATCGACATTTGGCGAGAACAAAAGAGCCTAGCCTTTGACCAGAACCCGGCCCCGTCCAGCATCATCAAGCCCCAATACGCGATCCAGCGCCTGTATGAACTGACCCGCGAGCATGAGGCCGCCACGGGTGCGCCCACGTTCATCAGCACCGAGGTTGGGCAGCACCAGATGTGGGCCGCCCAGTATTTCCGCTTCGATCAGCCTAACCGCTGGATGACCTCGGGCGGGCTGGGCACGATGGGCTACGGTTTGCCCGCGGCCATGGGCACGCAGATCGCGCACCCGGACGCGCTGGTGATCGACATCGCCGGTGAAGCCAGCATCCTGATGAACATTCAGGAACTCAGCACGCTGGCGCAGTACCGGCTGCCGGTGAAGGTGTTCATCCTGAACAACCAGTACATGGGCATGGTGCGTCAGTGGCAGGAGCTGCTGCATGGATCGCGCTACAGTGAGAGCTACTCGGAAGCGCTGCCGGACTTTGTAAAGCTGGCTGAGGCGTTCCAGGGTGTCGGCCTACGCGCCACGTGCGTGGGCGAGCTGGACGACGTGATCCGCACCATGATGACGACCGACAAGTTCGTGGTGGCGGACATTTGCGTCGACCAGAAGGAAAATGTGTTCCCGATGATCCCGTCGGGTGCGGCGCACAACGAGATGATCCTGGGGCCAGCCCAGGCGGGGCGCACCGCGTCCGTGACGGATGAGGGGCTGCTGCTGATATGACCGTGGCGCAGCAGGCGACCCGCTCGGCCACGATTTCCGTGCTGGTGGAGAACGAAAGCGGCGTACTGGCCCGGGTGATCGGGCTGTTTGCCGGACGTGGCTACAATATCGACAGCTTGACGGTCGCGGCCGTAGACCAAGAGGGGCGGAGCCGGATCAACGTCGTCACGTCCGGGACTGAGATGGTGATCAACCAGATCAAGGCACAGCTGGATCGCCTGGTGCCGGTTTACCGCGTGGCGGATCTGTCGCGCCAAGGGCCGCATCTGGCGCGGGAACTGGCGTTGGTGAAGGTGGTGGGTGCCGGGCCAGAGCGGGCGGAGGCGCTGGGCCTGGCTGACGCGTTTCGGGCGCGGGTGATCGACGCAACCAACACCAGCCTCGTGTTCGAGCTGACCGGCGGGACCGAGAAGCTGGACGCATTCATCGAGCTGATGCGCCCGATCGGGCTGGCGGAAGTGTCGCGCTCGGGCATTGCCGCCATAGCCCGTGGGCCGGGCACGCTGTAACAGTCCTGTTTTCAACGAAGGAATTCTAATGCGCGTTTACTACGACCGCGACGCCGACGTGAACCTGATCAAGGGCAAGCGCGTCGCGATCATCGGCTATGGCAGCCAGGGCGTGGCCCATGCCAACAACCTGAAGGATAGTGGCGTGGCCGACCTGGTCGTGGGCCTGCGCCCGGGCTCGGTAGGTGTGGCCAAGGCTGAAGGGGCCGGGCTGCGCGTGATGGACGCAGGCGAGGCGGCAGCGTGGGCCAACGTCGTCATGGTGCTGACGCCAGACGAGGGACAGGGCGATCTGTACCGCGAGAAGCTAGCGCCGAACCTGAAGCCGGGTGCAGCGCTGGCGTTCGCGCATGGGTTGAACGTCCACTTCAACCTGCTCGACCCGCGCCCGGACATCGACGTGTTCATGATTGCGCCGAAGGGCCCAGGCCATACGGTGCGGAGCGAGTACCAGCGGGGCGGCGGTGTGCCGTGCCTGGTGGCCGTTGCGCAAAACCCATCTGGCAACGCCATGGAAGTGGCGCTCAGCTACGCCAGCGCGATCGGCGGCGGGCGCGCCGGCATCATCGAAACGACGTTCAAGGAAGAGTGCGAAACCGATCTGTTCGGCGAGCAGGTGGTTCTGTGCGGCGGCTTGGTCGAGTTGATCAAGGCCGGGTTCGAGACGCTGGTCGAGGCCGGTTATGCGCCGGAGATGGCCTATTTCGAATGCCTGCACGAAGTGAAGCTGATCGTCGACCTGATCTACGAAGGCGGCATCGCAAACATGAATTACTCCATCAGCAACACGGCCGAGTACGGCGAGTACGTCACCGGCCCCCGCATCGTGACTGCCGAGACAAAAGCAGAAATGAAGCGCGTGCTGGAAGACATCCAGTCCGGCCGGTTCGCGCGTGACTGGATGCTGGAGAACCGCGCCAACCAAGCCAGCTTCAAGGCGACCCGGCGGCGCATGAGCGAGCATCCGATCGAACAGATCGGCGAGAAGCTCCGCGCCATGATGCCGTGGATCGCTCAAAACCGTCTGGTAGACCGCGCCAAGAACTAAGCACGGCGGCGGCCGTTCAGCATGCATGGTGGGAGACGGTCGATGCTGAAAATAGTTCTGGGTATGGCGTTGCTGGCGCTTGGCGGTTGCATCGCTTATGTGCCGGTCGCGTCGTCCATTCCGGTGACGGTAACTAGCCCGACCTGCTACGCCGGCATATATATCTGTCCGGGTCCGGATGGTCCGCCGGGGTCGCAATGCAGTTGCCCGGGGATCGGCGCGCCTTCGTACGGCTTTACGCGTTAGCTTAAGGAAAAGCCCCTCTCCCACGCGCGGGAGAGGGGCGCACCGCCTGCCTACTTGACCGTTACGTACCGCAGCGGAAACGAGTTATCCGCGAGCTGTTGTAGGTCGATGTTGGACTTTGCGGCCCACACGACCGTCTGCTGGTGCAACGGGATGAACGCGGCGTCGTCGTAGATAATCTTGGACGCGGTATCGATGAGCGTTTGCCGCTTAGCCGGGTCTGTTTCGATCGCCATCTGATCGATTAATTCATCGAGCTTCGGGTTGCTATAACCGCCATCGTTGAACACCCCCCGGACTCCATTGCGTGTACCGGCCAAGTTGAACAGGGTATTGTGGGCGTCGTACGTGTTGGGTGTCCAACCGAGCATATAGAAGCTGGTTTTGTATTCCGGGTTGCTGATCTCGGCGAAGTACTTCAACCGGGTCTGTGCCGCCAGCGTGATGCGGATGTTGGCGCGGGCCAGCATGGCCGTCACGGCCTGGCAGATTGCTTCGTCGTTGACATACCGGTCGTTTGGGCAATCGAGCGTTACGCCAAACCCGTTCGGATACCCGGCTTCGGCCAGCAGCTTCTTGCTCGCTTCCGGGTCATACGGATAGCGCACGTCATTAGCTTCAACAAAGCCGTTAACGCCGGGTCCATACAGCATGCCGGTGGGGCGGGACTGGTTGCGCATGACCCGCGCCTGGATCGCCTTCACATCGATGGCTTGGTAAAACGCCTGCCGCACCCGGCGGTCCTGAAACGGATTCTTACCCTTCACGTCGGACTTCAGCAGTTCCGGCCGGACTTGGTCGAAGCCAAGGTGGATCGTGCGTAGTTCCGGCGTGGTGCGCAGCGTAATGCCGCCGGTGCTGCCGAGGCGTTGCATATCCTGCGGCGGCACGGTGTAGATCATGTCGACATCACCCGCTAGCAGCGCGGCCACCCGCGTTGCGGCGTTGCCGATGACGTTGAACGTCACTTCAGTCAGGTTATGCTCCGGCTTGTCCCACCAGCCTGGATTGTTGACCATGGTGGTGCGGCGGTCCGGCTCACGCTCCTTCAAGATGAATGGTCCGGTGCCGTTGGCATTGCGGGTGGCGAAGTTTTCTTCCTTGGTTTTGGTCAGGTCCGTGGGCGCGGTCGCGTTATGCGCCTCGCACCAAGCCTTGGACATGATGACCCACTGGGTGATTTCTTCCAAGAAGATCGGGTCGGGCAGGTTGGTGATGAAATCGACCGTGTAGTCGTCGATCTTCTTCACCTCCTTCACGGCCTGGAAATAGGAGTTGATCTGGCTTCCGGGCCCAGAAGCGCGCTTGTAGCTAAAGACCACGTCGTCGGCCGTGAACGCCTCGCCCCCCTGGAACTTCACGCCGTGGCGCAGATGAAAGCGCCAGGTCAGCGGGTCAGGCTGCTCCCACCGTTCGGCGAGCGCCGGCTCGACCTTCAGATGCCGGTCGCGGCGTACCAGCGGGTCATAGAAGTTCTGCGTGAACGTGAGCAGGAAGGTTTCCTGCCGCGTGTAGGGGTCCATGGAGTTGGCATCGCCGTCATTGGCCCAGCGCAATGTCGCGGCCTGGCCTGGCGCGGCTGTGGCCAGCGCCAGAGCAAAGGCAAATCCAATGGCGTGCGGCGATCGTAGACAACTCATGACGGCTCCTAAAGCGTGGAGACGGCACGGTAACGCAAGCGGCCGGAGCCGCAACTATTGTTTAGGCGGCGCGGCGGGCGGCTAATGCGGCGGGCAGGTTTTGGATCGCGCGGTCGATCAGAGGCGCGTCCGCTCCAGCGTCGAAGGCATGCACTAACACATGCTGTGCAGCACGGGTGGCAATGTCGGCCGCGGCGAGGCGCACGTCGGTGACGGCGGCTTTTTCGGCGGCAGCGATGCGGTCGATGGCCGTCTGCTCTCGCCGCTTGGCAGCCGTCACAGCGTCAGTGCGGGCGGCGTCGGCAACGCGGGCGGCTTCGGCGTGGGCCTGCTCCAGCATGGTCTTGGCTTGCACCAGGGCGGCGTCGCGTTGAGCCGTTGCTTCGTTCAACATGGCCTCCGCCTCGGTCCGCAACCCACTCGCGGCAGCTAGTTCACGGCGGACATCCTCGCCACGCTTGTCTAGTATACCCGTTACGACCTGAACGATCTTTTTACCGAAGATCAGGAAGAAAATTGTGAACGCGACGGCAACCCAGGTGCGTGGGTCAGCCAGCAGACTTTCGTGTTGGTGTTCCATGGCCGGATCCTATGCCATTACGGCGGTGATGGCAGCGGTCACGGCGGCCGGGTCAGCAGGGCGGGCCGTCAGGCGCTGCACCACGTCCG
>JANONC010000238.1:0-16709 GCA_031420655.1 Rhodospirillales bacterium | reverse complement strand
TTATCCTCGAACCACAGCCGGGCGGTGTCGGATGCCTTTTGCCCGACGGTCACGATCTGAAGGCCGATCACGTCACGCTCGGCGTCGTCCACGTCGCGGAAGAAATCGGCGATGCACGCGCCATCGTCCTTTGGCTGCCGGGGCAGGGTGAAGCGGCAGAGTTCGGTGGTGCCGTCGGGCTCGAACACGATCAGGTCGTTGCCTTGCCCGGCCGCCTTCCAATAGCCGTAGATGGCCTGCGGGCGCAGAATGTCTTCGGCCTCGCAGATACCCAGCATGCGCTTCATGACCGGGCGCAGCTCCTGCTTGGCCCAGCCCAGGAAGTCATCGAGCGACTTACCCTGCTTCCGGAAGCCCCATTGGAATTGGTACAGGCTACGCTCGTTCAGGAACGGTATAACCGCCTTCGTTGAGGCCTCAATCACGCGGGGCCCCCAGAAGGGCGGAACCATGACCGGCACATCCTGCGTCAGAGCCCGGCGGCGCGCCTGCACGGCAACGACGTCGATCGGACCGAAGGCGCGCTGGTCGGCCTGGCCCAGTTGGCGCGTGGTGTTGCGGGATTTGCCGGCGCGCTTGGCCTGGATCGCGGCAAGGTAGTCGTCGAAGCCGTTGCCGGTCACCTTGTCCATCAGGCTCAGTCCGTCGAATGCGTCGCGCGCATAAGCGACCCGGCCCGACGCATAGGCGCGGACGCAATCGTCCTCCACATAGTTGCGTGTCAGTGCTGCGCCTCCCAGCATGACCGGAATATCGAGCCCCTGGCGCGCCATCTCCTCGAGGTTCTCGCGCATCACGACGGTCGATTTGACCAGCAGGCCGCTCATGCCGATCGCATGCGCCCGGTGTTCCTTTGCGGCCGCGATCATGTCGGCCAGACCGACCTTGATACCGAGGTTCACGACCCGGTACCCGTTATTGGTCAGGATGATGTCAACTAGGTTTTTACCGATATCGTGCACGTCGCCCTTCACGGTCGCCAGCACGATGATGCCCTTCTCCTGGCCCGCCAGGCGCTCCATAAACGGCTCCAGGTGCGCCACGGCGGCCTTCATCGTTTCGGCCGATTGCAGCACGAACGGCAGCTGCATTTTACCCGCACCGAACAGCTCACCCACCACCTTCATGCCGTCGAGCAGCACGGTGTTGATGATGTCGAGCGGCGGCATGACGGCCATCGCCTCGTCTAGCTCGTCCGTCAGGCCCTTGCGGTCACCGTCGATGATGCGGTCCTTGAGGCGGCCCTGCACGGTTTCGGCCCGTACCTTCTTCACGGCATCCGCGGCCTTACGGTCGGCAAACATCTCCAGCAGCTTCCGCAGCGGGTCGTAGTCCTCGCGCCTGCGATCGAACAGCAGGTCTTCCATCACCTGCACCTCCTCGGGCGCAATCAGGTGCAGGGGGCGGATTTTGCTGACATGCACGATGGCCCCGGTCATGCCGGCTTTTATCGCGTGATCCAGGAACACGGAGTTCAGCACCGCACGCGCGGCCGGGTTGAGGCCGAAGCTGATGTTCGACAGGCCCAGCATGATCTGCACGTCCGGAAACTCGTCCCGGATCAGCTTGATGCCCTCCAACGTCCATTGGCCCAGCTTGCGGTCGGATTCACTACCGGTCGCGACCGTGAAGGTCAGCGGATCGATCATGAGGTCCGATTGCGGCAGTCCGTGCACGTCGCAGGCGAAGTGGATGAGCCGCCGCGCGACGGCAAGCTTCTGCTCCGGCGTCTTGGCCATGCCATCTTCGTCGATCGTGAGTGCAATAACGGCCGCGCCGAACCTCTTGGCCAGCACCAGCCGCTCGTGCGCTGCTTCCTCGCCGTCTTCGAAATTGATGCTGTTGATGATCGGCTTGCCGCCATGCAGCTTCAACGCCGCTTCCAGCACGATCGACTCCGTACTGTCGATCACGAGCGGCGTGTTCACGCTGCTGGTGAAGCGGGTTATGACCTCGTTCATCTCATACTTCTCGTCACGGCCGACGAAGGCGGTGCAGATGTCCAGGCTGTTACTGCCCTCGGCAATCTGCTCGCGCCCCATGGTGACGCAGCCATCCCAGTCGCCGGCCTCCTGCAGCTCGCGCCACTTGCGGCTGCCGTTGGCGTTGCAGCGTTCGCCGATGCTGAAATAGCTGTTTTCTTGGCGCAGCGGCGTCGCGCCATACAGGCTGGCGACGGAAGGGATCCAGACGGGCTTACGTTCGATCGGCGCAGGCCGGAAGCGTGAGCCAGCCGGGGCGCGGCGGCGCAGCATGGCGTCCAGTGCCTCGATATGGCTGATCGTGGTGCCGCAGCAGCCGCCGACCAGGTTCAGCCCGTCTTCAGCCACAAACCGCTCGACCCATATGGCCATCTGCGCCGCGTCGAGCGGGTAGTGCGTGCGGCCATCCACCAGCTCCGGCAGGCCGGCGTTGGGCTGGATCGACAGCAGGCCAGGCCAGTTGGCGGCGAGCCAGCGGACATGCTCCGCCATCTCCTGCGGGCCAGTTGCGCAGTTGAGGCCGATGAGCGGTACGTCCAGCGCATGCACGACGGCGGCGGCGGCGGCGATGTCCGGCCCGACCAGCAGCGTGCCGGTGGTCTCGACCGTCACTTGCACGAAGATGGGCGTGTCGGTGCCGGCTTCGGCCCGGGCGCGCTTGGCCCCGTTCACGGCCGCTTTGATCTGAAGCGTGTCTTGGCACGTTTCGATCAGAATGGCGTCGACGCCACCCGCAATCAGGCCCTGCGATTGCTGAAACAGCGCGTATTCCAGCGGGTCGTAGGCGATGTTGCCCAGGCTTGGCAGCTTGGTGCCCGGACCGATGCTGCCCAGAACCCAGCGATGCCGGCCATCGGCAAAGCTCTCTGCTGCCTCCCGCGCTAGCTCCGCCCCCAGCTTATTGATCTCATGCGTGCGGTCCTCCAACTGGAACTCAGCCAGCGTGAGCGGGGAGCCGCCAAAGGTGTTGGTCTCCACCATGTCCGCCCCGGCCGCGAAGTAGCCGCGGTGGATGTCACGGATCAGGTCCGGGCGGCTCAGCGTCAGGATTTCAGTGCAGTTCTCCTGATTCCAATAATCTTTTTCGACATCGAGCGTCAGCGCTTGCACGCGGCTACCCATGCCGCCGTCGCATAGTAGGACCTGGTCGCGCAGCGCATCGAGGAGATGGGGCCGGGTCATTTAATGAAATCCAGCATGGATGTAGTCTCCAGAATGGCGGGTGCGGCAGCGGAGTGACCCCGCCAGATAAGCACTTCGAACGGTCCTGCGATGCAGGTGGGCGGTGCGGTGACAAGACCGGCCTCGTGCAGCAAATCCTGCATTTGCGCGTCGGAAAAGCCGGGCCAGCGATGGGCGAGCCGATCGGTCAGGTCCGTGCGGGCATGGGGGGCCAGATCCACAACCACCAGCTGGCCTCCATCGGCCAGCACGCGCGCGGCTTCCAGCACGGCGGCAGCCGGATCTTCGGCGTAGTGCAGCACCATTTGCAGCACCACCACGTCATACGGCCCGGCGAGCGGCAGGCGGTACATGTCTGCCTGGCGCACGCTGCAATGGCCCATCCCGGCACGGTTCAGCCGCGTGCGGGCCAGCGCCAGCATCGCGCGGCTGGCGTCCACCCCCAAACCCTGGCTGATGCGCGGCGCCAGCACCTCTAGCAGCCGGCCTGTGCCGGTACCGATGTCCAGCAGTCGCCCCAATTTGCCGTCGCCTTGCGGCCCGTTGCCGAGGGCTGCATCCAGCGCTGCCTCCACTTGGTCGGCTGGTAGGTTTAGGGCGCGCGTCTCATCCCATTCTGCCCCGGCTCTGCGAAACGACTCGCTGGCGATGCGAGCGCGTTCGGCCAGTACGCGGGCGGCACCACGGCGGTCGGCTTCCAGTACCGGGTCGTCAGGTAAGTGCAGCAGAATTTCGTGGATGAGGCCGGGGCCGGGCGGCACCGTAAACCAGACGTTCGCCCCCTCCCGCACCCGCTCCAGCACTTTGGCGTCACACAGCAGGCGCAGATGGCGGGACAGGCGCGGCTGGGATTGGTTCAGGATTTCGGTAAACTCCACCACGCAAAACGCACCGCGTGCGGCAAGCGCGAGGAGCCGCAGCCGGGTCGGTTCGGCGCAGGCCCGCAGAGCATTGAGCATCGCATCCATGGCTTGACCACTGACATAAACTTATCCTTATGTCCACGTGGCATGCAGATCGACGCCCGTATTCCCGTCCGGTTCGGACTTGCAATCAGTCTGCGGGACGGCGAAGCGGCGCTTACGCCAGGGGTCGGTGTGCATGCGGCCGGGTGTGCGTGCTGCATCGCTCGCTCGCCCGCCGCAATGGGACTGGCGGCGCTGTTTCAGGGCCGGGCCGTCGGCGCAGTACCGTGGTTTAGCCGGGTGCTGGCGGCACCGGCCGACGAGGCGGCTGTGCGCGCCGCGCTGCGAGAGGACCCCGTTGCGTCCGTACGGTTCCGGCTGGCATAGCCGGTTGCCCGGCACGCAAAGCCTAGCCTGGTAAGTCCGTGTCCCCGCGACCGAGCGCGCGTTGCATATAAACAGTGTCGACCCAGCGCCCGAATTTTAGTCCCGACGCGCGCAACAACCCGGCACGGTGAAAGCCCAGGGACGAGTGCACACCAATCGAGCCGACGTTTTCGCTGTCACCGATCACGGCCACCATTTGCCGATAACCGCCTGCTTCGGCATGGGTCAGCAGGGCCGCGACTAGCGCCTTGCCGACGCCTTGGCCCCGCACGTCGTCACGGACGTAGATACTGGTTTCCGCCGTGTAGCGGTAGGCGGAGCGGGGGCGGTATGGGCTGTAGTACGCATACCCCAGTATGCCCGTCGCGTCGGTTGCAACGAGATATGCGCAGTCTTTATCCGTAATGTCGATGTGCCGGGCGACCATTTCCTCGACTGAGGGTGGCACCTCCTCGAATGTGCCGGCCCCGTGCAGTACATGGTACGCGTAGATGGCCTGGATTTCGGGAATGTCGGCTCTGGCGGCAGGTCTGATATCCATGGCGGAACAGTAGAACGGCCAACGGCCCGGTCAAACGGCTAAGATGCCGTTTATGTAACCGAGCCGCGACGACGGTATGCTGCTGTCAAACGCGCTTCCGGATGACCCCAGCTGCCAATAGCCCAGCCCCAAGCAAAACCATGCTCGCCGGCTCGGGGACCGAGGCGGGCTGACTGCCGCTGCCAAAAGCGCTGTAGGTGTACGCCACAGTCAACACCCCGCTAGCCGTCGAGGACAAGGTTGTCCGCGAGTTCCCGCCCGCTCCGTCGACGGCAAACGAGGAATTTGTGGACGCCACCAAGGTGATCGGACCAGCCGTGAAGGCTGAAAGCGGCGTTCCCGCAACCGTCGTCGTCTTGCTCGGCATGAATGGTCCATAGTTCGCCGTCGTATTCGGAGTCAGGTTTGTGAATGCCTGAGTGGCGTTCAACGACACTGTAAGGCCGTCGATGTTAGTCCCCGACATACTGCTGAGCGTAACAACCGTGATGGTGGACACGTTAAAGGACCGGGCCAGCGCCGACGTGTTGGTCACTGTGCCTGATACATTCGCCGTGGCCCCCAACGTCAGATTGACCGCGGAGAGGGTGCCGAGCGTTGTGTCAAACGGCGCGACGGTCAGCGTTGAGGTTGTAAAATCCGTCAGCGATGGTCCGAACGTAACCGTCTTGCTCACAACCGCCGCGTGGGCGCTTGATAAAGCTGGGATGAACACAGCGGCGGTAAAAAATAAAGCCTGTTTCATAATGTACTCCAAATCCGGCATCTCTGGGTCGGGTACTAACACGTAAACGCTATCTTATGTTTTGGTTTGCAGCCGATCAAGCATTTGTGAACATTCGCCTAACATTGCGCAAATGGTATGATGCAACGGTGGCGTGTGTCGTCCAAATCACTTATTGTTAAGTGGAAACGTGATACCAACCTGTCCGGTGAGCAGTCCGGCCTGCATGGTACCGGCGGAGAAGTTGAGATGGCGCAGGATGTGACAAATTGGACGGTCTAAGCGCGGCCAGCCCCGGCATGACGGCTGAGGACATGGCCGCCACGCACACGACGGCTCGTCTCGCAGCACTCGTGGCTGTTGCCCGCCATCACGGCATCGACCTTCGGGTCGAAGATTTCCGCCCGAAGGTCGGTGAGGACGTGCCGTCGCCGGCATCGCTCGCCGCATGGGCACGGGATCAGGGATTGTGGGCAAAGGCAGAGCGTGTGCGGTGGAAGCAGCTGCTAAAGCTGCAGGGGGCCGCCAATCCGCCACCTCCGGTCGTACTGCTGTTCCGCGACGGCTCGGCCGGGTTGATGGTTGCGGCCGACGCATCGAAGGATGTCGTTTGGCTACAAGAGCCGGGCGGCGGCGGACAGCCAGTTCCCGTCGACGGCCTGCGGTTGGCCGCTCTCTGGGGTGGGGAGGTCATCCTCGTCCGTAAGCTCCGCGCCGAGTCGGAGGCAGAGCGTCCGTTCTCGCTCGGCTGGCTGTTGGGTCTGGTCGCGCACGAAAAGGGCGTGCTGCGCGACATTTGCGTGGGCTCCGTCGCGCTCAGCGCGCTAACCATCGTGCCACCGCTGCTTGTCATGACTGTCGTGGACCGTGTCGTCACGCACCACAGCCTTTCAACTCTTGTGTTGCTCAGTGTCATTCTGGCCATCACGGCCGCGTACGAAACCGGGCTGGGCTATGCCCGGCGTGAGTTAGTGCAGGTCGTGTCCACCCGCGTCGACGCGAAGCTCAACATGCATATCTTCGACCGGCTACTAGGCTTGCCGCTCGACTATTTCGAAAAGAACCCGGCCGGTCAGACGAATTACCGGCTGATGCAGGTGTGGAAGATCCGTGAGTTCCTGACGGGCAAGCTAATGGGAACATTCCTGGATATGTTCACGCTGGTGTTCCTGCTGCCGTTCCTGTTCTGGATGCAGGCAACGCTCGCCTGGATCGTGCTCGTCTGCGCCGGGGTGATCGCGTTGGTGATCCTGGCCTTCCTGCCCGCGCTGCGGAAGCTGATGGGCAAGCTGACGGCGGCCGAAGCCAATAAGGGCTCCACCATGGTAGAGACGGTGCACGGCATCCGCACCGTAAAATCACTGGCGCTAGAGCCGCAACGCCGGGCGGAGTGGGATGAGCGGACGGCGGTGGCCGGTGCGCTGAAACTGCAGGTCGGACGGCTGGCCAATTGGCCGCAGACGATCATCAACCCGATCGAGGGTTTCATCCAGCGCGGCATCATCATGATCGGCGCCTACATCGCAATGAGCGACAACACCGGCATCGCCGTGGGTGGGCTCGTGGCATTCATGATGCTCGGCAGCCGTGTCACGCAGCCGTTGGTGGGTTTGGCACGGCTGATTGAGGATTTCGAGGATGTGCGCGCCAGCATCGGCCAGGTGGCGCTGGTGCTGAACAACCCGACCGAGACGCGGGCGATGCAAGGTGGCATGCGGCCCAAATTCGCCGGCGCTATTTCGTTCGAAGAGCTGAGCTTCACCTACCCGGGCTCTGCCAATCCGGCGTTGGAGAAGGTCAGCTTCGACCTGCCGGCTGGCACCATGCTCGGCGTGGTGGGGCGCAGCGGCTCGGGTAAAAGCACGCTGACCCGGCTGTTGCAGGGTATCAACCGCGAGTACTCCGGCTTCCTCAAAATCGACGGGATCGAGCTGCGGGAGATCAATCTTACGCATTTGCGGCGTAGCTTTGGCGTGGTGCTCCAAGACAACTTCCTGTTCCGCGGCACGGTGCGCGACAACATCACGGCCGGGCGGCCGGGCCTGACGCTGAACGACGTGGTGCGCGCGGCCCGTCTGGCGGGGGCGGAGGAGTTTATCGAGCGGCTGCCCGGCGGCTACGACACCTGGATCGAAGAGGGCAGCGCGAACTTGTCCGGCGGCCAGCGGCAGCGCCTGGCGATCGCGCGCGCAGTCATCGCCGACCCACGCATCATGATTTTGGACGAGGCGACCAGCGCGCTCGACCCCGAAAGCGAGGCGCTGGTTAACGCAAACCTGACCCGGCTGGGTAAGGGGCGGACCATGGTAATCGTCTCGCACCGGCTGTCATCGCTGATCGATTGCGACCTGATCCTGGTCATGGATCGCGGCAAGGTGGTCGATATGGCACCACACGCAACGTTGCTGGAGCGGTGCAGTATCTACCGCATGCTGTGGGCGCAACAGAACCGGCACCTGAACGGCGGCATGGGCCGCTCGATCGTGCCGGTAGCGGCCCCCGTCGCCATGCCAGCCGGCGCGCAGGGAGACTAGCCCATGGGTGAACTGACGATCACGAAGCAGGAGCCGCCCAACGCCATCACGCTTCCCACCCTGCTCGAGTTCCATTCACCGACGGCAGCGCTGAGCCACGTGCGGGCGCTACCCGGGACGCGAGGGACAGTGTGGGCCGTCGTGTCGCTGGTAGCGCTGTGTTTCGGAGCCGCGTATTTTATCCCAATCGACAAGGTCGTGACGGCAGGCGGCAAGGTCGTGGCGCTGACCGCCACCAGCGTCGTGCAGCCGCTGGAGACCGCAATCGTCCGCAGTGTGGATGTGCGGGAGGGGCAGGTGGTACAGAAGGGCGACGTGCTCGCGCGGCTGGACCCGACCTTTGCGATCGCCGACCTGTCAGCCTTGCAATCCCAAGTCGCGAGCCTGGATGCGGAGGTCAGCCGGTTGCAGGCCGAAGCGGATGGCGTGCTGTTCCATCCGGCCGATTCAACCCCGATCGCCGTGTTGCAGGGGGCGATCTTTGCCCAGCGTCAGGCGGAGCGTGGGTTCAAGAACGAGAACTACACGCAAAAGATCAGCAGCCTGCAAAGTCAGGTGCAGCGGGCCGTGTCGGACCGGCTGGGCTTCACGCAAAAGCTGGCGGTGCTGAAGGACGTGCAGGCCAAGCGGGCAGAGCTTGAGAAGTTAAAGGTCGGCAGCCAGCTTGCGTTGCTCGAAGCGCAATCGCAGGTGATCGAGGCCCAACGCGGGCTGGATAGTTCTAACGCACAAGTCGTGCAGGCGGCGCGTGACCTGCAGGCGATGCAGGCCGAGCGGGACGGGTACAACCAGCAATGGCGCGGCCAAGTCAGCCAGGAACTGACCGAGCAAGGCCGCAAGCTGAGCGACGCGCGGGAGCAGCTAAACAAGGCCACGCTGCGGCGCACGCTGGTGACACTGGTTGCGGATCAGCCGTCCATCGTGCAATCGATCGCCAAGGTAAGTCCCGGTGCTGTTTTGCAATCGGGTGAGCAGTTGATGAGCCTGACACCTCTGGATGCAGTCCTGGAGGTTGAGGTTAACGTGGCCGGGTTAGATTCGGGCTTTGTGCACACGGGCAATCCGGTCACGATCAAATTCGACACATTCCCCGCCACGCAATATGGCTCCGCCGAAGGCCGGGTGCGGTTTGTCAGCCCGGACAGTTTCACATCTAATCCGGAAGAGCGGCAGCGCGGGGTGACGCAAAACGCGACCTCACCATCGGGACAGTCTTTCTATCGCAGCCGCGTGTCGATCGACACCGTCAAGTTGCACGACACGCCGGCCGGTTTCCGCGTGGGGCCGGGTATGCCGGTCACGGCAGACATCAAGGTGGGCGAGCGTACGTTGTGGAGCTATTTGCTTAGCCGCGTCCTGCCGGTGGCGATGGACGGGATGCGCGAGCCTTAAGGACCATCATGGCTGAGTTGTTTGACCGCCTAAAATCGGCGGTATTCGCGCAGGCACGGCTGAAGCGCGCGATCCGTAAAATGGAGCAGGGGCAGGCGGTGCGCGCCTTCCCCATGCTTGCCCGTCTGGCGCAGAAGGGCGTCGTGGAGGCGCAGTTCCGCGTCGGCCGCGCCGATATTGATGGCGCGGGCGTGCCACCAAGCCGGGTCGCGGCGGCAGAGTGGCTGGAGCGTGCGGCGACGGCAGACCATACGGAGGCGCAAGCGGTGCTGGCGGCGCTGTACCTGACGGGAATGACCGGCCCGAACGACCCGGGGCTATTTGCCGGCACCACGGCGCTGGGCGCGGACTTTGCCCGTGCGTTGCATTGGGGCCAGCGTGCGGCCGGCGCCGGGGTGGCGGACGCGATGGCACTAGTGGGCTACATCCTGACCTCGGGGCCAGAGGCTGGGCGCGATGTGCCGGCCGCGGATGAGTGGTATCGCAAGGCCGCAGCCGCCGGGTCACCGCAAGGGGCGCTGGGCTTAGGCTTGGCAATGATGCGTACTGCACAGACCGATGAGGAGAAAGCCGCTGCCGCGGTGGAGATGGCCAAGGCGGCGCAGGCCGGGCTGCCGATGGGCGTGTTCCTGATGGGTGAGATGACGGCGCTCGGCGTCGGGGTAGAGCGCGACCTGACGGCTGCGGCGGCGCTGTACAAACAGGCGGCGGAGCGGAACGTACGCTCGGGCCAGGCCCGCTACGGCCTGGCGCTGCTGGAAGGGCGGGGCGTTCCGCGTGATCCTGTGCTGGGCGAAAGCTGGCTGCGCCGCGCGGCGCTGGCAGGCGATGCGGAGGCCGCGGCACTGATCGGCGACATGTACGCCAAGGGTGGCGACCTGCCCCCTAACTATGCCGAAGCCGCCGCGTGGTTCGGCCGCGCGGCCGAGCAGGGGCACAGCATGGCGGCCCGGGCGCTGGGCATGCTGCACCTGACCGGGGCCGGCATCGCGCGCGATCCGGATGAGGCCGCGCGCTGGTTTCGCATCGCGGCCGAGCACGGTGATGCCAAATCGCAGACCGACCTTGCGAACCTGGCGCTGGCCGGCGTCGGCGCGCCGGAGGACCGGGTACGCACGCGCGAGTGGTTCGAACAGGCGGCTGCCGCCGGCGACCTGACGGCCGCGTTCAATTTCGGCGTTTGTCTGGCCGAGGGCGTGGGAGTGGACCGGGATGACACGCGTGCTGCCCATTGGCTGAGGCGCGCGGCAGAAGGCGTCGTGAACGCGCGCTATTGGTATGGCCGCATGCTGGCCGACGGGCGCGGCGTGCCGCAGGACCTGGCTGCGGGCCGGGATTGGATCGCGCAGGCGGCCGAGGCCGGCATGGCGGATGCGCAGGTGGCGCTGGCCGAGATGATGGTCAACGGCCGGGGCGGCCCCCGCGACCAGGCCGGGGCGCAGGCGATGTTCGAGCGGGCGGCGGCACAGGATCATGCGGGGGCGATGTTCGCCCTCGGTGCCCTGCTGGGCGGCGGGCATGACGTGCCGGCGGACCGGGTGGCGGCGCAACGCTGGTTTCAAGGGGCGGCCGACCGTGGCCACCACTATGCCAGCATGATGCTGGGCCGGTACCTGGCGCGCGGCCTGGCGGGTGAGACGGATGTGGCCCGGGCGGAGCGTTACCTGGCATTCGCTCAGGCAGGTGGCTTGGCCGAGGCCGGGCGCGACCTGGCGCAGCTGGCAGGACAGCCCGCGCCCGCCGCCTGATGGCGGAGCCCACCTGGCAGGAGACGCTGGCCCATTCCTGGCGGCACAGCCAGGATGTGATGAACCCGGCGGATAAACTACGCTGGTTGCAGCGCGTGCATCGCCTATCGCCCACGGACCCGCTCGCCCTTGCCGCGCTGGCCGCCGCCACGTTGCAAGCGGGTGACGCGGCGGCGGCGGCGGCATACTTTGAGGCGCTGGCCCTGGTGGCCCCCAGCGCGGCCCAACCCGGACTTGCGACGTGCTACTACGTTTTGGGGCAATCCAGCGCGGCGCGGGCGGCGCTGACGCGGGCATTGCAAACCGCGGTCCCGGACCCGGCGCTGGCGGAGGCCATCGCACCCGGCAATTGGTGCGGGCTGCTGATCGGCGGCACCGTTGCGGCACCGGACGGGACGCGCATTTCGCTCGATGGCGCGCCGACCGGCCGCCGCTTACCGCCAGGCTGGGCCGGCGCGCAGCAGGTGGAGTGCGTGGGCCCAGACGGTCCGCTGGTGGGCTCCCCGCTGCCGGTTGCCCTGACCCGGCTTGAGGCGTTCGCGGACTGGACCCGGGATGGCATAGCGGGCTGGGCGTGGTACCCGGCCGACCCAGCGCATCCAGCTGTCGTCACGATCGAGGCGGATGGCATGCTGTTGCAGATCGAGGCGACGGCGCCGCTCGATGGTCAGTCCGGGCTGTTCCGGCCGCGGCGGTTCGCGGTGGCTTTGCCCGGCGCCAAGCGGGTGGCGGTGCGCGATGCGCAGGGGCGCCACGTGCTGGGCAGCCCGCTGATCCGTACGCCAGCCCGGCCCGTCACGCGCCGCCGCCGCATACCGCCGGCCACTGGCGTGGCAATCGTCATCCCAGTGCATGGCGGCCTGGACCATGTGCGGGCGTGCCTTGCCTCCGTGCTGGCGACGGTGCCTGACGATGTACCGGTGCTGGTGATCGACGACGCCTCACCCGGGCCGGGCATGGGCGCGGCGCTCACGTCGTTTGGTGACCGCATCCAGATCACGCGCCTTCTGGACAATGTAGGTTTTCCAGAAGCGGCCAATGTGGGCATCCGGTTGGCCGCGGGGCGGGATGTCGTGCTGCTGAACAGCGATACGCTGGTGCCGCCGGGCTGGCTCGGCCGGTTGCGGGTGGCGGCGCATGCCGGGCCGGATATCGGCAGCGCCACGCCGCTTTCGAACGACGCGACGATCTTGAGTGTGCCGGATTTGGCGGGCGGTAACCCGGTGCCCGGCGCGGCAGCAACGGCCGATTGGGACCGCCTGGCGCAGGCCGCCAACGATGAGGCGGTTATGAATATTCCGACCGGAATCGGCTTTTGCATGTACCTGCGCCGAGACTGCCTGGAGCAGGTGGGACTGCTGCGTGAGGACGCGTTCGCACAGGGCTATGGTGAGGAAAACGACTGGTGCTGGCGCGCGCGGCGTGCGGGTTGGCGGCACGTGGCGGCGTTGGGCGTGTTCGTGGGGCACGTGGGCGGCCAGTCCTTCGGGACCGGGCGCGTGCACCTGCTGCGGCGCAACCTGGCGCTGCTGAACCGGCTGCATCCGGGCTACGACGCTGCCATCGCCGCATTTGTGGCGGCCGATCCGCTGGCCCCGGCACGCCAGCGGATGGATGCGCGGCGCTGGGCAGATGGACGCCGGCCGGGGGCGGTGGTGCTGATTACGCATGCGGGCGGCGGCGGGGTGGATCGCGCCGTGGCCACCCGCTGCGCCACCCTGGCCAAGCAGGGCCTGCGCGCCATCGTGCTGCGGCCTGGCCTGATGGTGCAGGACGGCGCGGCGCCCGGCCGCTATCCCGCGCTGCGCTACCGCCCCGGCGACAGCCCGGCTGCCCTGTTGCGCGACGACGGTGTGATGCACATCGAACTGCATCACCGCCGGGGCCATGCCCCCGATGTGCTGGACCTTGCGCGGGAGCTCGGTGTGCCGGTTCACACCGTGCTGCACGACTACGCGGCGTTTTGCCAGCAGATCGCGCTGACCGGGCCAGGCCGCCGGTATTGTGGTGAGCCGGATGTGGCGGGATGCACGGCCTGCGTTGGCCAGCTCGGCACGAAGCTGGAGGAAACCATCACGATGGAGGCGCTGCTCGCGCGCTCGGCGATGGACCTGGCGGGCCGGGTCAGCGCCCCCTCTCACGACGCCGCGCGGCGCATCGGCCGGCATTTCCCGGGTGTGGTGCCGGTCGTGACGCCGTGGGAACCGGACCCGGCCCCGTGCCCACCCGCGCCCGTCCGCGGGCCACGCATCGTTGTGCCAGGCGCGATCGGGGTCGAAAAAGGGTACGATGTGCTGCTGGCCTGCGCGTTGGACGCCCGGGCGCGGACGTTGCCGCTGGAGTTCGTTGTCGTGGGCTATTCCATCGACGACATCGCGCTCATTGCGGCGGGTGTGTGGGTCACGGGCCCGTATACGGAGCTGGAGGCCGAGGCGCTTATCCGGGCGCAAGGGGCGGCGCTGGCGTTTGTGCCTTCCATCTGGCCGGAAACATGGTGCTATGCCCTGACCGCCGCGTGGCAGGCCGGGCTACACGCGGCGGCGTTCGACCTGGGCGCGCCGGCCGAACGCATCCGGGCCAACGGCCGCGGCATGCTGCTCCCGCTCGGGCTGCCCGCGTCTGCCATCAACGACGCCCTGCTTGCAGCCATCGACCCGGCGCGGCATAGGACAGAACCTTACTAGCAAAGCCGAGATCGCAATGTCCGACGCCGCCCCGCACGCCACCCAGCAGGCGATTACCGAGCTTACGGTCACCGGCCGCCTCATGGCGCTCGACGCTGGGGCGTATTGCGTCTTTCAAAGTCCCGGCACGGCACCGGCCGATGCCCAGTCCGGCCTACCTGGCGTGCGCATCAGCGCGCCCCCGGCGGCGAACGGCTATGCTGGACTTGTGGAGCTAGCCGGATTCGGTGCCGGCGGCTGGCTAGCCGGTGCCGGCGACGCGTCGCTCATCCGCATCACGGGCGGTCCGGCGCAAGTGCTGGTCACGATCTACGAGTTGCCCGGCAGCGGCCATGCCGCCCCGCAACTTCAGGTCATCCGCCTCACGCCCGATGCGCCCGCCCAGCCGGAGCCGGCTGTGGAGCAATCAGTGTCGCCCGAGCCGGCCATACCCGAGGTCTCGGCCCATATCTACGGCGTGGGTGACGTCGGGGGCCAGATGGGCGCCTGGATTGGCGAGCGTGGCAGCAAGCGGTGGATCGAGGGGTTCGGCATGGCCCCTCATGGCGGCATCGCGCTGGCTGACATCGAATATCAGGGCGTTCTGGGCCGCGGCTGGCTATCGCCCTGGAGCGAAGGCGGCCAGTTTTGCGGCAGCCGGGGCATGTCCTTGCCGCTGCTGGGCTTGCGCGTCCGTCTGCGTGGCGATGCGGCCGAGCGCTTCAGCGTGCGTGTGGAGTGTACGTTCGTGGACGGCACGGCCCTGCCGCCCGTGATGGACGGCGCGCTACTCGAAGCCCCGAGTCTGTCGGCCCTGGAAGCGTTTCGGGTCGAGCTACTGCCCCGCGCGGCTGTAACCGCTAAGCCGTCGCGCAAGCCCCCTGTAAAGGGGCAGGCGGCCGGACGCACCCTAAAAACTAAAAAGGTGGCCGCACCGGTGGCGGATGCGGCCCCGGCCAAGCCGGTGAAAAAGGTGCCTGCCAAGCGCACGCCGGCCACCACGCGACGCCGCTGAGGCCTGTCTGGCCCAATCACGCCGATGCGGTTCCTTTTTGTCCATCAAAACTTTCCGGCGCAGTACCTGCACCTGGTCCGGCACCTCAGCCAGACCGGCCGGCACGACATATTCTTCATCACGGAAGACAACCCAAACGCGCTGCCGGGCGTTCGTAAGATTACCTACAAAGGGCCCGGCCCGCTGCGACCGAACACATTCAGCGATGTGCAGGAGTTCGAGCAGGCTACGCTGCGCGCGCACCTTGTGGCGGACACCGCGTCGACGCTGAAGCGCCTCGGCTTTACGCCCGACATCATCATCGGCCATCACGGCTGGGGTGAGTTGCTCAACATGCAGGACGTCTATCCCGGCGTACCGCTGCTTGGGTATTTCGAGTTTTATTACCGTACGGATTGCGGCGACGTGAATTTCGATCCGGAGTTTCCGACTGCACCCGTCCTGCTGCCGCGCGTGCGGGCCAAGAACGCGGTCAACCTCATTGCGCTGAACAATCCGGGCCACGGCCAGACGCCGACGCGGTTCCAGCATGAAACCTACCCGGCCTGGGCGCAGCCTGGCATCACGCGCCTGGCGGAGGGCGTGAACCTCGATCTATGCCGGCCGGACCCGCTGGCGCGCACGCGGTCCATTACCGTGGGCAACATGGTGATCGAGCCGGGGGATACGCTCATCACCTACGTCGCCCGCGACCTGGAGCCGTATCGTGGGTTTCACACCATCATGCGCGCCATCCCGCGGCTGCTGGCAGCGCGGCGCGATGTGAAGATCGTCCTGATTGGCGGCGACGGCGTCAGTTATGGCGCGCGGCTGGTGGATCAGACCTGGCGGGCGTTCATGCTGGCCGAAACGGGGCCGCTCGACCCGGCGCGGGTGTGCTTCCCGGGCCGGGTGGATTACGCCCTGTTCGTGCAGCTGCTGCAGCGGTCGGACACGCATGTGTACCTGACCTATCCGTTCGTCGCCTCATGGTCGCTGCGGGAGGCGCTGGCGTGCGGCTGCGCGATCGTGGCCAGCGATACGGCACCGGTGCAAGAGTTTATCGAGGATGGCGTGACGGGCGTACTGACGCCGTGCCTGGACCCAGTGCTGCTAGCAGAACGCGTGCTGGCGTTGCTGGACAACCCGGTGCGTGCGGCGACGCTACGGCACGGGGCAAGGCAGTTTGCGGAGCGGCATTTGCGGATGGACGACCATCTGGCCGGGTTCGAGGCGCTGATCGCGCAACTGACAGGAGAGTGAGCATGGTAGAAAACGTGGCCCCGGCCAAGGTGTACGCAGCGCTGCTGGCCAACCCGCGCGCGCGCCTGGTGGATGTGCGGACGGACGCCGAATGGACCTATGTCGGCCTGCCAGACCTGTCGGCGACGGGCCAGGCCCCGGTATTGATCCCGTGGCAGTTGTTTCCATCGGGCCAGGTGAATGGCCATTTCATGGACCAGTTGCGCGCGGCGGAGATCGAGGCCGACGCCCCGGTGTACTTCCTGTGCCGCAGCGCCGTCCGCAGCGTGGCCGCCGCGCAACTAGCGCAGGCGCACGGGTTTACGCAGGCTTTTAATATTGCGGACGGGTTCGAGGGGCCGGTGGACGGGGCCGGCCACCGGGGGCTGGTATCGGGGTGGAAGGCGGCGGGGTT
>JANONC010000237.1:0-9088 GCA_031420655.1 Rhodospirillales bacterium | reverse complement strand
AGAACCGTTGCGGATCCTCGATTGCTGCCCGGTTTCCGACGGCGGCGCCGCAATCGTCATCAGCCGCGAGCGGACCGGCGCCGCTGGAGTGCGCATCCGCGGCGCCGGCCAGGCCCACTCGCACCAGCACATCTCCGCCGCCCCGAGCTTCGGCCCGTTCGGCGCCGCCCTGGCTGCGTCGCGCGCCAGGCTAGGCGACACGGTCGCGCTGTCGGATGTCCGCAACGCCGGAGTTTTTGACAGCTTCACGATCACGCTGGCGATCTTGCTCGAGGAGCTCGGCCTGGCGCCCCGCGGCCGCGGGCTCTTTCGGCCGCGACGGCGACATGCCACTCAGCACCCATGGCGGCCTGCTCTCGTACGGCCATTGCGGCGTGGCCGGTGCCATGGCGCACCTGGTCGAGACGCAGTTACAGATGACCGGCCGCGCCAGGTGCGGGACGCCTCGGTGGCACTACTGCATGGAGATGGCGGCGTCCTGTCGTCGCATGTCACTCTTTGGCTGGAGCAAACGGCATGACCGGCTGGACCGCGGGGCAGCCCGCCCTTGATTACCAACGCTGCCCGTCATGCAATGCCGTCTGGTATTTCGCCCGCGGGTTCTGCCCATGCTGCGGCAACCTGGAGCCACAAACGCTCACTTCCGCCGGGCAGGGCGTCGTCCAGGCGATCACCACAGTCACCCGCGCGCCTTCGCCGGAACTCCGCGCGCTGACGCCCTATCGCATCGCACGGGTGGACCTGAACGAGGGCTTCTGCGCCATGACGCACGCGGCGGACGATGTCGGCATTGGCGACGCCGTGACGACGCGCTTCGTGCCGTTCGCCGCTCACACCATTCCCTATTGCGAGCAACGGCCATGACCACCGATCTAAAACTCGTTTTTGACCCCGGCTCGATCGCCATCTTCGGCGCCTCGGACAACCCTAATAAGATCGGCGGCCGCCCGGTCGACTATCTACGCCGCTTCGGCTTCCGCGGTCGGATCTTCCCGATCAACCCGAACCGGACCGAAATCCAGGGCCTGCCGTGCTTCAAGTCACTGGAAGCGGTCCCGGAGGCGCCGGACGTCGCCATCATCGCCGTGCCCGGGGCGTTCGCCGTTGCGGCCGTCGAGGAATGCGCCACCGCGGGCGTGAAGATCGCCATCATGATGGCCTCCGGCTTCGGCGAGACCGAAGGCGGCAAGCAGCAGGAGCGGGAGATGGCCGCCCGCGCCCGCAGCCACGGGTTGCGGCTGATTGGCCCGAACTCGCAGGGTTTGGCGAATTTCGCCACCGGTGCCGTCGCCAGCTTCTCCTCCATGTACACCGAGGTACCGCCCAAGGACGGGCCGGTGGCCATCGTAAGTCAGAGCGGCGCCATGAGTGTGGTGCCCTACGGCCTGTTGCGCGCCCAGGGCATCGGCATCCGCCACTCGCACGCCACTGGCAACGATTGCGACGTGACCGCCTCCGAGTTGGCCATCGCGGTGGCTGGGGACCCCGACATCCGCCTGTTGCTGCTCTACCTCGAGAGCATTGCCGACCCGCACCATCTGGCCGAGGCCGCACGCGTGGCGAACGCGCGTAACCTGCCGATCATCCTCCTTAAGCCCGGTCGTACTACCGCCGGTCAGGCCGCAGCCCGCTCCCATACCGGCGCCCTGGCCGACGAGGATCGCGTCGTCGATGCGTTCATGCGCCAGCACGGCATCCGCCGGGTGCGCGACACGGCCGAGATGGTCGACGCTGCCGCGCTTTATTTGAAGGGCTGGACACCAAAAGGCGGCCGGCTGGTGGTGATCAGCAACTCCGGCGCCACCTGCGTCATGGCCGCCGATGCAGCAGTCGATGCCGGTATGACGATGGCAGTTCTGGCGGACGACACGCGCGCCGGGCTGCAAAGCGTGCTGCCGAGCTTCGCCACGACCACCAATCCTATAGACCTCACCGCGGCCCTGCTGACCAATAGCGCGCTGTTCAGCAAGATACTGCCGATCCTCGCCAGCGATCCGGCGGCTGACGCCTTCATGATCGGCATCCCCGTCGCCGGCGCCGCCTACGACGTGCCGATGTTTGCGCGCGACGCCGCGGCCTTTGCCGAGCAGACTGGCAAGCCGCTAACCATTACCGCGCCGCAATCGATGGTCGCCGAGCATTTCAAAGCGGCCGGGCTACCGGTCTTCCCCTATGAGACCCACGCGGTCGCGGCGCTAGACGGCTTCATCCGCCACCATGCGCTGATCGCCCAAGCCCGGGCACGGCCCGCGCGTGCCTGGGCGCTAGCCAGCCTCGGAGCCGGCGAAGCCGCCCTGCTCAATGAGGCCGACAGCTTTGCCCACCTAGAAGCCGCCGGCATCCCGGTCATCAAGCATCTTCTATGCTATACGCTAGAGGCAGCCGAGGCGGCATGGCGCGCGCTCGGGCCGCGCGTTGTAGTCAAGGGCTGTTCCGCCGACCTCGCGCATAAATCCGAGCACGACCTGGTCCGCCTGGACCTCGCCACCGCTGCCGCCGTTCGCGCCGCCTTTGCCGATTGCCGCCGCATCCTCGAGCAGGGCGGCTTCCGCTTCGATGGCGTACTGGTCGCCGCCATGGCGAGCGGCCGGCGCGAGATGCTAATCGGCGGCTCGCGCAACGCCAATTTCGGCCCGTTGGTGCTGCTTGGCGATGGCGGAAAGTATGTCGAGGCCATGCCAGACACCGTACTGCTGCTGCCGCCGTTCGACCGCGCCGACGTCGAGGCAGCGGTTGGGGGCTTGCGGGTCGCGCCAGTGCTGCGCGGCGTGCGCGGCGAGCCGCCGATGGATATCGCCGCCTTCGCTGCTGCCGCCGTCGCGGTCGGCCGATTGATGCTGGACGACCCGGCCATCGTCAGCCTCGACATCAACCCGATGCTGCTCGGAAGCGCCGGTGCGGGCTGCACCGCTCTCGACGCCGTCATCATTCGGGCGGGGCATGGAAGCCCGCCACCATCGTCAGCATGATCGGGAAACGGGAAGAACCACCAGTGGTTCGAAAAACGGTGCCGATCGCTGGCACGCATGGACTGATCGGCTGCGCCATACTCTGGGCGGGCATGCTCGCGCGCTACGGGCTGCAGAAGGTACTCTACCGCGAACACGGCTTTGATGGGTTCGAGAGCACTTCCCGCATGTTCGATCGCCAGTTCGAGCAGCTGCGCGCGCAACGGATTGTTCCGTCACATGAGCTAGGAGCCTAAGGATGAATATCCGCGAGATCGCGCATGGGCTGCGTTTCCCCGAAGGACCGGTCGCCATGCCGGACGGATCGATCCTGCTCGTCGAGATCGAGCGCCGCACCCTGCTGCGCGTGCAACAAGATGGGACCCAGCATGTCATTGCCCGGTTTGGCGGCGGGCCCAATGGCGCGGCGATCGGACCCGACGGCAAGTGCTATATCTGCAACAATGGCGGTTTCCGTTGGACCGACGACGAGACTGGGCTGCGGCCGATCCTGCAGGCCGACGACTACAGCGGCGGCCGGATCGAGCGGGTGGATCTCGCCACCGGGGCCATCGAGATGCTCTACACGCGAAGTGACCAAGCGCAGCTGCGCGGCCCTAACGATCTGGTGTTCGACCGGCACGGCGGCTTCTACTTTACCGACCTCGGCAAGGCGCGGCACCGCGACACCGACCGCGGCGCGGTCTGCTACGCCCGCGCCGACGGCAGCATGATCCGCGAAATAGCCTTCCCCATGGTCACGCCGAACGGCATCGGCCTCTCGCCCGACGGGACGACGCTGTATGTCGCCGAAACGGAGACGGCGCGGCTGTGGGCGTTTGATCTCGAAGCGCCCGGCGAGATCCGCCGCCAGCCCTGGCCCTCGCCGCATGGCGGACGGCTCGTCACCGGCAGCATCGGCTTCCAGCGCTTCGACTCCCTGGCCGTGGACGCGGCCGGTAATATCTGCATCGGCACCCTGGTCAATGGCGGCATCTCCGTCATTTCGCCAGACGGACGGTTAGTCCGCCATGTGCCGATGCCGGATCGCTGGGTTACCAATATCTGCTTCGGCGGGACTGACCTGCGCACCGCCTACATCACCCTATCGTCGACCGGGCGGCTGGTTGCCTGCGATTGGGAACAGGCCGGCGCGAAACTCGCCTACCTGAACGTCTGACTCAATATTTGGCTTCGAGGAGTCATTTATCACGGCAAGCATCCGCATCGGCACCGGGTCCGCATGGTGGGGCGATCGAATTGAACCGGCGCGGCTCAACGCGCAGCAGGGCGACCTCGACTATCTCTGCTTCGAAACCATGGCTGAGGCCACCATCTCCGCCGCCCAGGTCCGCAAGCGGCGCGACCCCGGTTTTGTCGGCTACGACACCTACCTGGGGATCCGGTAGCAACGGAACCGGCAATGCATTTCAGAGCTTCTTTTGCTCCAAGAGGGTCTAGATCCCGAGGACGCTATCGTTCCAGATGCCTAAGGCGATCCTAATGGCACGGAGAAAGTGCTCCCTGTCGGCGTGCCGCTGAGGTCTACCCAAACGGCGCGCGGTTGCACGTCAACGATCCAAGGAGGGGCCTCATGCGGCCTCGCTGCTGGTGCCTGATCTCCTTTAATCAGCTACCATGCTGCCGCAATAGTCTGGAGCCGCCTTCCAGGCCCGTCCTGGTCCTGATGGCCATCACCAGGTGCCAGCATAAACACTGATTTCGTCTCTGGCATCGGAGTTCCCATGCGTCGCACCTCAATCCTGATTGCCTGCCTCGCCGGTCTGGCCTGCGGCTCCGCAAAAGCAGACTGGGAATACGCGAAGTGGGGAATGACGTCTGAGCAGATCGCGAGAGCGTCAGCGGGGAGCGTGTCGGTTCTGCCGGTGGCTGAGGAAGTCAAAAGCGAGGAGCTGAACCTAACCCGTAAAGCGGAGGGGGTGTTCACTGACGGTACCCTCAAAGTGAAAGTGCAGTTCGCCTTCGACACCGTAACCGGCGGCCTCAAGATGGTAGCCTATCGGCCAAGTGACTCGTCGCAGAATGAAGCCCTTAAGGCCTGGCTGATGAAGCGGCACGGTCCGCCGACCCACACAAGCAAGCTTCAGGGAACAACAACGTTAACGTGGAGCGGTCCAGACGAGATCACGCTCATGGCGAGCGACGGGTACGCCGCATCGGTGATGCAGTCCCCCGCCAATTAGAGGGCATAGCGTCGAGTGTCATGCAGACAACGCTAGGCCAGAACCAAGGTGAACAGCGTTTATTTCGTTCGGTCGTCCCGCAACCGCCCGATCTCTGGACGGTTCCGCCACCATCCGTCCAAGGGCTGCTTTCCCGTCCACAGAACGCTTCCCACAAACATCCGGCGTGCCACAATCACCGACCACGGTCTGAAGACGCCGACGTTCCTGGCCCGTTCACCCATCGCGTTGTCTACATGACACCCAACGCTATCCCCTCATTTGGCTGAGATTGGGATGCTTACTTCTACAGACGCGAACATCCCGCTCATGCCAATGCAGACTCTACGCCCCTTCATCGGGAGAAGCGGTTTCAACGGGGAACCACAATGGCGCAAACCATCGATAAAACATGGGTCAAGGTGTGGGACCCGCTGGTGCGATACGGGCATTGGGCTTTGGTGGCTACATTTGCCACCGCATATCTCAGCGGCGAAGAGGAAAGCGGTGGTCCCGATTTACTCCATGTCTGGAGCTGTTACATCGTGGGGGTAATCGTGGCAGTCCGCATCGTATGGAGTGTGATTGGCACGAGGCATGCCCGCTTTGACGATTTCGCCTACAGCCCAATGTCGGCGTTGAGATATTTTTGGCGATTTCGTCCGAGGCCACGCACGCCGCTATATCGGTCATAGCCCGATCGGAGCCGCAATGGTCGTGGCGCTGCTGGTGTGCCTATCGGGTACGGTTGGCAACGGGCTGGTCGGCTACGGCGACATGGGCAAAGGGCGGCTCGCACACACATCCGGTCTGGTGACGACGCCAGCGTTCACGGAGCAGGACGAAGTCCGCTCTGAAGGCCGCGAGGGTAAGGGCGGCGAGAGTATCGTCGGCGAACTCCACAGCACGCTCGCGAACATTACGCTTGGGCTCATTATCCTTCACATCCTGGGCGTGGGTCTCGCAAGCGTGATACGCCGCGAAAACCTCGTCACCGCCATGTTAACCGGCAGAAAGCGCCCGGGAAATGAGGTCTCCAAAACACGGCCGTTTGGCTGTTAAGACATGACCCCGGAACCGTGGTTTGGAATGGTCGTGGCGCTCGGCCTCGGCCTGCTGATCGGCCTGGAACGAGAACGATCCAAAGGCGCGGGTCCCGCTCGCCGTCCCGCAGGCGTAAGGACTTTTACGCTGGCCTCCCTGTTGGGCGCCCTCTCAGTGCAGCTTGGAAGTTGGCCTCTTCTTGCGGTTACGACGACCGGCGTGTCGCTGCTTACGGCGTTGTCATATTCCCGCGCGCATGACGACGACCCGGGCCTGACGACCGAAATCGGCTTGCTTGCAACGCCGCTGCTCGGAGGCTTGGCGATGTCGGACACCGGCCTTGCCGCCGGTCTCGGCGCCGCGGTTGCTGTTATCTTCGCTGCAAAAGCGCCATTGCACGGCTTTGCCACTCGTATCCTGACCGGTGCCGAGATGACGGACGGCCTCGTCTTCGCGGTGGCGAGCCTGATCATCTGGCCGCAATTGCCGGATCGCTACATGGGGCCTTTGCAGGCGCTCAATCCTCACAGCGTCTGGTTTCTGGTCATTCTGGTCATGGCCCTCGGGGCATGCGGGCACGTCGCGACCCGAGCCGTCGGTGCTCGGTTTGGCTTGCCGATTGCGGGCCTCGCGGCAGGTTTCGTCTCCAGCACGGCAACAATTGGCTCGATGGCTGGTCGGGCAACGCGTGACCCGTCCAGCATGAGGGCGGCGGTTGCGGGGGCTGCGTTTTCCAGCGTTGCAACCTTTATTCAGCTAGCTCTGCTGCTTGCGACCATCACCCGTTCAACCCTTCTTCTGATGGCGCCAGCACTGGCTGCGGGCGCCATTGTGGCAGCGCTCTATGGGTTGGCCTTTGCCCTACGCGCCGCGACCCCAGCCGGGCTCACCGCAGCAGAGCCTGGTCGGACTTTCAGCGTTGGGACAGCCCTCGGATTTGCCGCGATGATGGCCGTCATGCTGCTGGTTTCGGCGGCGCTGCGAAACTGGCTTGGCGAGGCCGGGGTCACGGTCGGAGCCGCCGTTGGTGGCTTCGTCGACGCGCATTCTGCGTCGATTTCGGTCGCCTCTTTGGCTGCCTCGGCGAAAATGACGCCGCAAGAGGCTGTCCTACCAATCCTCGCGGCGCTGACGAGCAACGCCCTGGCGAAGATTGCGATGGCCATCGGCGCAGGCTCCCGCGCCTTTGCGCTACGCATCATCCCGGGATTGGTGGCGCCAATAGCCGCGGCATGGGCAATCGCCGCCTCGACGGTGCTGGGATAATCGACCGGGAGTACCTGGCCGGCGGGAGGTCATTTCAATGCCGATCTTAAAACTCAATCGATCGCCCGATTAGCCCGGCAGGGCTGGGTTGACGCTCGGCAGATTTGCCGCGCGGCAGCTGATAATCGTGATCATTGCCGCGCTGGCGGCCGCCTTGTGGCAATTGAGCGATATCCTGGTCCCTCTCTTTGGCGCGGTTTTGCTGGCCATTGGGCTCTGCACGGCGACGTGCCTGCTGACTCAGCACACAGGAATTCGCCGGAGTTTTGCGCTAGCCGGCGTGTTCATGCTGGGGCTGTGCATTTTCGGCGCCGCACTTTGGGTGCCTGGCTCCACTGTGGGTCAATCCCGGTAAAGGACGCAACGCGACATAGGATTCTAGTCGCCCCATTGGAGGCTCTCGGGGTATAAATCGGTCAACTTGCCAATCGTGTCCTGGATCTTTTCCAGGGCTTCGCTGAGGTCTGAAAGCTGGTCGTCGATCTCGATCGCCAGTTCGAACAGCGCTTGCGCGCGGCTGGTCACACCGTGGTTGACGACGTCCATCGCGAGGTCACGCAGCTTGAGGATATCATTGCGGATTTAGGGGAGATTGTGATGTTCGCGATCGTTCAGCTGCCCGCGCATTTTGTCGAATTCGTCGATCGCATGTATGAGCGAGCGCGTATCGTGTCCGTCCTGTCGCGCTTCCAGTTCTTTGTCGGTGATCTCCGCCATCTCAGGGTTCCAATGCCTTGAGGGCGTGGCCTCGGAACGCACCGTCCGGACCGACAAAGCGATATAGAATGGTGCGGCTGATATCGAGCTCCTGGCATAGCTGCGCCACGTGAGTGTCTCGATTGGCCATTGCGGACTGGGCGAGGCGGATCTGGTTTTTCGTGAGGTCGAACTTGCGCCTTCCACGGTGTCCACGAGTGCGCGCCGCGGCGAGGCCGGCCATGGTCCGCTCGCGGATGAGATCGCCCTCAAATTCCGCCAGGGCCGCGAAGATCCCGAAAATGAGTTTCCCGCTGGACGTTATCGTGTCGATATTGGCGCCCTGGCCGGTGAGGACGCTGAGACCGACGCCTCGATCCGAAAGACCGCGCACGGTCGTGACCAAGTGCTTGAGATCACGGCCAAGGCGATCGAGCTTCCACGTATATAATGTGTCGCCGCTGCGGAGCGCCTTCAGGCACGCCTCCAGTCCAGGACGGTCGTCGCGTTTACCCGACGCCTCATCGCTGTAGACTTGGTCGGGCGAGACGCCGGCGGCGGCGAGCGCATCCATTTGTAGGTCAAGGGTCTGCGATCCGTCAGCCTTGGAAACACGCGCGTAGCCGAGTTTCATGTGCGTCTCACAGAATGGCAGCTTGGTATCGATCAGCGGCTTGATGCGGACTTCCCTCGCAACAGTCCAACCAACTCGATGCGCCGCAAAGCTTCATTTGACGAAATGCTGCCGTCCCGGCATGTAGTTTTTCAAGGGGTCTCATCGCGATCGCCCCTCGAGGCTTTGGCCCAAGGGTCGCGTCCATACTCCCCCGCTGGAGAGGACGCATTATGCCAACTCCGAACACCATCACAGCCGTTCAACTCTCACGTCTTGTTGGCCTCTCTGACACGCCCGTCATCGTTGACGGCCGGATCGACGACGACCACGCCCTT
>JANONC010000236.1:0-5256 GCA_031420655.1 Rhodospirillales bacterium | reverse complement strand
CCTCCACCATTGCGTGCCTCCGCTCCGCGCTCATCGACCGGAGGCCTTCGCCGAAAAATCCCGTTCCACCACCAACTGGCCGATCTTGGCGTGCAACCGGGTCAGTTCCGCCTCCCCGGTCGCCACGGCCGCTTCCGCCTTGCCGGAAAACGTCGACGCCAACCCATTGATCGCCTGCCGCTTCCAGGCCGCGATCATCGTCTGGTAAATGCCGTGTTTGGAGGACAACTCTGCCAGGGTCAGCTCGCCCCTGATCGCCTCCAGCGCAACCTTCGCCTTGAACTCAGCCCCGTAACGCTTCCGTGTCACCTTACCCATAACGTCCCGTCTCTCGCTCAAGCGGGAATAGCTTATCACCCTGTCCGAAATCCCGGGGCCAGCTCTGTTCAACGCGGTCGACGGAACCTCAACGGTCTGGAACGGACTTAACCTCAAGCGCCGCCAGCTAGACGGCTGGCAAATCAATCCAGCTCAGATGCCCGCCTTTGCCAGCCCCCGTGTCCATGAACACCGCCGTGCCGCCACTCGCGCCCGTACGCCGATACGGCCGCCCGTCGGTGCTGCGTTGGTCGTGGCCGCAATAGACCGTCAGGCCCGCGGGAATGCGGTCAACCCAGCGTAGGACGCGCTCGGGATAGCCGTCGGGCTGCATGCGGCCTGTGGTTTCGCCAAACAATGCGCGGGACAGCAGCGGATCGACCCGGCCCAACGGCGGCGGCGGCGGTTCAGTCAGCATGGCCGGGTGGAAGCCGCCATGGACGAAGGCCATCGGGCCGGAGACCAGCCAAGCGGGCGCTTTGGTGACTTCGGCAAGCGCACGCTCCCGCAGGGCATCGTCCAGCTGCGATAGCGTCGCCTGTAGCGCTGCATCCGAACGCACCGCTTGCCCGGCCAGGGCGCGGCCGAGCTTACGGTCATGGTTGCCCAAGATGAATACGCCCCGGCCCTTGTCTAACAACCCGAACATGGACCGCAACACGCCCGCACTGTCCGGGCCATGATCGCTCAAATCGCCCAACTGCACCACAAACCGGTCGGTCGCGACGGCGGCTGTGAAGGCGCGCAAATCGCCATGCACGTCACCGATTACCCGTAATGGTACGCCCGCCGGGATCATGCGGTGCGCATGGTCTTGAATGCATCGAGCGCCCGCTGCCGGGCGGCCGGCAGGTCCACCAGCGGTGCCGGATACGTCTTACCCAGCACCACGCCAGCCCCGGCCAAGGTTATCGCATCTGCCGCCCAGGGTTGGTGCAGGAACGCGTTGGGCATCCGTGCCAGCTCAGGCACCCAGCGCCGGACATATGCGCCAGCCGCGTCGAACTTTTTGCCCTGCGTCAACGGGTTGAACACGCGAAAGAACGGCGAGTTATCCGTCCCGCACCCGGCGATCCACTGCCAGGAGGCGCTGTTGCTGGCCAAATCCGCGTCGACGAGCATCTTCCAGAAGAACGCCGATCCCGCCTGCCACGGTAGTAGCAGCTGCTTGACGAGAAACGACGCCGTAATCATGCGCACCCGGTTGTGCATCCATCCCAGCGAACTGAGCTGCCGCATGCCCGCGTCCACGATCGGCACGCCCGTCTGCCCGTGGCGCCAGGCATGCAGCGCCGCGTCGTCGTCCCGCACCGGCAGGCGCGCAAACTCCGGGCGCAGCGGCTGTTCCGGCATATGCGGGTGGTGCCACAGCAAGTACGCCGAGAACTCGCGCCACAATATCTCGCCTAAATAGACCTCCAGCCCCTCTCCCGTTTGTTGCGCGGCTTGGCGGGCGGTGTGCCAAACCTGGGTGGGCGACAGCTCACCCCAATGCAGATGCGGGCTAACCATGCTGGTGCCAGGCTGGCCGGGCAGGTTGCGGGTGGTGTCGTAGCCGTGCACGGCGCGGTCGAGAAAGGCGGCCAGGCGGGCATGGGCCGCGTCCTCGCCCACCTGCCACTCAAACCCGCCGGACCAATCCGGGTGCGTGGGCAGCAACGCCCACTCCGCCAGCGTGTCGGACGGCACGGCCGGCCCATGCAGCCGGGCAGGGGCCTCGACGGGCGCGGGCGGGGCCATCGTGCGCGCGGTGCGGGCAAACGGGGTGTAGACGCCGTAGACGCCGCCCGTCTTTGTGCGGACCGCGTCCAGGTCGAACAGGGTCGTCGTGCGATGCAATTTCAGCGATGCGCCCACGGCCTGCAAAGCGTCTGCAACCGTTGCGTCGGCCTCACGCGCCCAGGGCTCGTGCGCACGGCCTGCGTGGATTTCTGCGACACCCAGCTCCTGTGCGAGCGCTGGTATGACTACGGCCGCGGCACCCCGGCGCAGCACTAGCCGGCCGCCAAGCTTGTGCAAACTGCGCCCTAACGATTCCAGGCTGTGGTGCAGCCACCAGCGTGCGGCGCCACCCATGGCCCACTGCCCCGGCGATGCGTCGTCCAGCACATAGACGGCGACCACCGGCCGCCCGCCTGCCGCGGCGGCGTTCAGCGCGGCGTGATCCTGAAGGCGTAAATCTTGGCGGTACCAAACGATTGCGGGCAATAGCTTCGACATTCCACTAAGATATGGTCCCGCTCCCGCGCTGCATAGACGCGCGTGCCATGGCGGCCCGCGACCCGACGGTCAAATGTGTAATAGCAAAACTGAACAGCCGGTCCTGCCCGAGTAGGAAAGCACGGCCATGATGCTCGAACAGCCCGGAAATGGCGGGGTGCCGCACATCGAGCCCGCCCGTATAGGCGCCAAGCGACGGCAGCATCAGCCGCCGGTGGTCGGTGACGAAGCACGGCCGGGTCACTGTCCCGGCGCGGGTGGTGATGCTCGCCTTGGGATGGTGATGGCCGCAAAGCTCGCCCTCCGCGCCGCGCGCTGCCTCGTGCCGGAAGGTGAAGGGGCCTTCGGTCCATGCGTCCGTCACCGTGCCGGCCACGCCCTGCCCGACAGGATCGTGGTTGCCCAGCACCCACACAAACGGCGTGGCGGCCGTCATGGCGTGCAGGCGCGCAGCGTCGCCGGCCATCATGCGGGCCGCGCCGTGGTGGTCGTGAAAGCTGTCGCCCAATGCCACGACGCGCGCCGGACGGTGGCGGCGTAGCAGTAGGGCCAGCCGGTCCAGTGTCGCATGCGTGTCCCAGGGCGGCACCAGCCGGCCCTGCACGGCGCAGGCTGAGCCTTTCTCCAGATGCAGGTCCGCCACCGCAAGCAGCCGCGCCGCGGGCCACCACACGGCACCGAGCGGATCCAGCATCAGCCGCTCCCCCCTGAAGTGCAGCGGTGTCATTGTTGCGATGTCCGGGTGGCCGCGACCCGGTTGCGCGGCTTGCGTCGCAGGACGGCCAGGTTGGCGCGGTGGACGGGATGCACACGCATGGGCGCTTGCGATGGCTCGGCGGTGCCGGTCGCTTCAGCCACCAGCGCCTCCGTCTCGGCCAGCAAATCGTCGTCGCTGCCGGCGGTGCGCACGCTTTCCCGGCCAATATCCAACAGGATCGGCACCGCCAGCGGCGACACGCGGTCCAGCGCCACATGCCGCACCCGGCCCGCCACGCGCCCCAGCATGTCCGCCAGCCGCCCGAGGTCGGTCAGCCCCCCCGCCGCATCCGCCCGGGTTGCGCGCAGCAGCACGTGGTCCGGCTGATGCCGCCGCAACACGTCGTAGATCAAGTCGCTATTCACCGTCACCTGCCGCCGGTTCTTGTCCGCGCCCGGCTGGTTACGCTCGATCAGCCCGGCGATCACCGCCACGTTGCGGAAGGTGCGTCGCAGCATGGAGCTTTCGTCCATCCACGCCTGCAGATCGTCACCCAGCATGTCCTGCTCGAACAGGGCTGGCACGTCGGTCGGTTCATGCGCGCACCAGATGCTGATTACGTAGTCGGTTGCCACGAACCCCAGCGGACCCAAGCCGAACCGCTCCATGCGGCGCGTGAGCAACATACCGAGCGTTTGGTGCGCGTTGCGGCCCTCGAACGTATAGGCCACCAGGTACCAGCGGCCGTTGCGGGGAAAGGTTTCGACCAGCAGGTTGTCCTCGCCGGGTAATTCGCTGCGTTCGGCCTGTAGCGCCAGCCATTCGCGCACCTGGTCCGGGTACTGGGTCCAGCGTGCCGGGTCATGCAGCATGGCGCGGACGCGGGCGGCGAGGTTGGTGGTGAGCGGCTGGCGGGAGCCGGCATAGGCCGGGACCATTGGCTCGCCAGTGCCGCCCTCCGCACATTCCACCACCGTCTCACGGATGCGCAGGTAGCGCAGCAGGCGGCCGGCGAACATGAACGTGTCGCCCGGGGCCATCATGGTAACGAAACTCTCCTCGATCTCCCCCAGCGCTGCCCCGCCGCGGCCTGTGAGACGCACTTTGAGCAAAGGCGCTTCCACGATGGTGCCGATGTTCATGCGGGCCAGGCGTGCCACGCGTTCGCCTCTGATGTGAATACGGCCGTCGCTGTCGCGAAACAGCTTGCGGTAACGGTCATAAGCGGACAGCGCATAACCGCCGTCTTCCACAAAACGCAACGTGTCTTCATAGTCGTCCTTGCTGAGCCCGATATACGGCCCGGCGCGGCGGACTTCATCGAACATCGCCTCCGGCACGAACGGCCCGGCGGCGGCGGTTAGCAGCAAGTGCTGCGCCAGCACGTCGAGGCCGCCAGGCAGGGGGGCGGCGCCGTCCTGCTCCTGCGCGGCCACGCCCTCGATCGCGGCCTCACACTCCAGCAGCTCGAACCGGTTGGCGGGGACGAGGATCGCGTTGCTGGCCTCATCCAGCCGATGGTTGGCGCGGCCGACGCGTTGCAGCAGGCGGGACACGCCCTTGGGTGCGCCGACCTGGATCACCTGGTCGACCCCGCCCCAATCGATGCCGAGGTCGAGCGAGCTGGTCGCCACCACCGCCCGCAACGCGCCAGCCGCCATCGCCGCCTCCACCTTGCGACGCTGCGCGATGTCTAGGCTGCCATGGTGCAAGGCGATCGGCAGCGTATCGGAATTCAGCTTCCACAGCGCCTGGAACAGCAATTCACCCTGCGCGCGGGTGTTGACGAACACGATCGTCATGCCGGAGTCGCCGATACGGTCCAGGATCCGCGACGCGCTACTCAGGCCCATGTGGCCGGACCAGGGCAGGCGGTCTTCGGGCAGCAATACGCTGAGCACGGGGGGCGCGCCCTCCCGCACCTCGATCAGTTCCGCCGGGGTACCTGCGCCGATATAATCCTGTAGCGCGGCGCGGTGGGCGACAGTGGCGGACAGCCCGGCCCGGCGAGCCTGGGGCGC
>JANONC010000235.1:0-1738 GCA_031420655.1 Rhodospirillales bacterium | reverse complement strand
GCCCGTGACGAAGGCTGGACCAAAGTTGTACTGAAGCCGGCCGCCTGAAGACGATACCCGTGCCGACTTGTGCGGTGCGGGCCGTTTTCGCGTTGGGAATGGGCGAATGGGCAGCTTGGCCAGTCAGTGCCAGCGCCTTTTCGTTCAGACGCTGAACGCCCTTTTGGACGGGTCGTCCTTGACGGCAGATCGAAGAAACTGAATGGGACGGAGCGGTTTCAGACCAAGCAAACACGATCAACAGCTTTCGCATTGGGTTGGCCTAGCGTTGTTTGCATGGTCTCCGACGCGATGCGTTTTATGTGACCTCAAGCCCCTTACGGCGTCGGATGATCAACGCCGATTGTGAGTTGCCGAGGCGGTAGGTTGAGAACACGCAAGCTTACCCTTCTGGTCAGAACTCCAGGCAGATCTTGCCAAAGTGCCCGCCGCTTGCCTGATGGCGGAATGCTGCCGCAATCTCGGCCAAACCGAAGGTACGGTCGATGATTGGCTTGAAGCCACTGGCGTCGATCGCCCGTACCATGTCGGCCTGTTCTCGCCGGCTGCCCACGATCAGGCCTTGCAGGCGCGCTTGCTTTACCATCATCGCCGCAGTTGGAACTGTGCCGCCGCGCCCGGTCAGCACGCCGATCAATGCGATGTGGCCGCCCACCCGGACCGCCGCGATGGATTGCGGCAGCGTGCCGGGACCGCCGACCTCGATCACGTGGTCCACCCCGCGTCCGCCCGTCCAGTTGCGCACCTGCGTGCCCCAGTCCTCGTGCGCCTTGTAGTTGATCGTATGGCTGGCACCCAAGGCGCGGGCGCGGATCAGCTTCTCATCGGACGACGAGGTGGCAATAACGGTGGCGCCCATCAGCTTGGCGAACTGCAGCGCCATGATGGACACGCCGCCCGTGCCCAGGACGAGCACCGTGTCGCCGGCCTTTAGCCCGCCTTCGACGACCAGCGCGCGCCAGGCGGTCAGCCCGGCGGTCGTCAATGTTGCCGCCTCGGCATGGCTGAAGCCTTTGGGTGCCAGCGTGAACGAAGTGGCCGGGCCAATGACCATCTCCCGCGCATAGCCATTCACGCCGTCGCCGGGCACGGTGCTGAAATCGCCAAGTGTCGCGGGGCCATCCTGCCATGTGGGAAAGAAGCAGGACACGACGTGATCGCCAGGCTTGAACTCCGCGACACCGGCACCGACGGCCTCAACCACGCCCGCGCCGTCCGACATCGGGATGCGCCCGTCGGCCTGCCAGTCCGCCTGGGTGACAACGCCGAGGTCGTGGTAGTTCAGCGAACTGGCATGCAGCCGCACGCGGATTTCGCCCGGGGCCGGCTCGCCAGGATCGGGCAGGTCAACCAGGATCAGATTGTCGAGGCCGCCGGGCGAGCGGAGCTGAATGGCTTTCATGCGGGTTCTTTCTTCGGAGCTTGGGGAAAGTCGGTGGCAAGGCCCGTGTCGCGCCACTGCTCAATTTCGGCCAGGCTGGCCTTGAGCTTGGCCGTCACCGCGTCGATGCCAAAAGCGCCCAGCACCCAGTGGCGAGGCGGGTTCTCGACCTCGGTGATCCTAATCATGGCTTCGGCCGCCCGCGCCGGGTCGCCTGGCTGCTTGCCGCTGATATCCGCGGTGCCCTTCAAACGGACACCGGCGGTTTCGGCATAGGCAGCGATGCGGTTCGGCGTCTGCCGCATCGAGCGGCCGGCCCACTCGGTCCGGAACGGCCCCGGCTCGATGCAGGTGACC
>JANONC010000234.1:0-7675 GCA_031420655.1 Rhodospirillales bacterium | reverse complement strand
GGAAATACTCATAATAATAATCAGCAAAAAATCTCGCCGGTAGAGGATGATAATGCCGCTTACATCCGATCAAACGAAGGAAATAAGAATAATTGTATTCCGATATCAACGACGAATGGGATAAGCACTTATCCAGACGCTTGGTATATATATAAGCCAACCTCCTATGAAACTCCGAGAAGTAATTGTGCGCTGGTCATCGTGAAGGATGCGACAAGCAATTCGCCCGACAGCAGCTATAGAGATAGCCGGCCCAACGCCCGAAGCACGACTCCATACTACAAAACCTGCTTTTCTCCCATAGTCACAGACTCAAACCCCACTCCAGGGAACAAGCCTGGAGAACGCTATGGTATTATCCAATGCCAAGATTTCAAAGGTCATACCTTTGCCTACTTATGGAATGACGCGAGCGGAAAGGCGGACGACACAGATTATGGCAACGGCGGTATCACCGTCATCTGTAAGTCCAAGTCCAATGTCGTGCTGATTGACTAGTCTCAATCCGATCAAAGTGGGTCGGCTTGAGCTTTAGGTTTCAAGGTTTGGCAAGCACTACTCCCGCCCAGGCGAAGCAGCCTAGGCGGCAGAGTACTCTAAGCCGGCCGCGTCGGCGGGGCCGTGCTGCGTCCCGCCGGTGTTCGTGACAGCTTGATCGGCGTGCCCAGCGCCGTTATTCCTCCTGCATTCTGCACCATGCCGCGCGCCGCCGTGTGTGGCGCCGTCAAGGCCTCGTCCACCGCCAGCACTGGGCCAGCTGGCAGCCCGGCGCGCAGCAGCCGGTCGCATAACGGCACGACCTCCTCGCCTGCGAAAAGCGCAGACAGCGCCGCCGTCAGCGCCGCCCGGTTACTGCACCGATCCGCATTGGTCAGGAACCGGCCATCGTCGGCCAATTCTGGCGCGCCGAGCTCCACACACAACCGCCGAAACTGCCCGTCATTGCCGATCGCTAAAAATAGCGGCCCGGTGCGCGTCAGGAACGTGTCGTACGGCGCAATGTTCGGATGGGCATTACCGGAAGCGACCGGCCGCGCGCCATTCAAAAAGTAGTTGGCCGCCTGCGGATGCAGCAGCGCCAAGCCACAATCGTACAGCGTCATGTCCACGAACTGCCCACGGCCGGACCGCTGACGCTCCTGCAACGCCATCAACACGCCGATCGTCGAGTACAGCCCGGTGGCTAAATCCACCACCGGCGTCCCCATCCGCACGCCGCCATGCTCACCATTGACGCTCATCAGCCCGGTCATGGCCTGGATCACGGCGTCATACCCCGGCAGCCCGCCCAACGGCCCCGTCGCGCCAAAGCCCGACACCCGGCAATGCACCAGGCGCGGGAACTCGCTTTCCAGCGTGTCATAGCCCAGGCCCCAGCGCTCCATCGTGCCCGGCTTGAAGTTCTCCATCAGCACATCCGCCCCGGCCAGCAGCCCACGCAGCACAGTGCGCCCGGCGTCCACGGACAGGTCCAGCGTCATCCCCCGCTTGTTGCGGTTCACGCCCAGAAAATAGGAGGCGTCTCGCGACCCATCCGTACGCTCCAGGAACGGAGGGCCCCAATGCCGAGTCTCGTCCCCCTGTGGCGGCTCGATCTTCAGAATATCCGCGCCGTGATCGCCCAGGATCATCGTCGCATACGGACCGCCCAGAACCCGCGTCAGGTCGATCACGCGTAACCCGTCGAGCGCACCCATGCCGTATTCTCCCTAGTTGCGTTTATCTTACGCAGGCTCCGCCCATTCTCCCAGCCCGGCCGCAACCGGCCCCGGCGCTAGCGCGTTGCCCGGTCATGTCCGAATCAACGCCCCGTTCAGAAGCGCTTGGCGCGCTGGAGGTGACGCCGTCCGTCCTTGCCGGGCCGGAGGCGCAAGCACTGGGCCGGATGGCGGCATCTCCGGCGGCGATTCCCTGGCGTGGCTGGAGCCGGGTCCTGCGCCGGACGGGCCTCGTGATGCTCAGCGACCGTGTGGGCCTGACGGCGGCGGGTTGCGCCTTCTATGCGACGCTGGCGCTGTTTCCGGCTCTGTCCATGCTGCTGGCGCTATACGGGTTGGTGTTCGACCCGGTTACGGTCGAGCCGCAGCTCGCGTTGCTGCGGCACTTGCTACCCCCGGCCGGATGGACGTTGATCGACGACCGCGTCCGGCAGTTGGTGGCGCAACCTTCGGCGACGCTGGGGTGGCAGTTGCTGTTGAGCACCGGCATCGCGCTCTGGAGTTCGGCGTCAGGGGTGAAGGCGCTGCTGGCGGCGCTCAACCTGGCGTATGAAGAGCAGGAGCGGCGCAGCTTTCTGCGCTACCAACTCGTCTCATTGGCGATCACGATACTGGCCATCATCGGCGCGACTGTGGCGCTCGCGGTGCTGGTCGCGATCCCGCACGCGCTGCAATACGTGACTCTTGGCATCGCGAGCACCTGGCTTCTGCAGGTGTTCGGCTTCCTGATCCTGATGCTGTCGCTGCTGATCGGCCTATCGCTGCTGTACCGCTACGGTCCAAGCCGGAAGCGTCCGCGCTGGCAATGGGTGACGCCGGGCAGTGTCGTGGCGACCGCCCTGTGGATGGCGGCCTCGGCCCTCTTCAGTTTCTACGTCGCCAACATTGCCAGCTACGACGTGTCCTATGGCCCACTCGGCGCCGTGGTGGGCATGATGATGTGGTTCTTCGTTACAGCGTATGCGGTGCTGCTAGGCGCTGAACTGAACTCCGAACTCGAACTACAGACGGCCGTTGACAGCACGGATGGCCTGCCGCGGCCCTTGGGCTCACGCGGCGCTTATGTGGCCGACCATGTGGCTGCAGACTAGCTTCGGCGTCATCGAGGTCTTCGTCGGGAAAAGTCTCGGTTTCGGCCAGGGTCACGGCGCCTACCCCCATCTGCACCAGGCCGATGCGGGACGCGGCGCCGCGTGACAGGTCAATGATGCGGGTGTGCTTTTGCGGCAGGCGGTCGGTAATGGTGACCACCACGCTCTGGCCCGTTGTGTCGGAGGTAACGCGCACGACGGTGCCGAGCGGCAAGGTCGTATGCGCGGCCGTCATGGCGTTGGCGTCAAACACGCTGCCGTCACTGGCGCGCCGGCCCTGGTGGTAAGCCCCGTACCACGACGCATCGCCCCGTTCCTGCCACACGGCCTGCGCAGCCGAGAGCGGCAGCAGGGTGAGCGCGGTAAGCATGGCGAAGCGGGTTGTCCGAAGCATCCGTTGATCCTGGCGACGTGATAACCGCATAGGCCTTCAAGTCTGCCCGGACTGCAACCGGTAACTTGCGCGCGATCACCAGTTCTACGGACGTCTCCTGTGACCGATCAGCAGCATCGGCGTGTCATTTGTGGCACAACCCCCGAATCACGATGTGGCTCGTCTCTGTAACGATCGGGTGGGACTACTACGTCCCGTCTTGGTAAGGGCCGATCAGCTCTGTGTGTTGTCAAACGATGCAACTAATGATTGATGAATGTCGGTCTAACCTGGGCGGGCCGAAACTGTGTCGCCTCGGCCACCAAACCCATATAACAAAATTAGTGGATTAAGCCCGTAAGGGGGCTGCTCGGGTCTGCGCCCATCCGGCGCGGCATGCGGCCCGCGAGATAGGCAAGCCGCCCAGCCTCCACCCCGGCCTTCATAGCGCGCGCCATCATGACCGGGTTCTGCGCATGGGCGATCGCCGAGTTAAGCAAAACCGCGTCGCAGCCGAGCTCCATCGCCTTCGCGGCGTCCGACGCCGTGCCGACGCCCGCGTCGACCAGCACCGGTACCCGCGCCTGTTCGATCAGCATGCTCAGCATGGCCGGGTTCTGTAGCCCCAATCCCGAACCGATCGGCGCGCCGAGCGGCATGATCGCGACGCAGCCCATGTCTTCCAGCCGCCGGGCGGCCACGGGGTCATCGGCGCAGTAGACCATGACCTCGAACCCATCGGCGATCAGCGCGGCGGCCGCTTCGTGCGTCGCTTGCATATCGGGATAGAGGTGCGGCGGCGGGCCCAGCACCTCGAGCTTTACTAAGTTCCACCCACCCGCCTCACGTGCCAGGCGGAGTGTGCGAACGGCGTCGTCCGCCGTGTGACAACCGGCCGTGTTGGGCAGGTAAGTGTAGCGCTTCGGATCGACGAAATCCTGCAACATCGGCGCACCCGGGTCCGACAAGTTCACCCGGCGTACCGCGACGGTCACCATCTCGGCACCCGAAGCCTCGATGGCCGCCGCCGTCTCCTCCAGGCTCTTGTACTTGCCGGTCCCCACCACGAGGCGAGACTTGAACGTACGGCCCGCCACGGTCCAGCCGGTCTGGGTTGTTGCCGTGTCCATGCTCAGCCTCCGCCAATGAAGTGTACGATCTCGATCTGGTCCGCAGCGGCCAGCGCCGTGCCGTCGTAGCTTGAGCGTGGCACAATGGCGGCGTTACGCTCGACCGCTACCTTGCGCCGGTCCAGCCCCAGGGCCGCCAGCAGCGCACCCACTGTCTGGCCCGGCGGCAGCGCGCGGGCGGCCCCATTCACGGTAATGGATGCGTCTGACATGACCCGGATATGAGCCGGTGCAGGGCGTCCGGCAAGCCGGGACAAGGACCCGGGCGCCCCGCTGATAGACGCCCCTGCCGCCCCATGCTACCCGCCGACGCCAGGGGTTAGCGCCTAACCCGGGGAGTTCTGCATGACCATTCCGTCGGACCCAGAGGCGATTCGCACGCTTGCCCACATCCTGCGCGATACCGGGCTGACCGAGATCGAAATCGTGTCGGGTGACGCCCGCCTGCGCCTCGTTCGTGCGGCGGCGCCGGTGCAATCGGCCCTGGCCCATGCGCCCATTCCGGCCCCCGTCGCGGGTCCGGCCGCTGCGCCGGCCGCGCCCGCCGAGGAGGCGCGGCACCCCGGTACCGTGCCGAGCCCGATGGTCGGCGTCGCTTATTTGTCGGCCGAGCCCGGCACCGCGCCGTTTGCCACGCCGGGTCAGGCCGTGACGGCTGGGCAGACGATTTTGCTGATCGAGGCGATGAAGACCTTCAACCAGATCAAGGCACCCCGCGCTGGCATGCTGCTCCGCCTTATGGTGGCGTCCGGCCAGCCGGTTGAATACGACCAGCCGCTTTTTGTGATCGACTGATGTTCCATAAAATCCTGATCGCCAACCGGGGCGAAATCGCGCTGCGGATCCAGCGTGCCTGCCGGGAGCTGGGCATTCCCACGGTAGCCGTCCACTCGACAGCCGATGCCGACGCCATGCATGTCCGCCTGGCTGATGAGAGTGTGTGTATCGGCCCGCCCGCTGCTCGCGACAGTTATCTAAACATTCCCGCGCTGCTTTCGGCCGCCGTAGTGACAGGCGCGGACGCCGTCCATCCCGGCTATGGCTTCTTGTCCGAAAACGCCGACTTTGCGGAGATGGTCGAGACGCACGGCATGACCTTCATCGGCCCGTCGCCGGCGCATATCCGTATGATGGGCGACAAGATTTCAGCCAAGACTGCAATGGCTGGCCTCGGCGTGCCGCTAGTGCCGGGTTCGGACGGGGCCGTGACGGATTTGACGGAAGCGGCGGAGGTGGCCACGCGCATCGGCTACCCCGTGCTGATCAAGGCGGCCGCCGGTGGCGGTGGGCGCGGCATGAAAGTGGCGCATACGGCAGACGAGCTGAATGAAGCCTGGACGGTCGCCCGTACGGAAGCCCGCACCGCCTTCGGCAACGACGCCGTCTATATGGAAAAGTACCTCGACCGCCCCCGGCATATCGAGTTGCAGGTCATGGCCGACAACTACGGTGCCGTCGTGCATTTCGGCGAACGGGATTGCAGCCTGCAACGGCGGCACCAGAAGTTGCTCGAGGAGGCCGGCTCTCCGGCGCTCACCCCGGCGGAACGCGACGCGCTGGGTGCGGTGGTGACGGCGGGCCTGCGCACGCTCGGCTACCGTAACGCCGGCACGCTGGAGTTTTTGTACCAGGACGGGCAGTTCGCGTTCATCGAGATGAACACTCGCCTGCAAGTCGAGCATCCGGTGACGGAGATGGTGTGCGACGTTGACCTGGTGCGGGAGCAAATCCGGATCGCTGCTGGTCAGGCCCTCGGCTACGGCCAGGCGGACGTCACGTTCAGCGGTCACGCTATCGAGTGCCGGGTGACGGCGGAGGATCCGGATACGTTCATACCGACGCCGGGCCGGGTCGACCTCTTTCATGCACCGGGCGGATTGGGCGTCCGCGTCGATAGCGCACTGTATGCCGGGTACGTCGTTCCACCCTATTACGACAGTTTGGTCGCCAAGCTTATTGTCCATGCGCCCACCCGGCCCGAAGCGATTGCTCGTATGCGCAGGGCACTGGGTGAGTTCGCAATCCAGGGTATCAAAACAACGCTGCCCTTGCATCGCCGCATCATGGACGCGCCGGATTTTATCGCTGGCAACTATACGATCCATTGGCTCGAACAGTTCGTCGCCGGAGTATGAGCGGCGTGGCGGTTGGCAACCGGCCCGGCCCGGCCCACCATAGGTATATGTCGCGCCGCTCGATCGTCGTCACTGCCGAGCTGATGCTACGCGCCTACCGTGCTGGGCTGTTCCCGATGGCCGAGTCCCGCGCTGGGCACCGTTTATATTGGCTGGATCCCGAAATGCGGGGCGTGTTGCCGCTCGACCATTTCCACCTGCCCAAGCGTTTGCTGCGCACCGTGCTGAGCGGCCCGTACACCGTCACGTCCAACACAGACTTTCCGGGCGTCATTGCTGGCTGCGCCACAGCCGCGCCCGGGCGGGAGGATACCTGGATCAACGACGATATCGAGCGGCTGTTCATCGAACTGCAACGCACCGGCTTCGCTCATTCAGTCGAGACCCGGCACGATGGCGTGCTTGTCGGCGGCTTGTACGGCGTGGCGCTGGGCGGAGTGTTCTTTGGGGAGAGTATGTTCAGCCAGGCGCGCGATGCGTCGAAAGTGGCGCTCGTGCACCTGGTCGCGCGGCTGCGGCTGGGCGGCTACCGGCTGCTGGACACGCAGTTCGTCACAAGCCACCTGGCCCAGTTCGGAGCGACCGAAATCCCACGCGACGCCTATAAAATTCAGCTGGCGGAGGCGTTGCAGGTTCCCGCAATTTGGCACCCGTCTCCGGACCCGTCGTTACTCCATGAGCACATCCGCGCGTTGACGGAGGTGTCGGTATGAAACGTCTTGCGCTATTGCTGCTGGTAGCTGCCGGACCTGCGGCCCCCGGATCTGCGCCGGGTCCGGACCGCCCTCTGCTCAGCCCCGCGCGGGAGGCGTCGGTCTTGTACCGTATTAGCTCATCGCCCACGGAAGTGTACGAAATCCGGATTACCAGCCTGCCAGGCAATACGCGCCGCCGGATCGACCTGCCGGACAAAAGCTACATGCTGATAGATCACGGGTCGCAGACATTGCAGATGGTCAGCCCGTTCGAGGGCACCGTTATGGGTGTGCCGTGGGCCAGCGGTCTGGGCCAGCAATTCACGCTCGACAGCACGATGAAATTCCAGCGTAGGGGTCAGGCCACTGTCGCCGGGCTGCGTTGCACGACGTATGCGGTATCGACAGCCGTTACTTCTGGAGAAGCCTGCGTGACCGAGGATGGGGTGATGCTGCGCACGCTGGCGCAGAACAACCGGGGGCAGCGCACAGCGATCGAGGCGATCAGCGTGAGTTACACGCCGGCCCCACCA
>JANONC010000233.1:0-16152 GCA_031420655.1 Rhodospirillales bacterium | reverse complement strand
TAGAACCCGACCAGCGTCAGGGCCGCGAACACGACCATGATGCCCTGGGCAAAGTTGAACACGCCAGACGCCTTGTAGATCAGCACGAAGCCCAGCGCGGTCAGCGCATACAGGATGCCGCTGACCAGCCCCTCCCACAGCGTTTGCAATAGCAAATCGGGCGCGCCCGCCATCTGCAAGAACGGATCGACGAACACGGAATACATCAGCGGGCCCACATCAGTGCGGTGTTCCCAGATAGGCGGCGATGACGGCCGGGTCGGCCTGCACGTCATCCGGCACACCATCGGCAATCTTGCGGCCGAACTCCATCACCACGACGCGGTCGGACAGGTCCATGACCACGCCCATATCGTGCTCGATCAGCGCGATGGTGGTGCCCAGCTGGCTGCTCACGTCCAGGATGTAACGGCACATGTCCTGTTTTTCCTCGAGGTTCATGCCCGCCATCGGCTCATCCAGCAGCAGCAGTTCCGGCTCCATCGCCAGCGCCCGGCCCAGCTCCACCCGCTTTTGCAGGCCGTAGGGCAGCTTGCCGACGGGAGTTTTGCGGATGTGCTCAATCTCCAGGAAGTCGATGATGCGTTCGGCGGCGCGGCGATGCGCGATCTCTTCTTGTTGCGCCGGGCCGTGGCGCAGCGCCTGCCAAAACAGGTTCCGGTGCATTTTCAGCGACCGGCCGGCCATGATGTTGTCGAGCGTCGTCATGCCTTTAAAGAGTGCCACGTTCTGGAAGGTGCGGGCGATGCCCTGGGCGGCAGCCACATGGGGCCGCATGCGGGAGCGGGTTTCGCCGCGATAGGTGATCCGGCCCTGCTGCGGGTGGTAAAAGCCGTTGATCACGTTCAGCATGCTGGTTTTGCCAGCGCCGTTCGGCCCGATGATCGAGCGAATTTCGCCCCGCCGGATATCGAAGCTCACATCGGCAATGGCCTGTACGCCGCCAAAGCGCAGGCTGACGTTGGACACCTCTAGCAAGGTCTCGCTCATGCTGCGCGGGCCAAGACGGGGGCGGGTGCAATCACGTCCTGGATTGCGACCCGCGCCTGCATCGTACCGCGGCGTCCGTCTTCGAACACCGTTTCGATCGTGATGTCGCCATACGGGGCGGCGCAGTTCAGCGCGTCGATCAGGCTCGCGTAGCGTTCGGCAATGAACTTGCGGCGGACTTTTTGCGTGCGCGTCAGCTCGCCATCGTCGGCATCCAGCTCTTTTGGCAGCACCAGGAAGCGATGCAGCCGCAGGCCTGCCAGCGGACCGCCCTCTTTGGCCAGCGACGCGTTCACCGCCGCCACGTGCCCGGCCAACAGCGCGTACACGCGGGGGTGGGCCGCCAGTTCCTGATATGACGCGTAGGTAATGCCCTCCCGCTCCGCCCAGTTGCCGGTCGCGATCAGATCTATGTTCAGCATCACGCTGGCCTGGGCACAGCCATCGCCAATTGCCACGGCCTCCCGGATGTGAGGAAAGAACTTCAGCTTATTTTCCAGGTATTTGGGCGCGAACAACGTGCCGTCGGCCAATTTTCCAACGTCCTTCGCCCGGTCGATGATGCGCAGATGGCCGCGCGCGTCGATGAACCCGGCGTCACCCGTCTTGACCCAGCCCTCCGCATCTTTGGTACTGGCGGTGCTGGCCGGGTCGTCCAAATAGCCCGCGAAGGCACCCGGGCCGCGGAACAACACCTCGCCATTCGGCTCGATCCGCAACTCCACACCGCCGGCCGGCTTGCCGACCGTTTCGGCGCTGATCTCGCCGTCCGGTTGCTGTGTGATGTAGACCGTGCTTTCGGTCTGGCCATACAGTTGCTTCAGGTTAAGACCGAGCGCCCGGAAATAGCGGAACATTTCCGGCCCGATCGCTTCCCCGGCGGTGTAGCCTACGCGGAGACGGCCGAAGCCCATCTGGTTCTTGAGCGGCGCATAGACCAGCGCCTGGCCCAGCCCGTACAGCAGTCGCGCGCCGAGCGGGACCGCGTCGCGGTTCAGGATCGGCTCACCCCAGCGCCGGGCATGGGCAATGAAGGTCCGGTACAGCCAGCGCTTTGCCGGGCCGGCGTCTTCCATGCGGACGGAGGTGATGGTGAGCAGGTTTTCGAACACACGGGGCGGCGCGAAAAAGTAGCTGGGCCCGATCTCGTTCCGGTCGGCCGCCGCCGTGTCCGGGCTTTCGGGGCAGTTGACACAATAACCGGCGCAGTAGGCTTGCGCGAAGCTGAACACGTGGTCGCCCACCCAGGCCATGGGCAGGTAGGCCACAACCTCCTCACGTTCGGACAGGGCGTCGAACGTATTGGCGGCGCGGGCGGTGGCGATCAGGTTGTCGAACGTGAGCATGACGCCCTTGGGCTTGCCCGTCGTGCCAGAGGTATAGAGCACGGTTGAAACATCGGTGCCCCGCCCGGCGGCAATGCGGTCCTCCCAGCCAGGGACCAGCCTCGCGTTGGCCATCAGCGCCGAGAGGTTATGCAGCCGGGTGTGGTCGTAATCGCGCAGTCCACGCTCCTCGTCGTAGATGATATGGCGCAGCGCGGGCAGGCGGTCCTGCACACCGATCAGCTTGTCCACCTGCTCCTGGTCTTGCACCACCGCCATGGCGACGCCGGAGTGGGCGAGCACGTGCTCCATCTCCGCCCCGATTGCGTCCTGATAGAGCGGCACTGGCACGGCGCCGAGCGACTGGGCGGCGACCATGGACCAGTACAGCCGGGGCCGGTTGTGGCCGATGATGGCGATGCGCTCGCCCGGGGCCAGGCCGAGCCCCGCCAGCCCAGCGGCCAGGGCGCGCACGGCGTCCGCCTGCTGCGCCCAGGTCCAGGATTGCCAAATGCCTTGGTCCTTATGGCGCATGGCAGGGCGCTCGCCGCGGGTGCGAGCGTTTTGCAGCAGCAGCTGCGGGAATGTGGCCGGTTCGCCCATTAATCCTCCAGCCCGAACCTTCCAGCATGGCGCGGCTGGACGCAAGGGAACGGGGCGGCCGTGCCGTGCATAGCGCTATTCTGGGCCAGTGTCCCGGTGCTGAAGTTCGCAAAGGTAGCGAATTCCAGCTTCGGCACACTAGACGAGGTTCATTCCAGCGACGAGGTTAGGGTATGGACTTTACCATTCCCCCCGAACTGCTCGATCTGCAACAGCGCACCCGTGCCTTTATACGCGATCAAATCATCCCCTTGGAGGGGGATGCACGCCAGGAGCGGCACGGCCCCACGGACGAGCTGCGGCGGGAGCTGAACGCGCTGGCGGCCGGCGCTGGGCTGCTGGCCCCGCATGTGGCGACCGAGTATGGCGGCCTCGGCCTGTCGCATGTCGGGCGGGCGCTGGTGTTTGAAGAGGCGGGCTATTCGCTGCTTGGCCCGCTTGCAATGAACCTATCCGCGCCCGACGAGGGCAACATGCATATGATGGAGGTGGTGGCGACGCCGGCGCAAAAAGAGCGTTGGCTGCGTCCGCTTGCATCGGGCGCGATCCGTTCGTGTTTCTGCATGACCGAGCCGCCGCCCGGCGCAGGGTCCGACCCGGCGGCGCTGGCCACGACGGCCACCCGGGATGGCGATGAGTATGTGATCCACGGCCAGAAATGGTTCACGACCGGGGCGGTGGGTGCCGGGTTTGCCATCATCATGGCGCGGGACAACGCCGACGGCCGCGCAACGATGTTCCTGGCGGACATGGACCAGCCCGGCATCCGCGTCAGCCGTGTCATGGACACGCTGGACCAGGGCTTTGCCGGCGGTCATGCCGTAGTGGAGATCGAGGGGTTGCGCGTGCCAGTCACTGACGTGCTGGGCGAGGTCGGGCTGGGTTTTCGCTATGCTCAGATCCGCCTCGCCCCAGCACGGCTCACGCACTGCATGCGCTGGCTGGGCGCGGCCCGGCGGGCGCAGGACATTGCGGTGGCGTATGCGTCCAAGCGACAAGCGTTCGGCAAGACGCTTGCCGAGCACGAGGGCGTGGGCTTCATGTTGGCCGACAACGACATGGACATCCGCACCAGCAGGCTCACGATCTGGCACACCGCCTGGTTGCTCGATCAGGGTGAGCGCGCGGGCACCGAAAGCAGCATCGCCAAGGTCGTGTGCAGTGAGGCGATCTATCGCGTCGCCGACCGGTGCGTGCAGGTGCTCGGCGGCCAGGGTGTAACGGGCGAGACCATTGTCGAGCGGATCTTCCGCGAGGTACGCGGCTTTCGCATCTATGACGGCCCGAGCGAGGTGCACCGCTGGAGCCTCGCACAAAAGCTGGTCAAGCACGGGGCGAACCATTGACCGGCGCTTGTGTGCCGGTTCTGCATCTCGCAAAAGCAGCGAACTGCAGCTTCGGGCTGCGCGCTTCTTTGTTTCAGCGCGCCGACCGATCAGGAGCGCGTCGGTGAAATCCGACGAAATTGTGATCCGGCACGGTAGCTTCGCCACAATTTGACCAGACCAAACAGGCCGGCGCCGGCAGGCGCGGGGGGACGACGGTTTGAAATGGACGGGCCCAGGCTGCTGGGCTTAGCAGCAGGACTAGCAAGCTTATTTGGCATACGAAGCGGGTAGCCATCCTGGCGTTCCCGATAACCACAGCGTGTAAATTGTCCGTAAGGTTTGCAATTACGTTTGAGTAATCTTTTGTTAAGGAATCACCATGGCTGACACGATGCCTCTGGCTGGACGGGTCGCTGTCGTGACCGGCGGCGGGCGGGGGCTGGGCCGCGCGATGGCTCTGGGGCTGGTGCAGGCCGGCGCATCGGTTGCGATCTGTGGCCGGGATCAAGCGACGCTGGATGCGACGGCGTCGGCCATGGGCGGCGACGTGCTCGCGATTGCGGCGGACGTGTCGCGGGAGGCGGATGTGCTCGCCGTGCGGGATGCCGCGCTGGCCCGGTGGGGCGCGATCCACGTGTTGATCTGCAACGCCGGCGTAAACCCGATCTACAAGGGGATCGAGACGACGTCGCTTGCGGACTGGCATCACATCCTGGACGTCAACCTGACCGGCACGTTCCTGTCGTGCAAGCACATCGGCGGCGCGATCGGGGCGGGGGGTTCGGTCATCTGCATCAGCTCGGTCGCCGGGCACGTAGGCTTGCGCAAATCGGTGCCGTACTGCGCGACGAAGGGCGGGGTGGAGCTGCTGGTGCGGGCGCTGGCGCTGGACTGGGCACCGCGCGGCGTGCGGGTGAACTGCATCGCGCCAGGGTTTTTTGCGACCGATCTGACGGCGGGTATGATCGCCAATCCGGTGCTGAACGCTCGCGTTGTCGCCGCGACGCCGATGGGCCGGGTGGGCGACGACCACGATATCGCCGGGGCAGCTGTGTTTCTGGCGGGTAGTGCGAGCGGATTTGTGACCGGGCAGACGCTGACGGTCGATGGGGGGTATTTGGCGCAGTAGTCCGAATACCGGGTGCTGTCCCCACGCCCGCTTCGGATGAAGACGTCGATCGAAACAATGCACAGCACGGCAACGCAACCCGGCCCCAACTAGCGCGCTACGACCGGGGTAGAAGTGGAGTGGGGCTATGCAGAAGGTGCGGTACGCCGTCGTGGGCGCCGGTTGGATCAGTCAGGCGGCGTTCATGCCCGGCGTCGCGCACACCGGCAACTCGGAGCTGACGGCCATCGTCACGGGCGATAGTGACAAGGCGGAGCAGCTCGGCGCACGTTACGGCGTCAAGCGCGCCTATCACTACGACGCGTGGCAGGCGGCGATCGACAGTAAGGGCTTTGACGCCGTCTATGTGGCGCTGCCGAACGACCAGCACCGGCAGTTTGCCGTCCCGGCGCTAGAGGCCGGCCTGCACGTGCTGCTGGAAAAGCCGATGGCGACCAGTGAGGCCGATTGCCGGGCCATCATCGACGCCGCCCAGCGTGGCCGGGCCAAGCTGATGCTGGCCTACCGTTTGCATTTCGAGCCTGCGACGCTGGAGGCCCTGCGCCTGATCCGCGGCCAGCATCTGGGCCATGCCCGGCTGTTCACGGCCACATTCACCCAGCAGGTAGCCGACACGAACCACCGTGCCAATCACGGCTTTTGGGCCGGCCCGGTGTCCGACATGGGGCCGTACCCGATCAACGCGGCCCGCATGGTGTTCGGCGCGGAACCGGAGCAGGTCATGGCGTGGGGCATGAACACGCAGGGTCGCGATTACCATGACACGGTCAGTGTCCTGTTGCGATTCCCGGGTAACCGCATGGCCCAGTTCACCGTCGCCTACGGACTGAACCCCATCAACGAGTGGCGCGTGGTGGGCACCGATGGCGACCTGCTGCTCAACCCGGGCTTTACGTTCCCCGGCCCGCTGAAGCACCAGCTACGCATCGGCAACAGCAAAACCCGGAGCGACTTCCCAGCCGTCGATCAGTTTGGTGGAGAGACGCAATATTTCTCGGAGTGCATCCTGAACGATCTCGACCCGGAGCCGGATGGCGAGGAAGGGCTGCTGGACGTACGCGTGATCGAGGCGATCGAGCGGGCCTTGACCACCGGGCAGCCGCAGACCTTGGCGCCGTACCGCCGGGTGAAGGCACCACAGCCGGCCCAGAAGCGCGACCTGCCGGCCATCACGCCGCCTAAGCTCATCCATGCGGCGGCGCCGGCCGAGGGGTAACGCACCCGGCCGGGTGCCGGCGGGTTCAGTGGTCGTACTTGATGAGCAGGTAATCCGCGGCGGGTAGCGAGCCGGTAGGCGCCGTTGTGCCGGTTGTAATCGTGAAGTGCGCGTTGGCGGTGGCCTGACTGATACCCGTCAGGGTCAGCGACGCGTTCACGCCCGTGCCGGCCCCGCCCAGCTCAGAATGGAGCGTGAGGCCGGTGTAGCCGACCGCGCCTTCGTTCTCGGTGTAGGCCTGCGTGCTGCCCGCATGAAATCCCCAGAGGGTCGCCATGTCGCCCTGATGGAAGTTGACGATCGAGCTCCAGGTCACGTTGCCGCCGCGGCTGTCGACGTAAAACGTGTCGACGCCGGTACCGGTGGCACCGATCAGGAAATTGGAGCCTCCGCCGCCGTCCAATACATTGGTACCGCCCGTGACGAGCAACGCGTCGTCGCCGGGGCCGCCATGCAGGAATACATTGCTGGTGCGGGCCGCGATGTTGACCTTGTCCGTGCTGGTCCAGATGTACTGCTTGGCCAGCCCGGCGACCGGACCCACGTAGCTGTCACCTGTGAGGTTGCCGAAACTGTTGGTGCTGACGTCCACGTATGACAGGTCGAACGGCGTGCCGGCGACGGATTTGGCTGCGGCGTCCACCTGCGCGGCCAGGTTGGTCCCACTGTAGCGGCTGACGACCGGTGCCGTGTTGCCGCCCGCTGCGGACAGGTCCTTCGCCTCCGCCCCCTGCTGCAGCGTGCTGACGCCCACCGCATCGAGGACCAGCGACAGCGGCGTGTCCGACGCAAGTTTTTGCGCCAGCAGGTTCGCCCCGGCCTTGGCCAGCGTACTGACGGTCTGGGCCGTGATGGGATCTAGTCCGAGCGCCTGCATAGTGCTGGCGGACGTGGGATCGACCACCCCGTACGACGCGGCACCAATCTGCGTGGCGAGCTTACCCAGCAAATCGCCCGTGGCACCCGCCGCCTGCGCCAGCACAATGGTGTTGTACACGACCGCATCCGCCACCAGCGCCTTACCGGCGTCCGCCACGCCGTTGAGCACTTTCGCGGTCGGGTTGAAGCTGGTCAGGTCTGTTTTGAGCGACAGGCCGAGCGCCAAGGCGACCCTCAACGACGCCTCCGCTACGCTGACAGTGTTGCTGGCCATTATTTTTTGCACCAGCGTGGATAGCGCGGTGATCGCCAGGGAACCGGCCGGACCCGTCAGCGTGCCCTTAAATGGCAAATGCGTATACTGGTCCACACCGCCCGTGGCGATTACGACACCGCTGGCCGGGGTGGTGAAGGTGTAGCGGCCGTTGGCGTCTGTTGTGGCCTTAGCCTCGCCCACGTCATACACACCATTGCCGTTGGCGTCCGCAAACACCGTCGCGCCGCTGATCACACCGTCGATGATCCGGCCATCGGTCGTGGGGGAAACGCCGGCGGTCGGCAGCGTGAACGTTTCTGCCCGGATGTCTGAATAGTTCTGGGCATTGTTCATGCCCCCCACGAACACCAGGCGGTCGTCGGCGAGCGTCGTGGCGGCTGGCGCGCTAAACCCGTTCACCTGGTAGAATTGCGAGTTGGGCGTGACATAAAACACGCCGCCTTGCTTCGTACCGTCGGCCGAGAACACCTGACCCTGCACGCCATGAACTGGGAAGCCCACGGCGGGGTTCTGGCCCGGCGCGTCCCAGGCGATCGTGTACCCGCCATTGTGCGTAGCGGTGATGGCCGGAGTAGCGCCATAGGCCAGGGCGGCCGTGGTGACCGTTACCTCGCCGCCGAGCGGCGCGCCCGCCGCCGTGAAACGTTGTGCCGCGATCGTGGCGCTGGACGATCTATTGTCCACCGGCTCAGTCTGCCAGGCAATGACGAAGCTGCCATCACTCAGGGTGACGATGGATGGGCTGTCCTGCTGCCCGGCCGTTGTGGTGTTGGCGCGGACGGCCGCCCCGGTGCTGGTTCCGCTGGCGTCAAAGCGCTGAAAGAAGATTGCCCCGTCCGTGTCCGGCGCGTCGCTGAATAGTTCGGCAAACGCCACCACGAACCCGCCATCCTGCAGCCCTGCTGCTGCGGGTGTGATATTGTACGTCGATGGGCTGGTTCCCACGACGATGTTGGTACCAACGGCGGTGCCGTTCGCGTCGTAGCGCTGGGCAAACACCTGGCGCTGATACTGAAAGTCGGTTTGACCGGCAAACACGGCGCTCATGAAAACGACCACAGCGCCGCCGCCAACAAGAGACGCGGCATTGGACTGTAGTTGGGGGCCGACGATATCGTTGTTGACGGTCGTTGCCGGGCCGTTCGCGGTGCCATTGGCATTGTAGAATTGAGCCCGGACATCAGTAGAAATAGTCTCGTGACCATCGGCCGATAATTCGAGGTGTTGGTCGGTCCAGCTGACGACGAACTGGCCATTGGCCAGGCCGGTGACGCTGGGGCGGGTCTGGTCGAAATTGTCAGGCGTGCTGATGGTGAACACGGTGCCAAACGGCGTGTCGTCGGCGTTCAGCATCTGTCCCTTAATCTCGGTTATGTTGCCAGATGCCGAGGACATTGCGGCCCATACCGTCACGTATTTCCCGTTGGATAGACCTGCGATGGCTGGAAAGCTGTCAATTGTGGTCGTATCCAGCATCGGGCTGATCAGCCGTTCGGCCTGGGCGATGGGGGGCGGGGCGGGCGTCTGCGCCGGGTCCGCCGTCAGGGTGTAGCTGCGGACGGTGGACGTGGTCGCGAACGCCACGCCGGTTGCAGCGTTGCCGGTGCTATCCGTCGCAAGATCGCCCGCGCTGTTGTTGTAGGTGAAAATGGCGGTCCCTTGCGAGGCAGCGAGGTTGCCGCCGCCGGACGCGATGATGTTGCCGCCACCCGCCGCGATGATGTTACCGCCACCCGCCGCGACGATGTTTCCGCCACCCGCCTCGAAAATGCTGGCGCCGCTTTGCTTAACGAGGTTGCCGCCGCCGGACGCGATGATGTTTCCGCCACCCGCCGCGACGATGTTTCCGCCACCCGCCGCGACGATATTACCGCCACCCGCCGCGACGATGTTACCGCCACCCGCCGCGACGATGTTGCCGCCACCCGCCGCGACGAGGCCGGCGCCATCCTGCCCAATAAGCGCGCCCGCATTAATCGCCACCAGTCCTGAGCCAGGAACGGTGACGAGCGTAGTTTGCGAAGCGATCCCGCCCGCCTGCAGGTTGATATCGCCGCCCCCACTCGTGTTGAGCAAGTCGCCTGTGTTGGCGCTATCAGCCAAGGTCTGACGCAGAGCCTCTTGGCCAATCTGAGCCGTCAAAGTGGCACCGTAGAAGGCTTGTATAAGGCCGGTCGAATCTGGGCTGAGGACGGTGACGACATTGTTCGTCGCGACAGGCTTGCCGTAGGCGAATTCCAGCCCGGCGATATTAAAGACAGTGCCATCACTCAGTAATAAACCAAGGTCTGGTACTGAGACAGAATAAGAGTCTTGTGGTAGGCCGAACGAGACGTCAGAAAAGTTGACAACTGACTGTCCGGTCTTGTCCCCCACATCGGCAATACCCAAGACCAGGGTATAATCGTCGGTATGATCGACCGTGAAGTGCTGGCCCGTGTGGATACCAGTAAATAACGCTACTAACTTATCCAATCCATTGGTCTTGGTATTATAAAATTGCGAAAAGCGTGTTCCATCTCCAAGTAGCATCGCTTGAGACGATCCGGAGCTGCCGTATAGGTCGGCAAAAGCAAAGTCATTGTAATTATTGTCGGCAGTCGAAAAATCGGAGTTTATGTCGACGGTCATTCCACTGACCAAATGGACGTTTACATACGCCAATGTGACAGTTTGTGGGACAAGATACTCCAGGTTGAAGAGGTCTGTCTTAAGTGTCGCGGCCGGTACGGGTGTGGATTGGTATGCCTGATTGGCGTCACCCCCGGTAAGAAGCATGACACCATTTTCGTCGACATAAGCCGTATCGGACGACTCGGTGCCCGGTACGCGAAAGCTGGGCAGGTAAAGCGATAGGGAGACGTCTGGGTTTGCCACGAGTGCCATCCTTCTGATCGCAGAGACCGTTTCAGCGGTGCATGCCGAAACGATAAATAATCAGAGACACATTAAAAACTGTGACACAAGTCACGATCTTACGATTAAAAAATGAAAAAGAACTAGGATGGCTAAACTGCAACCCAAGGTTGCTGGGTAACTTACCGCGCGCTATTCCCTGGCCACAGGACTACCCGTAGGGTCTGCATGATGATTAGCACGTCAAACCAGATCGAAAAGTTCTTCACGTAATACAGGTCGTAACTCAGCTTGGACCTGGCGTCGTTGATGGACGCGCCGTAGGGGTAATTCACCTGCGCCCACCCGGTTAACCCCGCCTTGACGGTATGCCGCTCGGCGTAGAGCGGGATGGCCTGGGTGAGCTTGGCGACGAAGGCCGGGCGCTCGGGCCGGGGGCCGACGAATGACATTTCGCCCGACAGGATGTTGAACAGCTGCGGCAGCTCATCGATGCGGGTGCGGCGGAGGAACGCGCCCGTGGCGGTGATGCGCTGATCCTGTTGCGCGGCCCATACGGCCCCGCCCGCCTCGGCATTGACGCCCATGGTGCGGAGCTTGCGAATCATGAACACGCGCCCGCCCCGGGTGATGCGCGGCTGGCCATAGAACACCGGGCCGCCATCCTCAAGCTTCACGGCTAGCATCGCCGCCATCAGAATGGGGGCGAGCAGCAGCAACGCCAGGCCACTTACCAGCAGATCCAGTGTGCGTTTAAACACCCGGTCGACCAGGCCGAAATAAAATCCATCGGAGTACAACAGCCAGCTCAGTTCCATGCGCTTGAGATCAATCCGGCGCGCCTCCTTTTCTAAAAACGTCAGGTACTGATGTACCGGATAGCCGGCCACCTTGCAGTCCAGCAGCCCTTCGAGCCGCAACCCGCGACGCTCGTCAGGCGCTACTACGATCTGATCCGCGCCGAACCGGTCGGCGAGGGCGAGGAAGCCGTCGGGGGGCAGCAGCAGCACTTCGCCCTGTTCACCATCGGCCAGGCGTGGGTCGATGGTGCCCAGGGCCGGGTCATGCACGAAGGCAATCTGATAGGCGAGGTTCACGCCCTCATGCTGCAGGATCCAGACAAGGTCCCAGGCGCGGCGGCCTGCGCCGATAATCAGCAAGCGGCGGCAGAACAGGCCGCGCCGGCGCAACATGTCAAACGTCGCGCGTGCACCCACGCCGGCGCCGATGAAGCACCCGGCTGCAATCACCGGCAACGGCACCGGCCCGAAACTCCCATTGGCGCCCAGGCCGGCATACGGCAGGCCGATCAACGCCAGGCACGCCGCGGCCCCGGCTGCCCCCAGGCTCGCGACCAGCGGCATGCGCCCGGCCGAGCGCCGGAACTCGATCACCACATCCCGGCGATAGAGGCCCAGCGCGTACACGGCCAGCAGGTGCAAGGCTGGGTAGAGCAGCGCGGGTGCCAGCCAGAGTAGGCCCGGCGTGGCGAGGCCGCCCCACAGCACCAGCGCCAGCACCGGCGGCCACACCAGCATGATGCCCGCGCCGTCCAGCAGGAACATGGCCCGGCCACTTGGTAACGCCGCCAATGTTCGCATCGCTCTCACGCCTCAGGGGTTGCATGGTGGCGTGAAAAGATGAATAATCTGCTAGGGCTTGGAGCCGTCAGGAACTGTCATGCTTTGACGCGCCAGCACGGCGCGCACCTTACGACCCATCACGGCAGACGCCATCACGGTCATCGCCAAGCCGGTGGCCAGCACTACCCAGCGCCACAGACCTGCGCCACCCTCATTGGCCGCCTCGCGCGCCAAAACGCCGAAATAGACGTGCAGCGCCGTGCCCGGCACGATCCCCGCCGCCGTTGCCGCCGCATAGGGCCCCAAGCCGATACGCGTCACGCCAAACGTATAATTTTGCACATTGAACGGCAGCAGGGGGTTCAACCGCAGCAGCAGCACGATGCGCCATCCCTCTTCCGTCACGGCCTGATCCAGTGCGCGCAGCATCGGCCGCCCTGCAACCAGGGGCCGCACCCGCCCGGCCAGGCCATAGCGCGACACCAGGAAGCACCCGCACGCCCCCAGTAATGCACCCGCCCAGGTCAGCGGCAGGGCGGCCATACCCCAAACAAGGCCTGCACCCACCGAAAACGGCGCGCCCGGGGCGCAGAACACCAGGGCGATCGCATAGACCGCGCCATAGATCAGCTTGGCCCATGGACCCCATCCGTCGATGAAACGCGCAAATTGCTCAACCCACGCCGCGGCCGGCACGGTTCGCCACCCCAGCACCAGAATGGCGCAAAGGACGGCAACCAGGATTGCCAGCCAGCGCGACCCGCGGCCGGGCAGCACCGGTTAGGGCCCGGCGGTAGCGGTCACAATGCGGCCGAACGGACCATTCAGGCGCACGATGGTGTAGTTGAGGTAGGCCGCGAAGGTGACCCAGGCGAGGTAGGGCACGATCAGCACACTCGCCAAATGGGACAGCGGCCACAGCCCCACGACCAGCACGACAAGCGACGCCCACAGAAACGCAACCTCGGCCAAGGCCCAGTCGGGCCGCCGCCAGGTGAAGAACAACGGCGACCAAAGGAAGTGAAGCACCGCATTGGCACCGAACATGGCGATCACCGTCCAGCCAGCGCCCACCGGCGCCGCACGCCAGGCCAGCACCCCGCTCCATGCGGCCATACCAAGAATGAGCGTCCAGGCCGGGCCGAACGCCCAGTCCGGTGGCTGCCAGCTGGGTTTGCGCAGGTTACGGTACCAGGGCCCGATCGTGGTCAGCAGCCCGCCCGCGCCGGCCAAAAACAGCGCGCCCAGGGCGGCTACGATAATCTCGGTCATGCGTCGTCCCCTACGGTCCGTGCCGCATGTGGGGGGTATCCACCTGGAACGCTAGCGATCGGAAGTTGAGGCTGGACGTGGTCGCAGCGGCACGCCAGCCTGCGTCAAAAGCGAGGGGAGACTCATGGCCGACGACTTGGCGATCACGACAGACGGCCCGGTGCTGGAAATCCGGTTCGACCGGGTGGCAAAAAAGAACGCCATCACCGGTGCCATGTACGACGCGATGACGGCGGCGATGGCGGCGGCACCTGGCCAGGGTATTCGCGCCATCGTATTCACGGCCGAGGGCCCGGTGTTCAGCGCCGGCAATGACATCCGGGACTTTTTGGCCATGGCATCGCTCGACGACGCGCCGCCCGCGCGTTTCATACGCGGCCTGGTCACCAACACGCTGCCACTCGTTGCTTCCGTCTGCGGCCCGGCCATCGGCGTTGGTACGACGATGCTGTTGCATTGCGACCTGGTGTATGCCGCCGCCACCGCCACGTTTGCGGTGCCGTTCGTCGACCTCGGCCTGGTGCCGGAAGCGGGTAGCTCGGTCCTACTGCCAGCGCGGATCGGCATGGCGCGCGCGTCGGCCATGCTCTTGCTTGGCGAAACGATGGACGCACCGGGCGCCGTGGCGGCCGGGCTGGTGAATGCGATCGTGCCGCCAGAGTCGCTCGACACCCATGCGCGCGCGCAGGCCCGGCGGCTCGCCGCCAAGCCGCCGGCGGCGCTCGCCACCACGCGCGCCCTGATGCGGTCGCCCGGCACATTGCACGACGCCATGCGGGCTGAGGAGCAGGCCTTCACCCACGCCCTGCAGGGTCCGGAGGCGCGCGCCGCGTTCGCTGCCTTTTTGGCACGGAGGTAAGAGAAACACGCCTGCCGCTTACGGCATGTGCGTTGACTTCGCGCCTGAACTGTCCGAGAGTTTTATTTACAAGACCGGCACGTTGACCGGTCACCGAGAGGAAACCGCCGTGTCCCAAACGTCTATCCGGCTCGCCGTCCTGGCCACGCTGCCACTGATCGCCCCCAGCCTGGCGCACGCCGCCGCGTTCCAGTTGAAAGAGGATAGCGCTCAGTACCTGGGCCAAGCCTTTGCCGGGTCAAGCTCCGCCGCCGAGGCCCCCAGTACTGTGTTCGACAACCCAGCTGGCATGACCAAGCTGAACGGCCTCCAAATTCAGGGCGGCGCCACGGTGATCGTGCCGTCGTTTACCTTCAGGGGCGGCGCTACCAGCGCGTTTGGGAAGCCCATTAGCGGTTTCGACGGGCGGGACGGCGGCAATGTGGCGCTCGTGCCGAGCCTTTTTGCGACCTACAAGATCACGCCGGACCTGGCCGTCGGCATCGCCATCACGTCGCCCTTCGGCCTGGCGGTCACGTATGGCCCCAACTTCGTCGGCCGCTACAACGCCGATAAGAGCGACCTCAAGACGCTCAACATCAACCCCGCCATCGCCTATCAGGTCACCAATTGGCTCTCGCTCGGCGCGGGGATGTCGGCGCAGTATGCGCGGGCGGAGTTCACGTCGTTCATCAACAGCTCGACCATCCTCACGTCCCTCACCAAGAAGCCGACGGCTGCGCCGGACGGGTATTTCCGGTTGAAGGGTGACGACTGGTCGTTCGGCTATAATCTTGGCGCGCTGGTGACGCCCGGGCCGCAGACCAACATCGGCCTGGCCTACCGCTCACGGGTGCAGCAGGATATTTCGGGTACGGCGGATTTCAGCGTGCCGTTGCCGCTGAGCCTCAGCCCCAGTTTCCGGAGTTCCAACGCGCGGGCAAAGATCGTGCTGCCCGACACGGCGACGCTTAGCATCACGCAGCATATGGGCCCCAACTGGACCGGCTATGCCGAGGTGAACTGGACCAACTGGTCGCAGTTCAAGAACCTGAGCGCCTTTCGCGATGACGGCACAAACCAAAACCTGACCAACGTGAAGCAGAACTACCACAACAGCGTCTTTGCCGCGCTGGGCGTAAGTTACAAGGTGATTGAGCCGCTGACGGTGCGCATCGGTACCGCCTACGACACGACGCCCACCAGCAACTCCTACCGCACAGCGCGTGTGCCGGACGCGGACCGTATTTGGCTGGCCCTGGGTGCCTCGTATGAGGTGTTGCCGGGTGTGAAGGCCGATTTCGGTTATGCCCACGTGTTCGTAAAGGACAGCAAGATCACCGACACCGACACGACTGGCGACACGCTGCGCGGACGGTACAGGAACTCGATCGACATCGTCTCGGTCGGAACCCGCACGTCGTTCTAATGGCGGTCCGATGACAGAGACGGCGCGGCCCTGGCTGGATCACTACCCGGCCGGGGTCGATTGGCACGCGACGGTGCCGGAAGCGCCGCTGCATACGTTGCTGACGAACACGGCCGCCACGTTCGGCCAGCGTCCGGCCTATAACTTCTTCGGCCGCCGCACGAGCTGGGCGGCGGCGTGCAGTCAGGCGGAGCGCTTTGCTGCGGGCCTGCAGCGGTTGGGGCTGGTGCCCGGTGACCGGGTCGGCTTGTTGCTGCCCAATTGCCCGGCGTATCCCACGGCGTTCTTCGGCGCGCTCATGGCCGGGCTTGTGGTCGTGAACTTCAATCCGCTTTACGCGCAGCGGGAGCTCGATCACCAGGCGCGCGACGCGGGCATTGCGGCGCTGGTGACGCTCGACCTGGCCGTGCTGCTCCCCAAGGCGGAA
>JANONC010000232.1:0-9639 GCA_031420655.1 Rhodospirillales bacterium | reverse complement strand
AACGCCGCACGCTGCGCCAGAATGCTCGAGCCGAGGATGCTGGGTGGTGCTGCGGCTAGTTTCACAGCGAGGGTGGGGTGCATCACCATCGCACCGACCCGCAACCCGGCCAGCCCCAGCCACTTGGAGAAGCTGTAGATCGTGATGGTCCGTTCGGGGAGTATGCGGGCGGCGAGGTGATGCTCGTAGGCGAAATGCCGGTACGTGCAGTCATGGATCAGCCACGCGCCGGAACGCTCCACCGCGGCGACGATGGCAACCATCTCCGGCCCGGTACAGACGGTGCCGAGCGGGTTGTTGGGGTCGACCAGATAGACCAGCTTCGTCTTGGGCCCGATCGCTTCGGCCAGCCGGGCCGGGTCGAGACGATACTTGTGTTCGGCGCCGTAGATCGGCAGCTGCCGCACCGTCGCACCGACCGAGCGCGCGAACACCATGGGCCAATTCCAGGTCGGATCCGTCGTAAGCAGCTCGTCGCCTGGCTGGAGCAGCGTGTGGCACAGGTGGTAGAGCGCGGCGACCGCGCCGTCCGAAATCAGTGCGGCCTGACCCGGCAGCTCTAAATCCGCGATCACACCGGCGCGCAATGCCTCCAACCCCACGGGCGGCGCATAGGCGTGGAACTCCTCGTCCTGTGCACACCGGACCATCGCCTCGATCACGGACGGGTGGGACGGGATATGGTTCGTGTTCTGCCCGAGCCATTTCAGGCCCGGCGTCGCCACCAGTCCATCGAAATGCGCGTTCCGTGCCTCAAACGCCAACATCGTCCGCTCCGTGCCTACCCGCGATGGCTAGCGGGCCAGGAGGATGCAAGCAAGTGAAACTGGCACACAAAATGCGTGCTTGAGGATGCACGGCGTGTTAGCGCAGTGGCACCGGAGGGGACCGAACATGCTCAAACGCCGCCAGATCGCACTTGGCCTAGCAGCCCTGCCGCTTGCGCGCCCCGCTATCGCCCAAGGAGCGAGCAAGGTTAGCTTCACCACGTCCTGGATCCCGGAAGGGCCGAACCTCTTTGCCTACGTCGCGCGCGACAAGGGTTTCTGGAAGCAGCACGGGCTGGATGTCAGCGTCGCCCGTGGCTCCGGCTCTGGCACGGCCGCGCAAGCCGTCGCGGCTGGCACGTTCGATTTTGGCATGGCCGCAACGCCGACCGTCATCATCCAGGCCGCCCGTCGCCTGCCCATCACCTGCATCGGCCAGGTCAACTATGACGCCTTGATGGGCATCGCCGTGCTAGCGTCCTCCCCGATCAAGACGCCGAAAGACTTGGAAGGCCGTAAGCTCGGCGCGAGCGTCAGTTCGGGCGAGTACCCGTTCCTATCCCTTTATGGGCAAAAGGCCGGGTTCGACATGGCGAAGGTCGATCTCGTGCAGATCGACGGAAAGGTGCGCGAGCGGTCGTTGGTGGAAAAGCAAGTGGACGCCGTATCGTCCTTTGCGACCTCGACCGTGCCGTCTTTGGCACCACTCGGTACGTCACTGCGCTTCATGCTGTATCGTGACGCAGGCCTCGATTTCTACGGCCAGTCGCTCACCACCCAGCCGGCGCGGCTTAAGGACACCGCCCTATGCGCAGCCTTCGTCGCCGGCGCCATGGAAGCGATCAAGTTCACGCTGACCAACTTCGATGAAGCGGTTGACCTGTTTTTGAAAGCCAACAGCGAGGTGGCGATCAGCAGCACCGGGAAAGAGTACTCAAAGATCGGGCTCGGGCTGACCAACCTCACCAATCTGGTGCCCGAGGTGAAGGAGCACGGCCTCGGCTGGGCCGACCCGGCCAAAGTGGAGGCCATGGTACAGACCGTCGTGGAATACGCCGCCGGCGATAAGGCGGAGGTACCCAACCCAGCGACCCTATTCACCAACCAATTCGCCGGCACGGTGAAGCTCGACGCCGCGGACTTGGCCCGCGCAGAGGCCAGTGTGGCGCCGTACCGGAAATTCCTAGTCTGATGGCGGACGGCGCGCTGTCGGTGCTTCCACCCCCGTTGCTGCGGGTCGAGACGGTCGAGAAGACGTTTCATGGGCGGCAAGGACCGGTGCACGCCGTCGCCGGCGCCACGCTCACGGTCGGCAAAGGCGAATTCGTTTCGTTGCTCGGCCCGAGCGGCTGCGGCAAGAGCACCCTTCTCATGATGATCGCCGGGCTGGAACGGCCGACAGCGGGCGCCATCGTGCTGGATGGTACCGCTGTCACCGGGCCGCGGAGCGATGTCGGCGTCATCTTCCAGGACGCGACCCTGCTGCCGTGGAAGACCGTGTTGGACAACGTACTGTTCCCGGTCCGCATCCGGCGCCGGCCAACCGCGGCCGATCGCGACCGGGCACGGAAGTTACTGTCGATGGTTGGCCTTACTGGGTTCGAAGGGCACAAGCCGGCCCAGCTTTCTGGTGGCATGCGGCAGCGGGTTGCGATCTGCCGGGCCATGGTGAACGACGCGGATATCTTGCTGATGGATGAGCCATTCAGCGCACTCGATGCGATCACTCGCGACGAGATGAACGTGCAACTGGCAGACTTGATGGACCGGACCGCAAAGACGGTCATTTTCGTCACCCACTCCATTCGCGAGGCGGCGTTCTTGTCCGACCGCGTTGTCGTGATGGGTGGCAGGCCGTCGAGCATCCTGCTCGATGACGCCATGCCGTTCGCGCGGCCACGGTCGCTCGATCTGGAAGAGACAGCGGAGTTCGGCCTGGTTGTTCGCCGGCTTCGGCTGGCGATCGAGGCTGCCCATAGCCATGCAGGGAAGCACTGAATGGGGTCCGCAATCGGCACTGAAACCGGCACCCTGATCGCGACGCCGGCCCTGCCTCGCGCGGCGGCAGGCGCCGGGCTTCGTGGTCTTCGCGCGGTCGCGTTACCAGCTGGTCTAGCCTTTTTGATGCTGGCCCTTTGGCAGGCCGTCGTTCAGATCGGCGGGATACCTCCCGTCATTCTGCCATCCCCGATCTCGACAGCCGCGTATATCGTTCAGCACTGGGACGTCTTGCTGACGCATGCGATCCCGACGACGATCGAGTCAGCACTTGGCTTCGGTATCGCCACCGTACTCGGCGTGTTGCTGGCTATCCTCATCACCTACTCGAAACTGGCGCGGGACGCGTTGTACCCGAATCTCGTGTTCTTTCAGCTCATCCCCAAGATCGCCCTGGCGCCGTTGTTCATTATCTGGCTCGGCATTGGCAGCCAGTCACGGATCACGTTTTCAGTGTTCATCGCCTTTTTTCCTGTGGTGATTGCAACGACCGCCGGCTTTATGAGTGTCGATCGCGGAATGCTGCGGCTCTGTCGCGCGTTGATGGCGACTGAACGCCAGGTTTTCCTGCATGTGCGTTTTCCGGCCGCGCTGCCGTACATCTTCAGCGGCATGAAGGTCGCCATCACGTTGGCCATCATCGGCGTGATCATTGGCGAGTTCATCACCGCCCAAGCCGGCCTCGGTTACTTGATCATCTTTGCCACCGCGCGCGCCGATACCGAGGTGTCGATGGCAGCCATCGTCGTGCTCTGCTTGTGCGGACTATTGCTTTACGGCCTGGTCGTTCTGGCGGAGCTCGCGGCACAGCGGCTGTACTCGGCGGAGGACTGATTATGGCCGACCGGGCGACGGCCGTGGCCGGCGAGGCGCCTCGCGCAAATCCGTCCAACTCCAGCGGTATTACCGCACAACTGGAAGAGGGCATCCTCTATGGCCGCGTCCGACCCGGCGATCGGCTGGACGAGCGGGAGCTGAGCGAGGCCTATGGCGTGTCGCGTACCCCGATCCGCGAGGCACTTCAGCGCCTACAGGCCAGCGGCCTTGCCGTCACTCGTGGCCGGCAAGGGTTGCAAGTGGCGCAGCTTTCCATCGCGAACTTGCTGGACGGGCTAACCGTGGTGGCCGAGCTGGAGGCGCTGGCCGCGGCCCAGGCCGCCAGGCGGATTACCGATGATGGACGTTCGATGCTCAATGCCGCCTACGAAGCCTGCGACGAGGCGGCATTGGCAGGCGATTACGGTGGGTTCTATGCCGCCAACCTTCGCTTTCACGACGCCGTGGCGGCGGCCAGCGCAAATGACATGCTGCTCGATACGCTGCGCCGCCTATCGCTGAAAACCGCACCGTACCGACGCGCCATCACCTTCCAACCCGGCCGTCTACCCGCCTCGCAACCAGAGCATGCCGCCATTCGTGACGCTATTCTCTGCCGTGATCCGGAGACGGCAGGCGAGCTGATGCGCCATCACGTACTTCGGCTGACAGCGGACATCGCCGACTTCTTGCGATTTGTCCGTGGTACGGATCATGCCGGGCTCTTCGCGTCTGACTGACGCACACGCATGCTCCCGCGACGTACAGCTCTGCCGAGCCCGGCCTTAGCCGAATTTACCTTGCGGCGGCACAAGGCCGGCGTCTCGTCGATAGTGGTTTTATGTCTGTTCTTCCGCCTGCCTGTCCCGAAGCAGACCGCCCGCTCTCGGCCATCCTGAGACATGCCAAATCGGTCGGCCGATGCGTGATGGGCGTGCCCGTTCGGCGGATCCTCTCTCCTCGGTCCAGCCGGAGCCTTGTCTCACGTGCGTACTCGGTCAGTCCGACCCTGCCATGGCCGGCCGACCGGCAGATCGACCAATGCGACATCTGTTCGTCTTCCGCATGGCGGCGATCATCCGGCTGAAATCGCCCAGCGCTGCGGTACTGTTGGCAGCGATGTAGCTTCGCTCAGTGGTGCGGAGCTTTGTATGCCCGAGAAGCTGGGCGGCCTGTTGCATGTGGTTCGGGTCCTCGTTGCTGGCGGTCGTTGCGACGCAATCCCGAAACAAATGCGGGTTCATCGCATGGCCGAACCGCAAAAGGGTGTGCCGCGCGATCGCCTTTCTGAGGGCACCGGTGGTCAACGGCGTGCCGCCCTGCGCCATCCACAGGAATGCGCCCGGGGGGCGGGCGGGGCGGGCTGTCTGCCCACGCGGCACCGCCTCGATCAGCATCGGCCTGATCTCGGCTTGGTATCGTGCGAGCGCCGGCACGAGTACCTCGGGCCAAACGGCATCGTAGACGCGGTGAGCTTTGGTTTCCTTCGCCTCGAAGTGCAGCGTAACGTGAGCGCCGTGGGTGTGCAGATGGATGCCGATCTCGATGCCGAGCAAATTCTTGACCCGCAGCGGTCGTGCCGCCAGCAGCCCGACGATCAGCCCGTCGCGAAAGTCCCGCGCCGCTCCGATACGCCTTATGCGGTCGGTTTTAGGATCGAAGGGCTGATCGAGGATCGCCGCGCTGCGCGCGATCAGGTCGAACCCGAGTTGCAGGAGTTGATCGGCTGTCTCCAGCCGCTTGATCCGCGTTGGTGAACTTCGGCTTTTAAGCCGAGCCTGGGCAATTTGCAGCTTTGTCCAGTTACGGTCGGGGAACATGGCCAAGACTGCCATGCACAGCACGCCCGTGTAGCTCGCGACGGTGACGGAGGACCGCCCGTCCTGCAGAAAGGCGACATAAGCCCGCAGGCGGTCGATCGTGAGCCGTTCGGCCGGCGCCTCGGTCTCCAAGTCGACGCCCTGTGCCATGAGCCAAGCCAACCACCGTCCGTAAGTGCCTTGCGCGCTCTTGCCTGACTCAGGGCGCCACGCGGCGCCACGACCGCCCTCAACGAGGAAGACGGGGTGGCGGATCGCCGCCGCCCATGCCTCCTGATCCGAGCGTGGCCAAGCCGTCATCGGCAAAGCGCGATGGTTGAGACGCGTGGAGGCAGCCATCAGCGGAACCCCCGACGCCGCCTCGGTTTCTCGACCGGTCGCGCGTCCCCTCGTTGGCGGGCGATCAAGTCGTCGTAGCCCGCCAGCGCGACTGGCGTTTCCAGACCGCTGTAGAACGTCATTGTCGAGTGGTATGACTTGTGGCCGAGGACGCGCTGGACCGCCCCGTGGCAGCCAGGGTCGTGTCTCAGCATCATGTAGGCAGCAAGATGACGAAAGGTATGCGGATTGATGCGCGCTCCGACCCGGTCGGCGACCACGTCCTGAATCTGTGTCCGAAGCCCGACATCGGTCTTCGGCGTGCCGGCCCGCTGGCCAGGCCAGAGACAGTCGTTCTCGCCTTTCGTGAGCAGTGGTCGGTAGCGGTCGATGTAGTCGCCGATCAGCCGGGCGGTTTCTCGCCCGAGGGTGGCGTTGATCGCGACCTCGTTCTTCACCTCAGCGGCCGGGAGTGCAATGTGCATCGCCCCCTGTGGCCCGCGGATCACATGCGTACCGATCCGAAGATTGCAGAGGTTCTTTATGCGCATCGGTACGTGCAGCAGCAGCTCGATGATGGCTGCGGTTTGCGCCAACAGGGCCGCCTGCACGGTCTGCTGCCCCAACATTTTGGCCCCGGCCAACAGCGTCGCTGGTAATTCCAGCAGCGCCTGCTGCTTCTTTGGATCGTCGAATTGCCGCAGCAGCGCAACGTTATCCTGCGTCATGCCCGAGGCGGTGGGCCGCAGTTGTTTGTTCATTGCATAGAGGCACTTTAGATCGACCTCCGGCAGATGCGCCCAATGGCGGGCGATCATCAGGAACATGTGGGAGATGCCGTGGACGTAGGTGGTGGCTTTTTTGTCGGCGCGGTTCCAAAAGAATTTCAGGGCCATCCGCGCGCGGGCCGGTGTCACCACAGAGGCGAGATCGACCATCGTGGTAGGATCGACGCCCTCCAGGACAAGCGCCCCCAGGTATAGCTTCAGCAGCTTGTGGCGGCTGGTCACCGACGTGGCCTTCAGCGGCCTGAACGGCCGATCGGCGAACGGGTCGGACTCGCCAAGACCTTCGCACCACGCATTGGCATCGCGCACCAGGCTCTGCGGATAGGTCTCCCAACCGGGAGAGTAGTGGTTGCGATTGTCGGGGACGCTCAGCCGCTGCTGTGGCCAAGTCGGGTTCGCGTCCGCGACCTTGTTCCACAAGCGCGCAACATCCCGTGCGGACCGCTGCGGCTCAACTACCAGACTGCGTTCGGTCAAGTCTATCTCGTAGCGGGCGAGGACAGCATCGCTCACAGCGTCCGGCATGACCTGGATCAGCGTGCAATAACGGGCAAAGCGGGACAGGTTAAACCGAAGGCCGGCATTCTTCGGTAGTAGCCCTAGGACCGTCATCCAGGCGGGAGCGGGTGCTTCGCGGATGCGGCCCTGCACAACGATGATGCCGAAATGGCCAAGAGCCGCCCCGACTAGGCTCAGCACGTTCTGCCAGCGGCCGGTCTTCAAGCCGACCATGGCCGGGGTCAGTCTCTTCATCAACGCCCGGAGCGCTAGTGGGTCGGCCGGGATCGTTTCCGCCGGCTTGCTCAGGGCCTTTGCCAGCGTGGAGAGCGCCGATGCCATCTCGCGCCGACGTTCCTCGGATAAGCTCTCGTCGGCAAGAATGTGGTTCCTGATTGCCGCGAGGGACGGGGCGGTGGTAGTTTGCGCGGTGCAGGCAAGTTGATCAGCCGATGCCATGTGATCTCTCCTTCGGACTTGAATGTCCATGATGGGACAAACGTGATACCGTATCTGGTGTAACGTTCTTCTGTACTATGTGAGCGTAATCACGACCGTTCTCATTACTGTGGATAAATAGGGACATACCTAGACACCCTGCCCACGGCGTCGCCGTACGGCCAAAAAGATTTCGAGGTCGTCCTCGGAGATGCGCAAACCGCGCCCAATCCGGTGGGCGGTCAGTGCCTCGCTGGCGATCAGGCGTCGGACGGTCTTGTCGGAGACACCGAGGCGAGTTGCGACGTGCAGGACGGAGAGGAGCGCCCGTGAGCGCAGTGGTATGGGCTGTATGATTAAAATTCCTGTGTCAAAGAGGGTGGGGAAGCGATCGTTCGCATCTTGTCGTCAGCCGCTTGCCGAGCGAGAAGCCGGACAAGCGCGATGATCGGATCGGTCCCAACAGAGGTGGGCTTGCTGAGCGTGTCGGCCGGCATCGCTGCGGGCTGGCGTGGAGCCCTAGGTGCGGCCCGGACGGTGGGGACTTGCTCGTTCATCGCCCCCGAATCCTGCCGTCACGACCTTGGCGGCGCATGCACTCATAGCGAACACGCCAGATGCGTTATGCGGTGACCGACAAATGAGAATGGCCTGCAACGAGAGTCGGGCCATTGCCTCTAATCGGGGGTCACCGCGTACAAATGCGATGGGCCGCCCTCATTTTCATAAGTATTTCCAGGCAGTTCTCGATGGCTGGCGAAAATTGCTGCTGGGCGTCGACTGGACCTTGAGGGGCAGGGCCGGGCAGGGGCCATTGCTGGCTGTCACGATCGGCATCAATTGAATGGAAGCGGACTGGGTGAATTCAATTGGTCGTCGCGACACCCTTTGGAGAAGTGTTGGGATGGCGGGTCGGCGTCGGTCGGATCGTGCGTTGCGGAGCAAGCTGCGTTCGCCGGGGCGACCTCCGGTCGCGCAGCGGACGCACCGGCGGCGTTTTTGGGTATTGATCGCGGCGGGGGTATCGAGCGAGGACGCGGCGATTGGTGCGGGCGTGTCGGCACCGGTAGGAGCACGTTGGTTTCGGGAGGCAGGCGGCATGCCACCATCCACGCTTGCGCGATCATCGAAACCGTTATCGGGTCGATACCTGTCGTTTGCCGAGCGGGAGGAGCTTGCCATCCAGCATGCCCAGGGTTTGGGGGTACGGCAGATCGCTCGCAACATGGGGCGGTCGGGATCGACGATCTCGCGAGAGCTGCGGCGCAACGCTGCCACGCGCGGCGGCGACTTGGATTATCGGGCCACGACGGCGCAGTGGCACGCTGACCGGGCGGCTCAGCGCCCGAAGGCGGCAAAGCTGGCGCTTAACGTGGCATTGCGGACCGATGTGCAGGACCGGCTGGCCGGTATGGTCGTTGCGCCTAGCGGTACTGCCGTTCCTGGACCGACCGTATCGTGGAAAGGTCGCCGACATGGACCTCGGAAGGATCGGCGATGGGCGTCGGCGTGGAGCCCGGAGCAGATTGCCCACCGCCTACGGCTCGACTTCCCTCACGATGAGACGATGCGCATCAGCCATGAGGCCATCTACCAGTCGCTTTACGTGCAAGGCCGTGGGGCTCTGCGCCGCGAGCTGACCGCTTGTTTGCGCACCGGGCGGGCGTTGCGCGTGCCACGGGCACGCAGCCGGGGACGCGGCAAGTCGTTCATCGTGCCAGAGATCATGATCAGCGAGCGCCCGGCGGAGGTGACCGATCGGGCGGTTCCAGGCCATTGGGAAGGTGACCTGATCCTGGGCTTGGAGAGTTCCGCGATCGGCACCTTGGTAGAGCGCACGACGCGGTTCACGATGCTGCTGCACTTGCCGCGGATGGCGGAACACGGTGTAGGTGCTCGCGTGAAGAACGGACCCGCGTTGGCCGGACATGGCGCCGAAGCCGTGCGCGAGAGCATCGCCGACACGATCGTCCACTTGCCGGAACAACTCCGGCAATCGCTGGCCTGGGATCAGGGAACGGAGATGGCGCAACACGGACGGCTGAAGATCGACACGGGCCTGAACATCTACTTTTGCGACCCGCACAGCCCGTGGCAGCGCGGAACGAACGAGAACACGAACGGGTTGCTGCGCCAGTATTTCCCGAAGGGCACCGACCTGAGTGCTCACAGCAAGAATGCTCTCCAGGCGGTGGC
>JANONC010000231.1:0-12631 GCA_031420655.1 Rhodospirillales bacterium | reverse complement strand
GTGCGGATTTGCTGGCCCTTGAACCAGAAGGCGCCAAAGTCGAACGCCATTTTACCCTGCTTGGCCAGCTCGTTAGCCGCGCCGGGGTCCTCAGGTAAGAACACGCCAACAACGCCGATGCCGCCCGTTGCTTTCGTCGATTTCACCAGGCTGTTCATCGTGTAAGAATTCGCCTCGCGGCCATGCCGGTCGCAGCACTGATAACCCACGCACTCGCAGCCCCGATCGGTCCCGAGCCCGTCCGTCTGGCCCAGAATTTCTTCGACGGGATCACAGCGCCGCATATTAATCGGAATGGCCCCAAGCGACTCAGCAAGCTTCAACCGGTCGTCGTGCATATCAACCACGAACACCCGGGATGCTCCCTTAATGATTGCTGAATGCGCTGCCATCAGCCCGACTGGCCCAGCGCCGTACACCGCGACCGTCTCACCAGGAAGCACTCCGGCCAACTCCGTCGAATGCCAGCCGGTGGGAAAAATGTCGGACAGCATCACATAGTCGTCTTCCTTCTCCTGAGCATCCTTCGGCAGGGATAGGCAGTTGAAGTCGGCATAGGGCACACGCAAAGCTTCTGCCTGGCCGCCCTGGAACGGTCCCATACCCGCAAAACCATAAGCGGCTCCGGCAGTGCCCGGATTACAGGTCAGACAGTACCCGGTCAGGCCACGCTCGCAATTTTCGCAAAAGCCGCAGCCGATATTGAAGGGCAGGCAAACCCAATCGCCTTTCTTAATCCGGTCAACGCCTGCTCCGACCTCAATAACTTGGCCAAGGTTTTCATGCCCAAACACCCGGCCTGTCTCGAAATTGGTTCGCCCTTCGTACATGTGCAGGTCGGAGCCGCAGATGTTCGTCGTGGTCATGCGCACTACGGCATCGGTCGGCTTCTCGATCCGCGCGTCCGGGACATTGCTCACGCTAACCTGGCGTGGTCCGTTGTAGACAACTGCTTTCATAGAAGTACTCTCCAATATTGAAACGAGCCATCGACCGGTGATCGTAACTCTGCGCCAAATCTACCCACCATAACCGTTGCACAACGCACTCGTGCTCCGGAAGATGCAGCACGCATGGCTGCGATTGAGTGGTTGCCGAGTTCGTGATTGAGATCGACCCAACATAAATACTGGTGGCGAAATTCGCCGCTCCTGTCCGCAATTCACTTTTACAGGCCCGCATTGGGGCGAAGCTCCTGGATAAGGCGGGCTCAACGGGCTAACGCACCCGTGAACAGGCGGTCAACATCAGCTCCGCAACCAGCATCAACGTTTATGCGAGCCTGTGACCGTCTGAATTCTTTGGCTGGGCGTGCATCCGTGAGCAAACTGTGAAAGATTCCTGGTGGCGGCCATCGGCGTCAACAGGCAGGACATTACCTACCCAACCGCGGGCGGCACGCAGGCGATCCACATCGACACGCCCGGCAACGCCAGCGGGCCGTTGCCGGTGATCGTCAACATCCTTGGCGGCGGATATGTCATCGCTGACCTCGATACCTACGAGAGTTCCGCCATGGCGATGGCCAAGAAGACCGGCGCTATCGCCGCCAGCGCCGAATACCGCCATGCGCCGGAGTTCCGGTTCCCGGTAGCGCATGACGACACCTTCGACGCCTACAAATGGACGCCGGAGAACACGGCCAAGTTCGGCGGCGACCCGAAGCGCGTGGTCATCGACGTCGCGATCCGCACTAGAAGTTGACGCCGCATGGTCATGGCCTATTGGGCTGGAATTGGTGCGGTAAGACGAAATAGCGATATCGCGTTGCCGCCCATCACGGCGCTGCGCTGCGCTCCGTCCAGCGCGCTGCACGCTTCGACCAGCCCGGCCGGGTCCAGGTCGCCCATGTCGAACGGGTAGTCGGACCCGAGCAGCACTCGTCCTGCACCAGCTAGGGTCACGAGGTTCTCCACCAAATCAGGCCGGAACACACAGGTATCGAACCATAGCCGCCGTAGGTAGGCCGATGGGGGTTCACTGATCAGCTGGCGCAGTTCCGGGCGGTGCTTCCACGCGTGATCCAGCCGCCCGGCATAGGACGGGACGTAGCCGCCGCCATGGGAGATCAGCACCCGCAACCCGGGATGGCGGTCCAGCACCCCACCCAGCACCAGGTGGTGGAAGGCAATGGTTTCCTCCAGCGGCTGACCGACGACGTTGACCATGAAAAACGGTCCAAGCCGTTTGCCGTCCGAAAAGCCGAGCGGATGGATCACCAGCACGGCACCTAAATCGGCGAGGCACTCCCATAGCGCATCGAAGCTTCGGTCCGACAATTCCATGTCGTTCACGCGGGAGTCGATTTGGAAACCGCGCAGGCCCAGCTCCTGCACGCCCCGCCGCGCCTCGGCCACGGCGCCGGGCACATCGGCCATTGGCAGGGTACCGAGGCCCGCGGCAATCGTCGCTGCCTGCGCCACAAAACCAGCGACATGGTCGTTTTGCATGGACGAGATACGGCGCAGCAACCGGGCCTCCACCCAGTAATGCTGCTGGCCCGGCGCGGGCGCTACGACCTGTGCGTCGATCCGCATGCGCGCCATGTCCGCCCGGCGCTGGTCCCAACCGTTGAAGGCGGCCCGCAGGCGTGGGCCTTCGGCGGCGTCCGTCGCAGCACTGCCGGCGGACATGTCACGTTTGTAGGGAATGGCGGCATAGCCTGGCAGATCGCGCACCAGCGGCTCTACGGCCGGGCAGAAGGTGTGGGTGTGTATGTCGATGATCATGGGTTTCCGCTTTCCTGCATCACGACACGCCGAGGATACGCGCCAGGGTGGCCGGGTCCTGGCCGGCTGCGAACTCATGCACGACTTGTCCGCTTTCGAGCACATAGGCCCGGTCCGCCAAGGCCAGCGCGCTCTGGAGGTTTTGCTCGACCAGCAGAATAGCCAGCCCCTCTGCCTTCAGTGTGCGGATAATCGTCTCGACATGCTGGACCATAACGGGTGACAGGCCTTCCGAAGGCTCGTCCATCAACAGCAACTTAGGGTCCGTCATAAGCGCGCGGGCAATCGCCAGCATGCCGCGCTCACCACCCGACAGCTCCCCGCCGCGGTTGGCCCGGCGCTCGGCCAGGCGGGGAAATGCGTCAAAGGCCCGTGCCACGGTCCAGCCATGGGTCGCACGGGCCGGCTTTAGCACGGTTAAATGCTCCAGCACCGTCAGTGACGGAAACAGCCGGCGCCCTTGCGGGACGATGGCGATCTTGCGCCGCGCCACCTCGTGCGGGGCCAGGCCGGCCAAATCCTGCCCGCGCCAGCGTACGGCACCCCGCCGGATCACGGGCGGCCGCAGCCCCATGATAGAGCGGACCAGCGTTGTTTTGCCCATGCCGTTGCGGCCCAGCAGGGCGACGATCTCGCCATCGCCCACAGTCAGGGTTGCGCCGTGCAGCACGTGCGCCGCCCCATAAAAACTATGCAGCCCGTCCACCTCAAGCATCGGGCCGCGCCCGGCCGAGATAGATGTCTTGCACCCGTGCGTCCCCGCGTATGGCGTCCGGCGCGGCCTCTACCAGCACGCGGCCGTTATCCATGCACGTGACCCAGTCCACGAGGCTTAGGACCAAGTCCATATCATGCTCGATCAGGACGATGGTGATGCTGCGCGGTAGGGCGCGTATGATGTCCGACACAATTGCCCGCTCGGCCGGAGACAGGCCTGCGGCCGGTTCGTCGAGCAACAGCAGCCGGGGTTGCGTGGCCAGCGCCATCGCAAGCTCCAACTGCCGCTGCTCGCCATAGGACAAATCCCGCACCAGGCGGCCCGGTGCGCCTGCCAGGCGTGCCAGGCCAAGCGCCGTCTCCGTCCGCCCTGTTTCCGCCGCGCTCAGCCGGTCTGCGCCGAAGAGCGAGAGCCGTGACGGCAGCAGCCCGCGCAGAGCCATGCGCATGGTTTCCGCGACCGTCAGCGTCGGAAATAGGTTCGTGATCTGAAATGTGCGGCTCAGCCCTAAATGGGCGCGGCCGTGGACGGTGCGGCGCGTGATGTCGGCGCCGTTCAGCAGCACCTGGCCGCTGGTGGCCCGCACGGCACCGGTGATGGCGTTGAACAGTGTTGTCTTGCCTGCGCCGTTCGGGCCGATCACTGCCCGGCGCTGCCCGGCCGGTATGCGTAACGATACGCTGTCCACCGCCAGCAGGCCGCCAAACCGCACGCCTACCTCCTCCAGCCGTAGACAGTCCTCCATCACGGTCAGCTGCGTTTGATGCCCTGAAACGTGCGGGAATAGGAGGGCTGCTTCATGTATTCCGCCGGGTCATACTTCCAGAACTGGGAGACGTCCGGATAGGACGCGATCGGCACGTTCCACCACTTGCCATCGGCGTTCTTCACAACTTTGCGGATTTGCACGTCGTAGATTGGGTTGCCGTAGGGATCGAGCTTTACCGGCCGGCCGAGTGGCGAGCCAGATAGCTCGGTCTCTAGCACGGTCTTGATCAGCAGGGCCGGGTCATCGGCGCGTCCGCCAATCCGCTCCAGCGCCTGCGCCACCCACATCGCGCCGGAATACATGGAGAAGCCATAGAGCGACGGGATCGTGCCGAACTTCTCGACATGGGCGCGCACAAAGGCCTGGGTCGCGGGATTGTCCGAGCCCTCGGCAAAATGTGCGGCCGAGACGACGCCTTCCACCTCTGCCCCCAGGGTGCGGATGACCGACTGGTCGCAAGCATTCATGCTGCCCATCAAGGGGATCCGCCCCTTCAGGCCAAACGCCGCGTATTGCTGGAAGAACCGGGTGGCGTCCGCACCGGTTTGCATCGTGAATATCGCATCGGTACCGGCGCCGGAGAGTTGTCCCAGATAGGACGAGAAATCGCTCGTGTTGATCGGATGCCAGAATTGCCCGGTGATCGCGCCGCCGCCTTCGGTAAAGGTCTGCGCCAGGCCGCCGCACTGCTCATGTCCGAACGCATAATCTTGGCTGATGGTGGCGATTTTCTTGTAGCCCTGCTTCAGGGCCCAGTCGGCCAGGGGCCGGGTGCATTGGCTCGCACTATAGCCGGCGACGCGCACGACGTTGCCGATCCGGGCGCGTTGCGTAAGGTCGTCTGCGGCGATGATCGGAATGAAATAGGGCGTGCCAGTACCCTTTACGTAATTGGCTACAGCCAGCCCCGTATTGGCCAGCAAGTTGCCAAACAGCATATGCACCCGGCCTTGCTCCACCAGCTTGCGGGCTTTTTGCAGCGCGGTATCGGGGTTGGAGCCGTCATCCTCGACCATGACTTCCACGGTGCGGCCGGCAATCTGGCCGTGCTGGGACCAGTACCAGTTAAAGTCGTCCACCATCTCTCGCCCGCCGGCCGCGACCACGCCGGTCAGGGGTGCCATCAGCCCGATGCGGATTGTGCCGTCCTGCGCCCGCGCGGGCCGGACACTCGCCGCGGCTGCGAGGGTGCCAAGAAGCTGCCGGCGGCTAAATGGAAATTGGCTCATGGGAAGGACCTTTCAGGCTGCGGGCGGCGGAACAGTATCCGGAGGCGGCCGATCACCCCCTCCGGCGCGAACAGCATAAGCAGCACGAACATCACGCCCATGACGGTGTGCCACCGCTCGGTATAGGAGCTGACGATGTTCTCCATCCCGATGATGGCCGCAGCACCCAGGAACGCGCCGAACAGCGTGCCGACCCCGCCAGTGATGACCATCAGCAGCCCCTGCACGGATTGAACGAGTGAGACGGTCGTGGGACTTACGAATTCATTGAACATCCCAAGCAACGCCCCGGCCACCCCGGCGATGGCACCGGACAGGGTGAAGGCAATGAATAGATGCAGCGGGACATTGTACCCCAAGCTCCGCATCCGGCTTTCGCTATCGCGTATGCCACGCAGCGATAGGCCGAAGGGCGAGTGCACCAGCCGCCAGGCAGCAAGGGTAATGGCAGCGGTGAACGCCAGGACGACCACATAGAATGCGCCTTGTCCGGCCAGGCCCGCCGGGCGCACGGCACCGCGCAACCCGTTTTCACCACCCGTCACGGTGCTCCAGCGCAGGCAGACACCCCAGACGATCATGCCGAGCGCTAGGGTAAGCAATAGGAAATAGACGCCAGACGTCCGAGCCGCGAGCAACGCAAACACTGCCGCCAGCGCGGTTGCCGCCAGCACGCCCAGCACCATTCCGGCCCAGGGCGAGCCGCCGGCCACGCTGACCCAATAGACGGTGACGTAGGTGGACACCCCAAACAGCGCGCCATGCCCCAGCGGGGTGCGTCCGGCATAGCCGGCCAAGATGTCAATCGACATGGCCAGCATGGCAAAGATGAGGACCTGGATGGCAATGCTGACCTGATAGACGGGCAGCACGAGCGGTGCTGTCGCCAAGATAACCACCATCAACCCGGCCAGGGCCAGCCGCCCTGTCACGCCGCCCGCCCGAACAGGCCCAGGGGCCGGAAAGCGAGGATGGCGGCCATCGGTCCGAAAATGACGAAGTACGCGAGCTCGGGAAACCACACTTGGCCGAATGAGTTCAGCAGGCCGACGAGTAGCGCGCCGATCGCTGCGCCCCCCAGGCTGCCGCGCCCGCCAATAATGACCACCGCCAGCGAGAATACCAAGATTTCCGCATCAGCACCCGGATACAAGGTCAGAAACGCACCGCCCACAGCACCGCCCAGACCGGCCAAAGCCGAACCCAGCATGAACGTCAGCAGGAACACCCGGCGTATATCCACGCCCATCGCCGCAATCGTCTCGGCGTCGTCCACGCCGGCGCGGATCAGTGCGCCGAGCCGCGTCCGATTTAGCAGTAGCCACAGTAGGCCGAAGACGAACACGCCCAGCGCAAAAACAAACAGCCGGTATTTGGGGTAGAACACGCCTCCAATTTCGGCCGCGCCCTGCAGCACGGTTGGCATGGGCACCGTGAACGTGTCGCCGCCCCAGATCAGTAGAGCCATATCGTTCAGGACGAAGGCCACACCTAACGTCAGTAGCACCTGCCGCAACTCACCTTGCACAAAGCGGAGCAAGCCCTGCTGCAACGCCAGGCCGGCCAGGGCGACAACAGCCATGGCGGCGCCAATGCCGGCCAGAAAGCCGGCACGTGCGGCGGCTGCGTAACCAACATAGCCGCCCAGCAAATACAGTGCCCCATGCGCCAGGTTGACGATCCGCAGCAGCCCAAAGATCAATGTAAAGCCGGACGCGACAACAAAGAGCAGCGCGGCGAACGTGAGCCCGTTTAGTAACTGGAAAAGGCTGACGTTCCCCATGCCGGCCGTAACTTACGCCCTGGACGCCGGGCTACGATACCAGTCCAGCAGCTCCGCGCCGTTCATGAACACAACGCCATCGCGACCCGCGGCAGCATCCATCACCTGCTCCAGATACCGGATCCGGTGCGGCTGGCCGGAGATATAGGGGTGAATGGCGATGGCCATGATCTTGGCGCGATCCGCCCCCTCCTGATGCAGGCGGTCCAGCGTGTCGAGGCAGCGTGTCGCCCAATACGCGCTTTCGTGGTGCTGCACGATCATAGTGGGAATGTCGTTTAGCTCGACCGTGTAGGGCATCGTCACCAACGGGCCGTGCGCAGTTTGGATGGTACAGGGTTCGTCATCCCACACCCAATCGCCGATATACTGCACCCCTGCCTCGGCCAGGAGTTCCGGCGTGTCCAGCGTTTGTGTCAGCCCGGGGCCAAGCCAGCCAACCGGGCGCACGCCGGTGAAGGCTTGTAAGCGGTCCATCGACCGGTGGATCATGGTGCGCTGGTCCGGCTCCTTGTGGATTGGCCCTTGCTCCCACGCATGACCCATGAACTCCCACCCAGCGTCCCGGGCGGCGGCGGCCACCCGTTCGTAATCGTCACAGACCCGGGCATTGATGGACAGCGTTGGGCGGACGCCCAGGCGCCCAAACAGTGCATGAAATCGCCAAAATCCCACGCGCATGCCGTACTCATGCCAAGACCAATTCGGCACATCGGGCAACAGAACCTGCCCCGTGGGCGCGGGCAAAACCTGGCGCGCCATCGGCTTCTTGATGTCCCACACTTCTAAATTGACGATGGGCCATACGGCCACGCGGGCACCGCCCGGCAAGCGCAGCGGGGGACGATCGATTATGGCGCTGTAGGGTGCGCGGTCCCGTGGCTCCATCATGGGACTATGCCGCCGCGGACCGGGCAGCAGCCTGCAGCGCGGGCAACGCCATGATCTCGTCCGTGCTCATCACAAAGCCAAAAGCCGTGCGGATGCAAAGCAAGCCCGCCGCGTGCAGCGCCGGACCGTCCATGGTGGCGACGCAATCCTCGGCCACGATCACCGCATAATCGCGCACATTGGCCGCCGTGACGGTCGCAAGCACGCAAGAGTTGGTGTTCACGCCCGTGACAAGCAGCGTGTTGATGCCCCGGGCGCGGAGCAGGAACTCCAAATCAGTGCCGATAAAGCAGTCGTATCGCTTCTTGGTCGCTACAATAGCGTCAGTGGGATCAAGCAGCTGCGGCATGGTCGTGCAGCCCGGGCCGTCCAGCAGATTATGGCGCATGACGTTCTTACGAGTGGCCGCCGGATCTTCGGCGCGGGTGCGCCAGAATGGATTGCTGCTTATCTCCCCGGCATTGCGATAGCCGGTGACTAGGTGAATGACCGGAATGCCAGCGCCCCGGCACCAGCCAAACAGGCGCGCATTAGCGTCAATGACCCGGCCTGCGTCTTGGGCACCCATCGGCATGGTTGCGACCGCCATGTCCAGATGCCCACGATGCAGGTCGATCGCGATGACCGCCGCCTTCGGATGGTCCACGCCAAGGTTCATGTCCTACCCCCTTGCAGTGCAGGATTGGATGCAAGACCCGCCGTGTCAATCGGGATTAAGGACCGCATCGGATGACCGACAGGTCAGATTGCATACAATCCGAGCAACACGCTACAGAAAGGCACAACCGTAGAGCGAACGCTGCCGCATGAGCACGGAGAACATGACAGGATCCGGGCCAGCGGACCGGCCCACCCGGTCGGTCTCGGTAGCCGAGCAACTGCGCAGCGCGATTCTCGCCGGCACATTTCAGCCTGGCGAGCGGCTGCGGGAGGTGAGCCTGGGGGAGCAGTTGCATGTGTCGCGCACTCCGGTGCGGCTAGCTCTACAGGCGCTGGCCGGCGATGGGCTGCTGGAATACGCCCCCAACCGCGGCTATTCCGTCCGCGCCTTCGACCGGGTTGCGATCCTACAAGCGTTTGAAGTCCGTGCGGCGCTGGAGGGGTTGGCCGCCCGCTTCACGGCCGAGCGTGGGCTGGACGATGCCGAGCGGGCCGGGCTTGAACGTATCTTGGCCGAGGGCGACGCCCTGTTGCAGACCGGTTCGATGCCAGAGGCAAGCCGTGCGGCCTACACCCGCATAAATGCGGCGTTTCACGAGGCGCTGCATCGTGCGTCGCGCAACCGGATGATCGGGGAGATGCTGCGGATCAGCCAGCAGGTGCCGCTATCTTCCTACCGCCAGGTCGTGGCGTTCGAGCACGGGCTGGTGCGGCGCCGGCATGATGATCACCACCGGATATTCGAGGCCATCCTGCTGCGTGACGCTGGCCGGGCGGATAGCCTGATGCGGGACCACGTCGGTAGCATCCGGGCGGCATTCCTGGGCGGCGGGACAGCTTAGGTTGGATTAAGGAAGTTGCCGAGTGCGGCGACGAACGCCGGTGTGTCCTGCAGCTGTGGCACGTGCGCGAGGCCGGGCAGCTCGGACATGACGGCGCCGGGCAAGAGCGTCGCCAGCTCCCGGGCCATGGCCGGCGGCGTCGCCTCGTCCAGTGCACCGGTTAGAATGAGGGTAGGAACATGCAGGCCGGCCACAGCCGCACGTAAATCCAGCGTGGCCAGCGCGTTGCAGGCAGAGACAAACAAGGTTGGATCGGTCGCCAAAAACCGCTCCCGCCGTTGCGCGACCAGGGCGGGATTGGCGTCTTGGAATGACGGGGAGAACAAGCGACGCATCGCGGTATCAGCGATGGCTGCCAGCCCCTTTGACCCGGCGGCGCTCGCCATGCCGCGAAATGCGCCCCGACCGGGCTCGTCAAACACGGCGCCGGTGCCAGCCAGGACCAGCCGGCTCACGAGGTCAGGGTGCCGCAGGGCCAAAGTAAGGGCGACGAAGCTGCCGTAGCCATTGCCAATGATGGCGACAGGAACCCCAGACGTCGCACCAGCCTCCGCCATGCAGGCGGCCAGCCGGTCAGCCACTGGCTCCAGCCCGGCCGCGACCGGCGCAGAACCGCCAAACCCTGGCAAGTCCGGCACCACGACGCGGTGGCGACCGGATAGGGAAGCGGCAAGCGGGGTGCAGCTGCCAGCGTCGGCCAGCAAGGAGTGGAACACCCATACCTCAGGCCCGTCGCCGGTAACCGACGCCAGGACTGTGCCGCCCGCATAGTGGTGGATCATGCGCTGCTACCCTTCCGTTATCGCGCCACGCCCTACCATGCCGCCCGGCGGCCGGCCAGAACGCACAAACAGCGTTGCGCCCCGGCCGAAGTGTCGCCAACGTAGCTCAAAACAGGGCTGGTTCATCGAAACCAAGCCCACTTGGGAGAGCAGCGATGGACCTAGGGGCAAGCGCGACCGCTGGTACAAGCGTAAACGCGGGGGCGCGGCTGGACCGGCTGCCAGTATCGGGTTTTCACCGGCGCATTTTGCGGCTGATCGGCCTTGGTATGTTTTTCGACGGCTTTGACATCTACCTCGGTGCGGCGGTGCTCGGTGCTACGCTGCGGTCGGGCTTCTCCACCTTGGGTGAGAACGCAGCCTTCGTGTCCAGCACGTTTCTGGGCATGATGATCGGCTCGCTGCTGACGGGTTTTTTGGGTGACCGCTACGGGCGGCGCTTTACGTATCAGGCCAACCTAGCCGTGTTTGGGCTGGCGTCCCTGGCTGCGGCGTTTGCGCCCAACATGGCAACGCTGATCGCAGTGCGCTTCGTCATGGGCGTGGGGCTTGGGGCAGAAAACGTGGTCGGCTATTCGACCATGACCGAGTTCGTGCCGCCCGCGCGGCGGGGCCGGTGGCTGGGGCTGGTTGCGGTGTTCGTCGTCACCGGCCTGCCCGTCTCCGCCCTGGCGGCATGGTTGCTGGTACCCTCGTTCGGCTGGCGGGCCATGTTTATCCTGGGCGGTGTCGGCGCTCTGCTGGTCTGGCAGGCGCGCAAAAGCCTGCCGGAAAGCCCACGCTGGCTGGAAAGCGTTGGCCGCCATGCGGAGGCGGAGGCGCTGATGATCGCGATTGAGCAGGAGGTATCGGGCGGGGCACCGTTGCCAACTCCGGCCCAGGCCGGCCCGGTGCCGTCCCGGGCGCTATCCACCCTGTTTGCGCCGCCGTTGCTGGGCCGCATGGTCCTGGGGTGCATCAGCCTGATGGTCGTCAACACCCTTATCTACGGCTTTATCACGTGGCTGCCGACCTTCTTTGCCAAGCAGGGCCTGTCGGTCGCGACTTCGTTTGGGTACTCGCTCATCATGGCGTTGGGTGCGCCCGCCGGGGCACTAATCGGCGCGTTGCTGGTGGACCGGGTCGGGCGCCGGCGCTTGCTGGTGGGCGCGGCGGCGCTGTCGATCGTGTTCGGTTGCATCTACCCGTTTGTGCTTGACCCGGTGTGGCTGCCCGTGGCGGGGCTTGCCTTGACGGTGCCGATTTACGTGCTCGTGGCCGTTCTGTTCGGGGTCTACATTCCGGAGCTGTTCCCGACTGAGGTGCGGCTGCGCGCGTCCGGCATCTGCAACACCTTTGGCCGGGGCGCTACGGTGCTGACGCCGTTCCTGGTAGTGCCGCTGTTCACTGCCTATGGCGTGGGTGGCGTGCTGGCGCTGATGGTCGGTCTGCTGGCGGTGCTGATCGTCACCGTGCTGATCTTCGGAGTGGAGGCAAGCGGCCGCCGGCTGGAGGAGGTTGCGGCCGATCCGGGCGCACCCCCGGTGCCAGCCGCCGTTCCGGCATGGACGGCCTAGCACCTATCCCCACATAACCGGTGTGTAGAGCGGAGAACAACCTGTGAGCTATCCTTACTTCGGCCGGCGCGAGGATGCGCGGCTGCTGACAGGTGCCGGGCGGTACACGGCGGATTGCAACCGGCCGGGTCAGCTTTACGCCGTGTTCCTGCGGTCCGACCGCGCCCATGCTCGCGTCCTAACCATCGATACGGCAGCCGCATGCGCCGCCCCGGGCGTAGCGGCGGTACTGACTGGCGAGGACGCTGCCATAGCCGGCTATGGCCGCGGCAAAGTCACGCTACCGTACAAGGGACGCGACGGCATGGTGCTGCTATCGCCCCAGGCACCAAGCCTGGCGCGGGACCGGGTGCGCTACGTTGGTGACCCTGTGGCGCTGGTGGTCGCAGCGTCGGTAACCGAAGCGCAGGACGCGGCAGAGCTCATTATGATCGAGTACGAGACTCTGCCATCCGTCTCTGACATGGAGGCGGCCCTGCAAGACGATGCGCCGCTGTTGTACGACGAGGTGCCCGGCAATTTGTGCTTCGATTATGAATATGGCGATGCCGCTGCGACCGAGGCGGCGTTCGCGGGTGCCGCCCATGTTGTATGCCTCGACCTGACCAGCGACCGCGTGGTTGGTAATCCGCTGGAGCCCAAGGCGGCGCTGGCCCATTGGAACGGCGACAC
>JANONC010000230.1:0-25409 GCA_031420655.1 Rhodospirillales bacterium | reverse complement strand
CCGACATGCTGAAGCGGCCGCCGCTGCGCGAGCACGTGATGAAGAACGTATTCTTCGACACCTGCGTCTATCATCAGCCCGGCATCGACCTGTTGTTCAAGGTGATCGACATCGAGAACATCCTGTTTGGCTCGGAGATGGTGGGCGCGGTGCGCGGGATCGATCCTGAAACCGGCCACTATTTCGACGACACGAAGCGATACATTGACGCGCTCTCCATTCCCGATGCGGATAAGCGCAAGGTGTTTGAGGGCAACGTAAGACGAGTGTTCCCGCGTCTTGACGCAATCCTATTAGGGCAGGGTCGATGACGGCACGATGCCTGAGATATCGGTAAACCTGTGTTTGGCGTCATGGACGCGCTGGGCCTTAGCCAAACTTGCCAGACCCGTAGTTTTCTGTGCGACAGGCAGTTTCGAATTGCTGCATTATGTGGAAACCTTGGGTTGGAGGTCTCTCAGACCTGCTGGTCGGCTCCATACGCGTCTCGTCGGACGGCGAGCGTCAGGCCGCTGCCCTGCAGCGCGACGCGCGGCTCGCTGCCGGCGTTGATGACGGGCTCCGGTAACAGCGGAACCAAAAGTTCGTCCCAGTGAGATAGTCCAGTCCAACCGACTGATACACCCGGTGTTATGCGTTGACCGTTGCCCAATCCCGTGAGGCGATGGAGGTGATGCGGTCCGGTTGTGCTGTCAGCCAGTTCCAGGCGTCGCGGCATGCGTGAACAATGGCATCGTAGTCGTCAAACACGCGGTTGCTGAGCTTGTTGCCGCGCAGGTAGGCCCACACGTTCTCGACGGGCTTGAGCAGCGAAGCTGGTCAAGGCTCTGGGCTATAGGGCGGCAGACGCAGCAGCGTGATGTTGCCTGGCACATGCAGCTTGTCGCCCACCTGGTGCCAGCCCGCGCCGTCGACGGTCGGCATGGCGTGCGCCCCGGGTGTGACGGTGGCGCTGATCTCGACCAGGTGCAGGTTCATCATGGCGGTATTGGCAACCGGCAGCACCAGCCCGGCACCGTGCCGGTCGTTCAGGCCGGCCAAGCTCTCAGCGTTGTAGCGATGCACCCAATCACGCAGCGTTTGCCGGTCCATGCCGCAAGCTCGCGCAGCGTTTGCGCGCGACGATCCGTCCAGCGCCAACGCCAAGGCCAACATGCGACGGGCCGCACTCGCGGTGCCACATCGTGTTGCCGCACGACGAAATCCCGCCGTATCCAGACCCTCTCGCGTAATCAGGACCGCCGCCGTTATCTGCTCTCTCCATCAAACCGACAGGAAGCGAGTCACAGGCACCGTGGTCGAGGGAACCCCTCACAAGTCAGGGCAGGCCGCCAGGCGTATGGGTCTACTTCCAACCGGACCACCCTCGCCATGACGAACCGACAGTCGAGTGCCCGGAGCCCATCGGTCCAAACTATTTGCAAAGCCCGGCAATAGCTGCGAACGGCTACTTTGTACCCTGCCCGGTCGCAGAACGGGCCTGCCAGCCGCGCAAGAAACGCACTGTGTCCTGCGACTGCGCCATGACGCGCTGGGCTTGGGCGCGTAAAGCCGGGTCGCGGCCGGTGCGCAGGTACTCACGGGCCATGTCGTAGGCCCCGCGGTGCAGCGGCACCATTGTCATGGCAAAGTCATGGTCTGGCTGGCCATTGTGCGGGGCCTCGTTACGCTCTTGGACCATCTTACCCCAATATTGGTCCACTGTTTCGGCATGCGCTGGCCCCGCAAGCAGCAGTGCGGCCAGGACAAAGCGGATCATGCCCAACCCTCCTTCACCGCGTGACACGCCACGGCCACCTGCCCCACCTGGGTGTACCCTGGCCGCTCCACCCGGCAGCGGTCGCGGGCCAATGGACAGCGGGGGTGGAATGGGCAGCCAGGGGGTGGGTTGATCGGGCTCGGCACCTCACCGCCCACCGCCGTTCGTGCCTTGCCGGTCATGGACAGGTCCGGAATCGCCTCTAGCAGCAGCCGCGTGTACGGATGCAGCGGGCGGCGGAACACATCTTCGCCGGGTCCGATCTCGACAATGCGACCCAGGTACATGACCCCCAGCAGGTCCGACATGTGCCGCACGACGGCCAGGTTATGGCTAATGAAAAGGTAGGTCAGACCCAGCCGCTGCTGCAGATCGCGCATCAGGTTCAGGATCTGCGCCTGCACAGAGACATCCAGCGCGCTGGTCGGCTCGTCCGCCACCAGGAACTCCGGCTCGCTCGCCAGCGCGCGGGCGATGCTGATGCGCTGGCGCTGGCCGCCGCTGAACTCGTGCGGGTACTTTTCACCGTCACGGGGCGATAGGTTGACTTGGGTCAACAGCTGGCCGACCCGGTCCGCTACGTCACGGCCGGCCAGGATTTTGAACGCGCGGATCGGCTCGGCCACGATGTCCCGCACGTGCCAGCGCGGGTTCAGCGACGCGTACGGGTCCTGAAAGATCATGTTCATCCGCCGCCGCAGCGCCGGCTGGGCCCGGGCAGCAGAGAGAGCCACCCCTTCGAACTGCATAGTGCCCGCCGTCGGCGTGTATAGACCAACGGCCAGCCGGGCCACCGTGCTCTTGCCGCAGCCGCTTTCGCCCACCAGCGACAGCGTCGCGCCGCGCGGGATGGCAAAGCTCACGTCATCCACCGCCCGCAGCGTCTGCCGCCCCTGCCCGGCCAGCGTACGCTGCAACCAGGGGCGCGACACGTCGAAGTACCGGCACACGCCGGCCGCTTCCAGCACCGCCGTCATGGGGCGTATAGCCAGCAGGCGGCTTGCGTCGCATGTGCCGGCATCAGGCCCGGGCGCTCCGCCGTGCAGCGATCGAACACGCGGGGGCAGCGGGGGTTGAAAGGGCACCCCGGTGGGATGGCCGTCAGCCGCGGCATGGCTCCGTCGATCTGCGCCAGCCGCTCCACCCGGCGGTCAAGTGCTGGGATGCTCGCCATCAGCCCGGCCGTGTAGGGGTGGGACGGTGCCTGGATCACGTCCCGCACCGGGCCGATTTCGATGATACGGCCGGCATACATAACGGCGACGCGGTCCGCGGTTTCGGCAATCACGCCCATGTCGTGCGTGACCAGCATGACCGCCGTGCCGTGGTCCCGTGTCAGCGCCCGCAGCAGCGCGATGATTTGCGCCTGGATTGATACATCCAGCGCCGTCGTCGGCTCATCCGCAATCACCAACTTCGGCTCCGCACACAATGCCAGCGCGATCACGACGCGTTGGCGCATGCCGCCCGAGAACTCGTGCGGGTAGCTGTCGATGCGCTCGGCGGCGGCGGGGATGCCAACCTCCTCCAGCCAACGGATGGCACGGGCGCGGGCGTCGCGGTCAGACAGGCCGAGGTGGGTCTGCATCGTTTCCACCAGCTGCCGGCCCACAGTATAAAGCGGGTTCAGCGTCGTCAGCGGGTCCTGGAAGATCGCCCCGATCTGCTTGCCGCGGATGTGCCGCATCTCGGCGGGCCGCAACGTGTCGATCCGGCCGTTGTTGAGCAGGATTTGCCCCCCGCTCACCCGGCCCGGCGGTTCCAACAGGCCGATGATGGCAGCACCCGTCAAAGACTTGCCAGCGCCGCTTTCGCCCACGACGCCAAGGATCTCGCCCGCTGCAATGTCAAAGCTCACGTCATCGAGGGCGAGCAGGCGGCCGCGCCGGGTCGGGAACTCGACGCTGAGGTGTTGGACCGAGAGGAGCGTCATCGCAAGCGGGGGTTTAACGCGTCACGCAGCCAGTCGCCCAGCAGATTGATGGACAGCACGATCAGTACCAGCACCATTCCGGGAAAAATCGTGATCCACCACTCGCCACTGAACAGAAAATCATTGCCGATCCGGATGAGCGTGCCGACCGAGGGCTGGGTGGGCGGCAGGCCCACACCCAGGAAAGACAGTGTCGCCTCACTCAAGATAGCCAGCCCTAGCGTGAGCGTGCCAATCACCAGCACCGGCCCCAGCACGTTGGGCAGGATGTGCGCGACCATGATGCGCGGCCCGCTGATGCCGATCACGCGCGCCGCCATGACATATTCCCGCCCCCGCTCCACCAGCGTGGACCCGCGCACGGTCCGGGCAAATTGCGGCCAATAGCTGATGCCGATCGCGAAGATCAGCACGTAGATTTGCGACTGCTCATGCGCTTGCCGGGACAACGCGGCGCCTACCACGCCGTCCACCAGCAGTGCGATCAGGATGGCCGGGAAGCTCAGTTGCACATCGGCCACGCGCATCAGCACCGCATCTGTCGTGCCGCCCGCATAGCCCGCGATTAGCCCCAGCGTAATACCCAGCGTGACGGCAAACGCGACCGCGCACACGCCGACCACGAAGCTGATGCGCGTCCCATACATGATGCCCGACAGCACGTCCCGCCCTTGGTCGTCCGTGCCCAGCACGTGGTCCCACCCCCCCTCCGTCACCCATGCTGGCGGCTTGAAGCTGTCCATCAGGTTAAGGCTGGCGAGGTCGAATGGGTTGCTGGGCGCGAGCCACGGGCAGAACAAGGCGGCCACCAGCAGCACAAGCAGCACCGCGGCGGACACAACGGCGATCGGCGAGTGCCGGAACGACCACGCGACGTCGGAATCCCACGCTCGTGCCAACACTAGCGGCGCGCCCGCAGCCGGGGGTCCACGGCGTAGTACAGCAGATCCACGATCAGGTTAATCGTTACGAACAGCACGCTGATGAGCATGAGGTACGCGGCCATGACCGGAATGTCGGCCACCTGCACCGATTGTACGAACAGCAGCCCCATCCCTGGCCACTGGAACACGGTTTCAGTCACGATCGAAAAGGCGATGATGCCGCCGATCTGTAATCCGGCGATCGTGATGACCGGCACCAGCGTGTTGCGCAGCGCATGACCAAAATTGATCGACCGGTCGGACAGGCCGCGGGCGCGCGCGAACTTCACGTAGTCCGACCGCAGCACCTCCAACATCTCGGCGCGCACCAGGCGCATGATCAGCGTCATTTGGAACAGCCCTAGCGTGACCGCAGGCAGCACCAGGGCCTTCAGGCCCTTACCCGTCAGAAACCCGGTGCTCCAATGCGAAAACCGCACAACGTCGCCCCGGCCAAAACTCGGCAGCACACCTAGCCACACGCTGAAGATCAGGATGAGCAGAATACCGATCAAGAAAGTCGGTAACGACACACCGATCAGCGAGAACACCATGAACAGCCGGCTGCTGAGCGCAGTGCGGTGAATGCCGGTATAGACGCCCATCGGTACGCCGATTGCCAACGCCAGCAGCGCCGCACAGCCGGCCAGCTCCAGCGTAGCGGGCAGACGTTCGGCGATTAGCTCCATCACCGGCCGGGCAAGCCGGTAGCTGATGCCGAAATCGCCATGCACCGCGTTCCACATGAACCGCCCATACTGCACCAGAAACGGTTGACCGAGCCCCAGCTTGGTGATCAGCGCCGCCTTCTCAACTTCCGTGTAACTTGTGCCTAGCATGATCGTGACCGGGTCACCGACGAAGGCGAACATGGCGAAGGCGATGAACCCGACCGCGAGCAGCACGGGGATAGCCTGGGCGATGCGCGACAGAATGAACGAGAGCATGCAGACCCTTGGTAGCTGGAGCTACGCTAGCAGGTTTGTGTGCCGCGCCAAGCGCCGTAGCGACGACTTTCAGTTGAGTAAAACGCCTCACGATCGGCACCATGCTGCTCCATCGAGAGTAGGCGCGGTGGACGGTCCCAAAAGGGCGCAGGGTCGTTGCTGGGCTGCGTCCGCGGTGGGGTGCCGACAGTCACCACCACGGCGGGCGTATCAAGCATCGGCATGTTCCTGTGTCACGCGTGCCACCCGGTATAGGCCTGTAACGGCCAGCCATTTACGAACTTCACGTGGGTCGACCTCCTGCGGCCAAAGGTTGCGGTGCACCGGGCGTGCCAAAAGCTGACTCGCTGATGTTACGACATTTGAGTGCCGTCGCAATCGCGCCGGGCTTAAACAGGCCTATAGCCGTCGTTTACAGGTCCGTGCTGGGGCGGCGGGCCGGGACGATGCCGCCGAATTCCGTCACCAGCGTGTAGCCCACCCCCAGCAGCACCGGGCCGAGAAAAATGCCGAGCAGCCCAAACGCCACCGCCCCGCCCAGTACGCCCAAGATGGTCAGCAGAAACGGTAACTGCGCCCCGCGAGCGATGAAATAGGGCCGGATGACGCTGTCGCTGCCGCTGATGGCCAACAGCCCATAAACGGCCAGGAAAATACCCCACCCGGTATGCCCGGTGCCGAGCAGCCAAAGCGCCGCTGGAATCCAAATCACGGGTGCCCCAATCGGCAAGACCGATAGCAGCCCACCGATGCCGCCCAGCAGCAACGGCCGAGGTACGCCGGATAGCCACAGGCCGAAGCTGGTCAGCAAACCCTGCACGATTGCAGTACCCAGAATACCATAGACGGTCCCGCGCACCGTGGCCCCGGTCAGGGCGATCAGCCGGTCCGCATGATGGCCTGCGATGCGGTTCAGTATAAGCCGCAGCGCCCGCGCCAGCTTGTCACCGCCCGCCCAAAAGAAGAATGCGACCATTAGTGCAATCAGGAACTGTGCCACGCCGCCCGCGACGCCCAACAGGATATTCAGCCCCTGCTCCGCCATCATGCCGAAATAGGGGCGAAAAAAGCTGACCGCGACGCTGAGGTCGGCTGCCCACGAGTCCCAGTACCCGGCCAGGCTCTCACCCACCACAGGCACGCCCCGCACCCAACCCGGCGCGCCCGGCAAGCCGGCGGACAGCGCGGCTTCGATCGACCAGCGCAGCTGGTTCACATCCTCCGCCCCCGCCGGGGCCGTCAGCCCGATCGGCAATACGATCAGCACCGCTACCAGCAGCACCATGATCCCCGCCGCCCCGCGCGCGCCTACGTGCAGGTGAAGCCGGATCCAGCTGAACACCGGCCAGGTCGTGAACACCAGTATCGCCGCCCACAGGATGGCGGACAGGAACGGATGCAGCACTAGTACGCAGCCCACGCCGATGCCGGTTAGCAGCAAGCCCAACAATAGCCGTTCAGGTAGGCTGGTCGCGGGTCCGGGTGACGGCAGGTTATCCATCGTGCCTGCGTATCCGGCTTTGGGCGCGCAGTGCAAACACTGCGCGTTGTCGTGCCAGCGTCACATCCGGGGTAGCGGCCAGCCGGTATCGTGAGCCCGATCGAACGGGAGCTGCTATGCGCGCCGTCCTTCTTGCCTTCACGAAGGCTCTCGGCGGCCCCATCGCGGACGTTGGCTTCGGCAACACGCGGACCGTGGGCGAAATCGCGCTTGTGCCAGCAAGTATGCCGGTGCTATTCGCCGCCGTCGTTAATCAAGCGGTGGTAGCGCATCCAAATGGCACGCTGCCTGCTGCCCGTCGGCGCGCGGTGTCAGCACCGGGCTTTCTACCCGGCAGCGGTCGAACACATACGGGCAGCGCGTGTGGAAATGGCAGCCGGAGGGAGGGGTGATCGGGCTCGGCACGTCACCGGTCAAGATGATGCGCTTCCGGCTCGCGGCCGGGTCGGGCAGCGGCACGGCGGAAAGAAGGGCCCGCGTGTAAGGGTGCGCGGGAGCCGAGAACAGCGTGGCGCGGTCCGCCATCTCCACAATGCGGCCCAGGTACATGACCGCGACCCGGTGGGTCAGGTGCTCGACGATTGCCAGATCGTGGCTGATGAATAAAAGAGCGAGGCCCAGCTCATCTTGCAGGTCGGACAGTAGGTTCACGATCTGGGCTTTGACCGATACATCGAGCGCGCTGACGGCCTCGTCACACACAATGATGTCGGCGCCAGGGGCCAGGGCGCGGGCAATGCCGATCCGCTGACGCTGCCCGCCGCTGAACTCGTGCGGATAGCGGCGCATGGCGTCCCGCGGCAGGCGCACGGTGTCCAGCAGTTCCGCCACCTTGTCCTCCAGCGCGGCACCGCGGGCCAGGCCAAAGTTGCGCAGCGGCTCGGCAATAATATCGCGCACTTTCATGCGGGGGTTCAGGCTGCTGAACGGATCCTGAAACACCACCTGCATGCGCGCCCGGAGCGGACGCAGCTGGGGCGCTGGGAGGTTGTCGATGCGCTGGCCGTCCAGCCAGACCTCGCCCGACGTTGGCGGCGTGAGGCGCAGGACCGTGCGGCCCACGGTACTCTTGCCGCAGCCGCTCTCACCCACGATCGACAGTGTCTCGCCCCGGTCGAGCGTGAAGCTGACGCCGTCCACCGCGTGCACCTGCCCCACCGTGCGGCCCAGCAGCCCGCCGCGGATCGGGAAGTATTTCCGCAGGTCCTGCACATCGAGCAATCTCATGCGAGCGCCAGCTCGGCATAGTGACAGGCGGCATAGTGGCCGGGCCGCTTTTCGGCGACGGCTGGGGCGACAGCGCGGCAAAGGTCGGTGGCACTCTGGCACCGTCCGGCAAAGGCGCAGCCTACGATGCGCTGGCGTAGGCTGGGCACCAGGCCGGGTATCTCCGCCAGCCGGCTACGACCCGCCTTCACACCTGTCTCGCTCGCCGAGCCCAGGCGTGGCACGGCACCCAGCAGCCCGCGCGTGTACGGGTGCTGCGGGTTGGCGAACAATTCCGCGACCGGCGCCTCTTCCACCTTGCGGCCCGCATACATCACCACGACGCGCTGCGCCGTCTCCGCCACCACACCCAAATCGTGGGTAATGAGCAGGATGGCCGAGCCCAGCCGGGCTTGCAGGTCGCGCATGAGATCTAGGATCTGCGCTTGGATCGTCACATCCAGCGCCGTCGTCGGCTCGTCGGCGATCAGCAGCTTGGGGTTGCACGCGAGCGCCATGGCGATCATCACCCGCTGGCGCATGCCGCCGCTGAGCTGATGCGGGTACTCACGCACGCGCCGGGCTGGGGCAGGAATGCCAACCAGGGTCAGCATCTCGACGGCCCGCGCCTCGGCCTGCGACGCACTGGCCCCTTCATGCAGCCGCACCGCCTCGCCAATCTGCCTGCCGATGGTCAGCACCGGGTTGAGGCTCGTCATCGGCTCCTGGAAGATCATGCTGATGGTATTGCCGCGCAGCCGTCGCATCTCGGCTTCGCTTACCTGCAGCAGGTCGCGGCCTTCAAAAAGGATGCGCCCACCGATGCGGCCCGGCGGCTCCTGGATTAGGCGGAGGATGCTCATGCTGGTGACGGACTTGCCGCAGCCGCTTTCGCCGACGATGGCCACCGTTTCCCCCGCACCCACGTCGAAGCTGAGCCCATCGACCGCGCGCACCACCCCACCCGGCGTTGCGAACTGCGTTTGCAGGTCCTGAACCGACAGCAATGGTCGCATCACAGGCGTTTGGCCATGCGTGGATCCAGCCAATCGCGCAGCCCGTCTCCCAACAAATTGACGGCCAGTACCGTGAGGCAGAGGAACAATGCCGGGAAGCCAACGATGAACGGCTTGACCTGCCACAGCCCCCTGCCCTCCGCCATGATGTTGCCCCAGCTGGGGATGGTGGGCGGGGTGCCGGCGCCGATGAAGCTCAGGATGGCCTCGGTAATCATGGCCGACGCGCAGATGTATGTGGCCTGCACGATGATGGGCGCCAGCGTGTTGGGGACGATGTGCCGCCAGATGATCATCGGCGTGCGTGTGCCGGACGCGATCGCGGCTTCCACATACGGCTGCTCCCGCAAACTCAGCACCACACCGCGCACCAGGCGGGATACGCGCGGGATTTCGGCGACTGTGATGGCGGTGATGACATTGCCGACGCTGCCGCGGGTGAGCGCCATGAGTGCTATGGCGAGCAGGATGGGCGGGATGGCCATTAGCCCGTCCATCACCCGCATGATCAGGCTATCGGCCCAGCGCACGAAACCGGACACCAGCCCGATCGTCATGCCGATGACCGAGGCGAGGGCCGCCACGGCAAAGCCTACCAGCAACGACACCCGGCCGCCGATCAGCACGCGGGAATAGACGTCCCGCCCCAGCGTATCGGTGCCGAACCAGTATTGCGCCGACGGCACGCGGGTGCGCCGGGCCGGGGCGAGGGCTGCCGGGTCGACCGTGAACGGCCCGGTGATGGCGAGCACGAGCACGATCAGCAGGAGCAAGGCCCCAATCGCCGCCGCCGGGTATTGGCGGATTAGTGTGCCGACCCGGCTGCGGCTCCGGATGGGCGGCAGTAGATCGGGCAGCGACCGCGCTTCCACCACATGCGGCTCATGCGTTGCGGCGATGGGTTCGAGGACGGCGCTCAATACCTGATCCTCGGGTCGAACACGGTGTACATCAGGTCGACACCGAGGTTCACCAGCACGTAGACGAAGCTGAACAGCAGCACCACGCCTTGGATCACAGGGTAGTCGCGCCGCAGAATGCTTTCCACGACCAGGCGCCCCAGGCCCGGGATGGCGAACACGCTCTCGGTCACCACCGCACCGCCAATCAGCAATGCGACGCCGATGCCGATCACGGTCACGATCGGCACGGCTGCGTTCTTGAGCGCATGCAGGAACAGCACGCTGCGACTGCCGACGCCCTTTGCCTTAGCGGTGCGGATGTAGTCCTGGTTCAAAACCTCGAGCATCGTGGCCCGGGTGATGCGGGCAATGAGCGCAATGTACACGCCACCCAGGGCAATGGCGGGTAGGATCAGGTGGCTCAGCCATTCGCCGACGCCCTGTGCGATCGGCGTATAGCCCTGTACCGGCAACCACTCGAGTTCCAGCGCGAAGACGTAGGCCAGTACGTAGCCCACGACGAACACCGGCACCGAAAAACCCAGCACGGCGACGAGCATGATGACCCGGTCCGGCCAGCGCCCCTGGTTCCACGCCGCGACCACGCCCATCGGCACGGCCAGGCTGATGGACAGCAGCAAGGTGAGCACCATGAGCGACAATGTCGGCTCCAGCCGCTGTCCGATTAGGCGCGTGACAGGCAGGTTGGTGAAGATGGATTGGCCCAGATCGCCGCGCAGCACATCCCACAGCCACGTGCCGAAACGCACGAGGTAGGGACGGTCGAGGCCAAGATTGACGCGAATGCGCTCGACATCCGCCGGGCTTGCCTGGTCGCCGGCAATGATGGCGGCCGGATCACCGGGAGCGATGTAAAGCAGGCTGAACACGAACAGCGCCACCAACAGCATGACGGGGATCGTGGCCAGCACTCGGCGGGAGAGATAGGCGGCCATTTACAAGCCCGGCCGAAACCCTCTCCCGCTCGGCGGAAGAGGGTTGGGGAACCGTCCTGGCGTCATGCCTTTTTTACGTCCCAGAACACCGGGAAAGGCGCCTTGACCACGCCAGAGACGGTGCTGCGCCACGCCTGGTAGCCCAGGAAAAAGCCGGTCGGCAGATAGGTCACGAAGTCCATCGCGGCGCGGTTCACATTGTCCATGGCCGTCTTTTCGGTGCCAGCGTCCGGCGCGTCGTACCAGGCGGCGATGGCCCCCTGCACCAGGTCCGACTTCGGCCAGCCAAACCATGCCTTGTCCCCGCCCGCGTCGAACGCCGTGTATGGTGCCGGATTGATGCAGTCCGCGCCGGCGTGCCAGGTGTGGAAGATGTTCCAGCCGCCAGCGCTGGGCGGGTCTTTCTTGGCCCGGCGCGCGCCCAGCGTGCCCCAGTCGATCGCCTGATAATCAACCTTCATGCCAATCTTGCCCAGCAGATCGGCCGTGATATCGCCCTGGGCCTTCGTGATCTGCACATCGGTCGCGACGCACAGCACCACGGGCGTACCGTCATAGCCTGCTTCGGCCAGCAGCTTTTTTGCTTCATCATAGCGGCGCGGACCCTTCAGCAATTCGCCGCCCGCCTCCGTGTAGGCGCTGGTGCCTGGGGTGAAAAAGCTTGGCAGCGTCTTCCACAGCGCCGTATCGTCGCCAACCACCGCGCGCATGTAGTCTTCTTGGCTCAACGCCATCATGACCGCACGCCGCACTCGCACGTCGTTGAACGGCGGGTGCAAATGGTTCATGCGGAAGCTGCCGATGTTGCCTAGCGGATCGGCAATGTCGACCGTGATATTCTTGTTGCGCTTCAGCAAGGGTACCAGGTCCGGCACTGGGTTTTCCCACCAGTCGATCTCGTTATTCTGCAACGCCGCCGCCTTCGTCGCATCGTCCGGCAAGATCAGCCACTCGATGCGGTCAAAATGCATTTGCTTGCCGCCCGACAGCCAGCTCGCCGGTTCGGACCGCGGCTGGTAGTCGCGGTTCAGCTCGAATACGGCCAACGAGCCCGGGTTCCACTCATCGCGCTTGAACTTCATCGGGCCGGAGCCCACGAACTCGCTGATCAGCGTGAACGCGTCGGTCTTGGCAATCCGCTCCGGCATGATCTCGGCCACCGGTGCATTATTCTTGCCCAGGGCAAACAGCATCTTCGGAAACGGCTTCGACAGCTTCAGCCGCACCGTGCGGTCGTCCACGGCGACCATCTCCTGCTGCAGCACCTTGATCCGCTGACCCATTGTGTCGCGCACCATCCAACGGTCCAGGCTCGCGATTACGTCGCGCGCCAGCACTGGGGCACCATCGTGGAATTTGAGGCCGGGGCGCAGCTTAAAGGTCCAGGTCAGACCGCCATCGGTGTTCTCCCACGCTTCCACCATCTGCGGCTTGGGTTCCAGGTCGCTATTCACGCCAAACAGCGTATCCCACACCAGCAGGCTCGCGTTCCGCACCACGTACTGCGTACCCGCGATGGCATCGAGGCTGGCGAGGTTCGCCTGCGGGACGAAGCGCAGCGTGCGCGACGCTTGCGCCCGGCCGATGCTGGGCAGTGCCAGCGTGGCCGCACCAGCGGCGAGGAGGGAACGACGCTTCATGCAAGTCTCCTTCTGAACAAGAGCCTAGGCGGCGCAAGCCGGGCTGGCCGATGCAAACATTGCATGGCCCCGCAAGGACTATGCAATTGTCAGGCCACGCCTAGGCCCGGCGGACATTCCAAAACAATGCAAACCCATTCAGCATATCCGTCAGGCTGTCGCGGTAGGCGGTCGGCTGAAGGTATTGGCCCATCGGGATATAGGGCACGTTATCGAACGCTGCCTTTTGTATATCCGCACAGATGGCTGCCTGCGCCGGCACGCCATCGGCCACGAACCACTGGTCACGCAGGCCCTCGATCGTGGTGTCGCTTGGCCAGCCAAACCATGCGGCATTGCCATTGGTGCGCAGGCTCAGATGCCCGGCCGGGTTGGCGTGATCCGTGCCGGCCCAGGCGGTGCAGAAAGCGCTCCAGCCCCCCTGCTCGACCGGCTCCTTCTTACCGCGCCGCGCGACCACGCTGCCCCAGTCGGTCGCCTGGTAATCCACGTTCAGCCCGGCGCGGCTCATCATGTCGGCCGTCACGTCCGCCATGGACTTCAGCACCGGAAAGTCGGTGGCCGCCAGCAGCACCACGCGTTCGTTCCGGTATCCTGCTGCCTCCAGCGCGGCCTTCACCTTCGCCATGTCGCGCGGCGTGTTCAGCGCCTCCATCCCAACCTCGCTCGCCATCGGCGTGCCGGGGCAGAAGAATCCAACGCCGGTGCGGTACATCCTGGCGTCGGTACCCACCACAGTCGTGACCACATCTTCCTGGCTGACGGCCCCCAGCATCGCCCGGCGGATGGCCGGGTTGTTGAACGGCGGCGTCAGGTGGTTCATGCGCAGGATACTGATCTGGCCCGACGGCTCCTGCACGACGACCTTTACGCCGCGCGCTTTCCCAAGCATGCCCATCAGGTCCGCAGTCGCGTAGTCCCACCAATCCTGCTCGTTATTCATCAGCGCCTGCGCCGCCGTGGTCGGGTCCGGGATCACCGTCCACTCGACCCGGTCGAAATGCACGCGCTTTGGGCCGGCTGTCCAGTCGGTGGCGCCCTCTTCGCGCGGGCGGTAGCCGTCGAACTTTTCGTACACGACCCGGGCTCCTGGCACGCGCTCATCGGCCTTAAACCGGAACGGGCCGCTGCCGGTCATATCCGTCACTTGTGTAAACGGGTCGGTCTGCGCAATCCGTTCCGGCATAATCACCGGCAGGTAGCCCGGCGTTTTAGCCAATGCCGCGGGCAGCAGCGCAAACGGGCGCTTGAGCCGGAAGACGATGGTCTTGTCGCCATCGGCCGCAAGCTCGTTGGTCGTTTCCATCAGCTTACTGCCGAATGCGTCCCGCTTGCCCCAGCGGTTGAGGCTGGCCACGCAATCCTGGGCGCGCACCGGCTCGTTATCATGGAAGCGCAGGCTATCGCGCAGCGTGAGCCGCCAGGTGAGGCCGTCATTTTCGGTCGTAAACCCGGACAGCATCTGCGGCGACGGGCGGTACTGGCTGTCCTGACCGAACAGCGTGTCATAAACCATGAAGCCGTGGTTGCGAGTGACGTAGGCCGTGGTCCACATCGGGTCCAGCACGGCTAGGTCTGCCTGCGGGATGAACCGCAGCGTATTGGCTTTACCCTGCGCCCGGCTTACGGCCGGCATGGCCAATGCGGCCGTGCCCGCAACGAAACCCCGTCTGTTCAGCATCGCAGCCCCCATCGTTGGGGGAAGCCTACGATGGAACAAGCGCGTTAATCCAGTCTATAGCCATGCGGATGCGCAACCCGCCACGCGGCGGCGTGGGCGACCATGGTATCCAGGTCCGGGTAGCGCGGCACCCACCCCGTCTGTTCCCGCAACAGCCCGGCGCTGGCAACTAGCACGGCCGGATCCCCAGGGCGGCGGCCAAGTTCCCGCATTGGCACGGGGCGGCCCAGCACACGCTCGACCGACCGGATCACGTCGCGCACCGAATGCCCCTGCCCGGTGCCGACGTTGAAGGTGACGTTCCGCCCATCCAGCAAACTGGCTGCGCCCAGATGCGCCGCGGCCAGATCGCTCACGTGGACATAATCGCGGACACACGTGCCATCCGGAGTCGGGTAGTCGGTTCCAAAGATATCGAGCGGCCCGCGGCGGCCGAGGGCGGCGTCGATCACCAGTGGGATCAGATGCGTCTCCGGTCTATGATCCTCACCCAGCCGCCCGTCCGGGTCGGCCCCGGCCGCGTTGAAATAGCGCAGGCTGGCGCTGTGCAGGCCCTGACGTTGCGCCCAAAACAGCGCACGCTCCAGCATCAGCTTGCTTTCGCCATAGGGCGAGCTGGGAGCCATGGCCGCGTCTTCGCCGATCGGCACCGTCGCGGGCTCACCAAACACATTGGCGGTGCTGCTCAGCACGAAGCGGCGGATGCCGTGCTGGATGCACCCGGCAATCAGGCGCAGCCCGGAGCCTGTGTTTTCGTTGAGGTAGCGCAGCGGTTCCGCCATGCTCTCACCCACCAGGCTAAGCGCGGCGAAGTGGAAGACGACGTCCCAGCCCTCGGCCAACGTCGCGAGCGCCAACGGGCTGTCGATATTGGTTTGTACCAACTGTACGCCAGCGGGCACGGCGGCACTGTGGCCTTGGCGCAAATCGTCCAGCACCACAACCGTGTCACCCCGGTTCACTAGCATCGCAACCAGGTGGCTGCCGACATAGCCCGCTCCGCCCGTTACGAGTGCCCTCACTTACACGGCATGGGTTTGCAGATCCTCGAGCCGGCAGTGGCGCAGCGCCGCCTGATGCGTGGCACCCAGCACAATTGCAGGCGCGCACCCAGCGTCCAGCGCCTCTTGCCAGCGCGGCGCGCACAGACACCAGCGGTCGCCGGGCTTTAGGCCGGCAAAGCCGTATTCCGGGCGCGGGGTGCTCAGGTCGTTACCGCGAGAGGCGCTGAACGCCAGGAACTCCGCCGTGACTTCGGCACACACAGTGTGGCTGCCGGCATCTTCGGGCCCGGTTTCGCAGCAGCCTGTACGGGTGAAGCCGGTCCGCGGGTCAAGCGAGCAAGTTTGCAACGTGCCGCCCAACACATTGAGCGACCGGGTCGAACCAGAGTCATCGAGCGGCATGGACACCTCCTCTTCATTATGTGGCGGCGCACAAACGCGCTTGCCCCCGTACCGGATTACGCCAAATATCGGGGTATGGCACCGGTCGTCGAGTTTAAACCACGGTCTGACACGGTTTGGGCGGTTGTAGCGCAAGTGGGCCGGGCGTCCCGGGTGGCAGAAATCTTTCCATCGAAGGAACGTGCGCTGGCCGACCGTGCCTGGCGGGAGCAGCAAATCCGCGCCTATGCGGGGCTATTTCGGCAATGCCGTCAGCCGGTCCCGCTGTACACTGTCGCCAGCATCCGCCCGGCGGATTTACCGCGGAGCTGGACCCCCCTGCCCGCGCTGGGCTTTTTGCGAGGGCAATTCCTATGAAGTACGCCTTGGTCACGGGGGCCGGCAGCGGCATCGGCCGCGCAACGGCGCTGGCGCTCATGCACGCCGGCTGGCACGTGACGCTAGTGGGACGGCGCGAGGACGCGTTGCAGGAAACGGCGGCGCTGCATGAGGGCGGTGCCACGGTGCTGGCCGGCGATATCACGCAGCCGCAGACGGTAGAGCATATCTTTGCCGCACAGCAGGGCCAGCACGGGCGACTCGATCTGCTGTTTAACAATGCCGGGCGCGGCACGGCTGCGGTACCGATCGACGAGTTGGCGGTGGACGACCTGCTAGACACGATTGCCGTCAACCTGACCGGAAGTATCCTCTGTGCCCGTGCCGCCTTTGCGCTCATGCGCCGGCAGACGCCGCAGGGGGGGCGGATTATCAATAACGGAAGCATCTCGGCGACCGCGCCGCGACCACATTCCATTCCGTACACAACGACCAAGCACGCTATTTCCGGCCTGACAAAGTGCCTGGCACTCGATGGCCGGGCGTACGGCATCGCGGCCGGGCAGATCGACATCGGCAATGCCGTGACGGAGCTGACGGCGCGGATGGTGGGTGGCGTACTGCAAGCCGATGGCCGGCTGGCGCCTGAGGCGCGCATGGACGTCGCGCACGCCGCCGCCGCGGTGCTGCACATGGCGAGCCTGCCGCCCGAGGCCAATGTGCTGTTCATGACCGTCATGGCCACCGCAATGCCATTCGTCGGTCGCGGATGAGGCTGCTTTTGGCATTGCTGCTATGGCCCAGCCTGGCCTGGGCAGAAGCGCGCATCGTGGGCGGCCCCGGCCCGGGCTGCATCGCCGGTGCGGTCGAGCTACCGGCTGACGGACCTGGCTACATGACCATCCGGGTCAGCCGCAGCACCTATTGGGGCCATCCGGACACGATCACCCAGCTGCAACTTTTGGCGGTGCGCGCCCAGGCGGCCGGGCTGCCGACGCTGTACATGAACGATATCGCCCAACGCTACGGCGGCCCAACGGCGGGCGTCCATGCCAGTCACATGACGGGACTCGACGCCGACGTCTGGCTCGACACGGCGCCCAAATCCCGCATGTCGCCCGCCGAGCGCGATGCAATAGAGGTCGTGAGCGTGGTGGCTGCCGATCAGCGCGGCGTCGATCTATCGCGGTGGAACGCAGGGCACGCGACGCTCATCCGCCTCGCTGCCACCCTGCCCGCCACCGACCGCGTGCTCGTTAACGCCGCCATCAAACGCCAGCTCTGCCTCAGTGTGACCGGCGACCGGAGCTGGTTGCGGCAGGTGCGGCCCTGGTACGGACACGCCGCACATCTCCATATCCACTTTCGCTGTCCGGCTAATCAGCCCGAATGCGTCGACCAAGCCCCGCCACCGCCCGGGGATGGATGCGATGCGTCGCTTCAATGGTGGTTCGACCGGCTAGACCAGCCTGCGGTGGCGGAGACAAAACCGCCATCGCCACCCCGGCTGCCCGCGGCCTGCGCAAGCATCCTTCGCGGCCGAGGCTGATGAAGTGGGACAGGCGCCGGACCGCCGTTGCCGCGGCGGGGATCGTGAGCTTTCTTAACCTTTATGCCCCGCAATCGCTGTTGCCGACCTTCGCGCAGGTCTTTCAAACCGACGCCGCGCATGCCAGCCTGACACTGACCGCGACGCTGCTGGCCGTTGCATGCGTAGCACCCTTCGTGGGCGGCCTTTCAGACCGGTTCGGCCGCCGCCGTCTGATTGTGACCGCGAGCCTGTTGCTCGCCGTACCGGGCCTTGTCGCGGCGATGGCCCCGACGTTCGACGTGATTATTGCGGCACGCTTCATCCAGGGATTGATGCTGCCCTTCGTGTTCGCCATCACCGTCGCCTATGTCGCCGACGAGCTTGAGCCGGCGGAGGCGGCGCGGGTCACGTCCATCTATGCCGTATCCGGCATCGTGGGCGGGTTCCTCGGCCGGTTCGTGTCGGGCTGGGCGACCGAGTTGCTGGGCTGGCGGCTAGCGTTTGGGCTGCTGGCGCTGATGACGCTCGGGGCCGCGTTGACCATCGCGCGCTGTTTGCCGGCGGAGCAGAGGTTCCGGCCCACGCTCGGCTGGCGCGGGTCGCTGGAAGGCTTTCGCGACCAGTTCGCCAATCCACAGGTGATGGCCACCTGCGCGGTCGGGTTCAGTGTGCTGTTCAGCATGGTGGGCGCGTTCACGTTTGTGACGTTGTATTTGGCCGGTCCTCTCTACGGCATGGGCCCGGCGGCGCTGGGCAATGTGTTTATTATTTACTTGGCAGGCGTGATCGCAACGCCGCTCGCGACCCGGCTCGCTTTGCGGATCGGCCGGCGCTGGACCCATATGATCGCTGCCGGGCTTGGATCGGCCGGGTTGTTGATGTCGTTACTGCCGGGGCTGGGTTTCATCCTGGCCGGGCTCAGCATGGCAGTGGCTGGGTTTTTTGCCGAGCAAGTCCTGTCGTTGGGCCATATCGGCGCCAGCGCGCGCCGGGCCCGGTCGACGGCGGTGGGGCTGTACGTGACCAGCTACTACGCGGGTGGCGCACTGGGCAGCGTGGTGCCGGCCGGATTATGGCGTGCGTTTGGCTGGCCCGGGCCGGTTCTGCTGATTGTAGCGGTGCAGGGAATGGCGGTGCTGATCACGAGCCGGGTGTGGTCGCAGATGCCTGCCGCTCCGAAATATTGATCTCGGCCAGGGATCGGATCACGGGCATGGTCCCGTATTCGGGCGGGCGGGCGGTGCGGTTAACCCAGCATACCGTCATGCCAAAGGCTTGCGCGCCCATTGCGTCCCACGCGTTGCTGGAGAGGAATAGGATTTCGTGCGCGCTCACGCCAAGCGCCCTGGTTGCCAGTGCATAGGCGGCGGGGGTCGGCTTGAAGCAGCCTGCCGCTTCGACCGACAGCACATGATCCAGCATGTCGCCCAGCCCGCCGGCCGCAACCGCTTCCGCCAGCATGTTAGGCGTTCCATTGGACAGAACGGCCGTCCTTTGGCCCAAGTCGCGGAGCGTTCCAAGAGCCGGCCGGACATCCGGATACACATCGAGCGTGCGGTAGCTCTGAAGCAGCCCGTCGCGCAGGCCCGGTTGTGTGATGGCGTGCGTCGCCAGTGCGTAATCCAGCGCATCCTGCGTGCACTGCCAGAAATCGGCGTGCCGCCTGGCCAGTGTACGAACCCAGCTATACTCTAGCTGCTTGATGCGCCAAAGCTCCGACACGGCTGGAGCTGCACCGTGGCGGGCCACCGCTGAGTGCACGTCGAACAGCGTCCCGTAGGCGTCGAACACGCAGGCCTTGATCATGATGGGGCTAGCTCCGCACGGTCCAGCATTAAGAGTACGGCCCGCAACGCATCCTGTACCGTCAGGTCCTGCATGCGGTCGCCATCGCCCAGGGCCCAGGCGGCGTATTGTCCGGCGGGGGCCATTTCCTCCGCCCGGTCGCGCGTGGTGGAGCACAGGCCGATTGTCGGCGTGCCAGCCGCGGCGGCCAAATGCATGAGGCCCGAATCGTTGCCCACGAAAACGGCGCAGCGCTGCAGACAGGCCGCAGCCTCTGGCAAGGTCAGCGCGCCGCAGAGGTCGATCGCGCCGGGCAGCAGGCCGAGCAATGGTGCTGCCATCGCCCGCTCCTGTCCGCCCGGGCCGCCGAATATCGCGGGGATTGCACCGGGCAGCCGATCCTGCAAGGCGTGGAACAGGGCAGCAAACCGCTGCGGCGGCCAGGCCTTGGGCGGCCAATTGGCGGTAGGGCCGAAGCCGATGACCGGAGCGTCCGGCAGTAACGTGGCGGCCCTCGCCCGGTCCTCAGATGCAGTCCACACGACGGGAAGCGGGGCTGGATGAGCGCGGACGGTGGCAGCAAGTTGCTCGTATTTGCGGAGCCCCCCGGTCGCCCGGCGTTTCACGGCGCGTTCGTTCGCCCGCAGCACATAGGCAATGGCGGATTGGCGGAGATCGACGATCAGGTCCCAACGGGTCTTGGCCACCTGCGTCCACAAACGCCACCAGTGCCGGTCGTACGACAGCTTATCGAAGAGAATCGTCCGCTCACGATTGGGCATCCGCGCAAAGACTCCGGCGGCAACCGGCCCGCAGACGATGGTGAAGCGGCATGTCGGCCGAGTGCGGATGTGGTGGTCGAGTATGCCGCACGAGATGACGGCATCACCAATCCGGTTTGATGTGATAAAAAGAATGCGCGGATGACCGGCGCCGAAATTGTTCAGTCGATCGTCTCCGGATTACGGAGGTGCCACAGCCGCTCGTGGGCGGCGACGAGGCTCTCCATACTGCGGCGACGGTTACCATCACCCTGCGCCGGCCGCCTGGTTAGCATAAGTTCCAGCACACGAATCAGATGCTCCGCAACTTCGAGGTCGGCGGTATCGCACGCATGATGAAAGGCCACCAGAACCTTATCCGGGAGCCGCCGTGTATGCCGAGGCAGACCCGGCGGCTCCCGCTCAGACAAAACGTCTGCCGCAGGCTTGTCCACTGTTGCTTTGTCATCAGCAAAATTTGCGGGCATTCGGCAAACCTTCACTACTCAGCAAAAACCGATAGACGTCTTTTCTATTAGTTGTCTAGGCCTCGGCGCAAAAGAAATTTTCTTTCAGTCGATTCGTTGAAGCAATATGTCGCCAGTTGGTTGTCCGCTCTGGAAAACTTGACCCGAGAATGCCTCTTCCCAGGTACCTTGAGTGGATGCCCGGCTGTACTCCGTTGAACGATTCTCAAAGAAGTTCGCGTGTTCCACCGCGTTGAGCATGTCGTCGAGCCACGGCAACGGATTATCCTGGACATGGTAGAGTTCATTCAACCCAAGCTGCACTAGGCGCCGGTCGGCGATGTAGCGAATGTACGTCTTTACCTGCGCCGCATCGAGGCCCTCGATCGGCCCCTGCTCGAAGGCTAGGTCGATGAACGCATCTTCATGCTGCACGATCGTGGCGCAGGTCTCGTAGAGCTCCTGCTTTAGCGCCTCCGTCCAAATCTCCGGGTTTTCTTGCACGAAGGTGCGGAAAAGGCGGATGGCCGACAGGCAATGCAGCGTCTCATCCCGCACGGACCAGCTAACGATCTGGCCCATGCCTTTCATCTTGTTGAACCGCGGGAAATTGAGCAGGATCGCGAATGACGCGAACAGCTGCAATCCCTCCGTGAAGGCACCGAACGCGGCCAGCGTTTTGGCGATCTCGTGCTTACTGTCGGCACGGAACGTCTGCATATAGTCAAACTTGTCTTTCATCTCCTTGTACTCAAGGAAAGCCGAGTACTCTAACTCGGGCATACCAATGGTATCCAACAAGTGACTGTAGGCCGCAATGTGTATCGTTTCCGAGTTGCTGAACGCAGAGAGCATCATCAGCACTTCGGTGGGTTTAAACACCTGGCTATAATGCTTCATGTAGCAGTTGTTCACCTCGACATCGGCCTGGGTAAAGAACCGGAAAATCTGCGTGAGTAAGTTCTGCTCCGCCGCAGTCAGGTTCTTATGCCAGTCCTTCACGTCATCGGCGAGCGGCACCTCTTCCGGCAACCAGTGCAGGCGCTGCTGGGTGAGCCACGCCTCATGCGCCCAGGGATAGCGAAACGGCTTGTAAACCGGGTTTTCGGTCAAGAGGTCCATACGCTTCGGGGCCGCTGGCATCATACCATCCATTTTATCTTCTCCTATTCAGGGTCGCTTATTGGCAGGAAAGGCATTCTTCGTAGTTGTTCGGCTTGGCCGCGCCCTCGAGGGACATCCGGCCAAGATCGTTGGGTGCCGCCGTCTCCATCTCCGACGGGCGCACCGCCTTTTCGCTCACATTGTCAGCACGCTGGATTGACAGGCTCCGGCAATAGTAGAGCGACTTTACACCCCGCTTCCACGCCATGTGGTGGATTTGGTGCAGATCCTTCTTGTGCACGTCAGCCGCCAAGAACAGGTTGACTGACTGGCTCTGACAGATATACGGCGTGCGGTCGGCCGCATGCTCGATCACCCAGCGCTGATCCAGCTCGAACGCCGTGCGGTACACCGCCTTCTCCTGCTCCGTCAGGAAATCCAAATGCTGCACGCTGCCTTTGTTGGTCGTAATGCTGGACCATACGAGGTCGGTGTCCTGGCCCTTTTCCGCCAGTAAGACCTGCAAATGCCGGTTGCGGACCGTAAAACTGCCCGATAGCGTCTTTTGCAGGAAAACATTGGCCGCAATCGGCTCGATCCCCGGGCTCGTACTGCCGGCGATGATGCTGATGCTAGCCGTAGGCGCGATCGCCATCTTATTGGAGAACCGCTCCATCACGCCGTATTCTTCCGCGTCCGGGCAGGCACCACGCTCTTCGGCCAGCATTCGGCTCGCCTGGTCGGCTTGGGCGCGAATGTGCTTGAACATCCGCTTGTTCCAGACCTTCGCGACCACACCCTCGAACGGCACGTTTTGCGACTGTAGGAAGCTGTGGAACCCCATGACGCCCAAGCCGACCGAACGCTCCCGCATGGCCGCGTATTTCGCTCGCTCCATCTCTTGCGGCGCACGATCAATGAAGTCCTGCAACACATTGTCCAGAAACCGCATTATATCCTCGATCAGCAGCGGGTGGTCCTTCCACTCCAACCAGCTTTCGAGGTTAAGCGACGCCAGGCAGCACACCGCCGTCCGCTGCTTGCCATGGTGATCGAGGCCGGTCGGCAGCGTGATCTCGCTGCACAGGTTGCTCGTCTTCACCTCTAGCCCGGCAAGCTTATGGTGCTCGGGCCGGGCGCTGTTCACGTGGTCGGAGAACACGAGGTACGGCTCGCCCGTTTCGATCCGCGCCGTCAGAATACGGATCCACAGGTTGCGGGCGCTCACCTGGCGGACAACGGCGTGGTCCTTGGGCGAGGTGAACGCCCACTGCTCGTCGGCTTCCACGGCGCGCATGAACTTGTCCGAGATTAGCAAGCCATGATGCAAGTTCAGCGCCTTGCGGTTCGGATCGCCGCCGGTCGGGCGTCGCAGCTCGATGAACTCCTCCGCTTCGGGGTGTGAAATTGGCAAGTACACCGCCGCCGACCCTCGGCGAAGCGAGCCCTGGCTAATCGCAAGCGTCAAGCTGTCCATGACGCGAATAAACGGGATCACTCCGCTCGTCTTGCCATTCATGCCGACCTTCTCGCCGATCGAGCGCAGGTTGCCCCAGTACGACCCGATGCCGCCGCCCTTGCTGGCCAGCCACACATTCTCGTTCCACAAGCCAACGATGCCATCGAGGCTGTCGGACGCTTCGTTCAGAAAGCAACTGATTGGCAGACCGCGTGATGTACCGCCATTGGACAGCACCGGAGTGGCCGGCATGAACCACATGCGGCTGATGTAGTCATAGATGCGCTGCGCATGGGCAGTGTCGTCCCCGTAGTAGCTGGCCACACGGGCGAACAAATCCTGGTAGCTTTCGCCAGGCATCAGATAGCGGTCATTGAGTGTCGCCCGGCCGAAATCGGTCAGTAACGCGTCTCGGCTACGATCCAACCGGACCTGGTGGCGGCCTTGCATCTGCACTGCGTCGAGCACGTCTGGTCTCCTGCAAATCGCCCTAGTTCGAAGTGACTCGGGTGCGGGGTGGAAGGGCATAATGACTATATATGCGCGGATTACGCAAGCGAAACACAACATGCAGTGTTTTCTCGCCACATCCCGTTGGAAATACCTTTGCCGTATGTTCGGTATCTGTTCCACATAACCAGCGTCGTGTCCAACACCTGCTTGTGTTTATCAGCCCTGTCTACCATGTAGCCTAGGCTTCATCCTGTAGCCCTTAATGCACTGGACCATCATGAACGCCCCACCACCGCGCACCTGGCGCTTCGAGAGCGGCGCAGACGGGGTTAGCCTGCCAGAGGTGCACGCAACGATCCCGGTACCGCAGACGGGGACCTGGCTGCGGCGGCTGTTTGCGTTTGCAGGGCCGGGCTTCATGGTCTCGGTCGGGTATATGGATCCGGGCAACTGGGCGACCGACCTGGCGGGTGGTTCGAAGTACGGCATGGATTTGCTGAGCGTCATCCTGCTGTCCAACATCATGGCCGTTATCTTACAGGCGCTAGCGGCGCGGCTGGGCATCGCAACCGGGCGGGACCTGGCGCAGGCGTGCCGCGACAGCTTCCCCCGCCCGGCCGTGTGGATGCTGTGGCTCGTATGCGAGTTGGCGATTATTGCCTGTGATTTGGCGGAAGTGATTGGCACTGCCATCGCGCTGCAGCTGCTTTTTGGCTTGCCATTAGTAGCCGGCGCGGTGTTGACGGCGCTCGATGCCTTCCTGGTCCTATTCCTGATGCAACGCGGCTTTCGGTGGCTGGAAGCGTTCGTCGTGGCGCTCCTGCTGGTCATCGCTGTGTGCTTTGCCATTCAGATCGCGCTGGCGGCCCCCGGCCTTGCCCCCATACTGGCCGGGTTCGTGCCGCAAAGTGCCGTCGTTACCAATCCGGAGATGCTGTACATCGCCATTGGCATCATCGGCGCCACCGTGATGCCGCATAATTTGTACTTGCATTCGTCGATCGTGCAGACCCGCGCCTATGCGCAGACGGAGGTGGGGCGCCGGCAGGCCATTCGCTGGGCGACGGTCGACAGTACGGTTGCGCTCACGCTCGCGCTATTCGTCAATGCGGGCATCTTGATCCTCGCCGCTGCCGTGTTCCATGGATCGGGCCATGACGATGTGGCGGAGATCAGCGATGCCTATAAGCTACTGTCGCCATTGCTGGGTGTTGGGTTCGCGTCGGCGCTGTTTGCGGTTGCGCTGCTGGCGTCGGGCTTGAATTCGACACTGACGGCCACCTTGGCCGGGCAGATCGTGATGGAGGGTTTTCTCCGCCTCACGATCCCGCATTGGGCGCGGCGCCTGCTAACGCGGGGGCTAGCGATCGTGCCCGTTGTGGTGATCGCGTGGCTGTATGGGGAGAGCGGGACGGCGCGGCTGCTGGTGCTGAGCCAGGTGGTGTTATCGATGCAACTACCGTTTGCGGTCGTGCCGCTCGTGTGGTTCGTGGCCGATCGGCGTCGCATGGGTGTTTTCGCCCTGTCCCGCCCGGCGCTGGCCTTGGCGTGCACGGTGGCACTGGTCATCCTGGCGCTGAACGCAAAGCTGTTGTGGGATGCGTTCACATGAGCGGCCTGCCCGCTATTCCGGAGCAGGCGCATCGCTTTGGCGCGGCCCG
>JANONC010000229.1:0-8018 GCA_031420655.1 Rhodospirillales bacterium | reverse complement strand
CCCAGCGAGTCCGGCCCGCGCTTCCAGCAGGCCAGCGGTGTCGGCGATGGGGCCGAATTGGCTGTCGAGAATGATGTTGCCCTGGTCGGTGCAATAGAGGCCGCCATTGCCCGTCCGCGGTGTGACCGCCGCGCCGCGGCTTTCCAGGAAGCGCGCCTGCGAGCATCAGCCGAAGTCAAGCACCTCCCCCGGCAGCTTCCAGTGCGTGCCGAGCCGGGGCGACAGCTTGCCCGGACCCACGACGATGACCTCGCGGCGGCTGGCCTGCGCCACGATCTTCTCACGCAGCAGCGCGCCGCCGCCTTTAATCAGGTCCCGCGTCGGGTCCACCTCGGTGGCACCATCGATGGTGAGATCGATCTCGCGCGGGATGTCGCCGTCAGCATGGGGATGCCGAGCGCGCTGGCGGCGGCCGTGATGGCGCGCGACGTGACGATGGCCAAGATTTTGCTCAGATCTCCGTTACGGAGCTGGCAGCGACCTGGCGGATGACGAAAATTACCGCCGATCCCGTGCCAAGGCCGCCATAATGCCGGGCTGTACCAGCGAAGCTGCCTACTCTCCGGCCTGTCGTTTCAAACAGGCGGTCGCATCAGTCATCCGCGCAACCGAGGATCCTGTCGTGGGCGGCCCCGCGGTTAGGACGCGAGCCCGTCCCTGATCGACTGCAACTCGCGCTCCGAGGTGACTTCGGGATAGCGCATATCCATGCCTTCGAGGGTATCGGCGATGATCTGGCAGACGATCAGCCGGGCGTTCTCCTTGTCGTCGGCCGGCACCACGTCCCGGGTGAGTCGTCCATGCTGGTGGCGCTCAGGCACTGCTCGCAGGCCGTCCTGTCGGGCTAGTCGATGCGCACCAGAAAGCGCTTCCGCTGTTCTTCCTCCGAGAAGTGCAGGAACTGGACGCGGGCGGAGAGGGTCGGAAATCACGCAGACGCAAGTGCAAATTTGGCCTGCTGCCTGATCGTGCCCACGCCGCCACACGCGGAGCATCACGCCGAAGTCTACTGCCAACAAGCCCGCTTTTGCAGCGGGGGAAGTGCGTAGCGTTGCGTGGCCGTGTCCCCGCGCCCGGCCTCCTCGGTCGTAGGTAGATTCCGGTTCTCGCCTGACCTGGCCGCGGTAGCGCAGGTTAGTCTGGGTTAAACCGCCCAAATTGGCCGGAACCCGTCGCCTCCCAGGACAGTCTTCTTCAAGGATGCTTATTTCGCATGCTGGACGCTCCTCTCAGCCCGCCAGCCTCGCCCAAGACTGGCCTCGGCGATCCCATTTCTGAAGGACATTATCCGCCGGGGTCGGAAGCCGGCGTCATCGTGTCGGTCCATGGCGCGGTCGTGGACGTGATGTTTAGTTCAGCCCCGAGCGGGGCCGCCCTGCCGGCCATCAACACCGAGTTGGTCGTCCAATGGGACCGCCCCGAACCGCTGGCCCTGGAGGTTCACAGCCACATGGACCCCCGCACCGTGCGCGCCATCGCGCTCCAGCCGACGTCGGGCCTGGCCCGCGGCACCCGGGTGCAGGCGACGGGAGGGCCAGTGACGGTGCCGGTCGGCCAGGCCGTCCTCGGCCGCCTGCTCGACGTGGTAGGCACGCTACGCGACAACGGTCCCCCACTGCCCGACGGCACTCCGCGTCGCAGCATCCACAAACCCCCTCCGGCGCTTAAGGACGAGACCGCGGCGACCGCCTTGTTCGAAACCGGGATCAAAGTTATCGATTTACTGGCGCCCCTGGCCCAGGGCGGCAAGGCCGCGATGTTCGGCGGTGCCGGCGTTGGCAAGACCGTGCTGGTGATGGAGTTGATCCACGCCACCGTCGCCAAGTACCAGGGCACCGCCGTCTTTGCCGGCGTCGGCGAACGATCGCGCGAAGGGCACGAGATGCTGACCGACATGCAGGGGTCGGGCGTATTGGGCCGCACCGTGCTGGTCTATGGTCAGATGAACGAGCCGCCCGGTGCCCGCTGGCGCGTGCCGCTGACGGCGCTGACCATCGCGGAATACTTCCGTGACCAGAAGCACCAGAACGTTCTGCTGCTGATGGACAACGTGTTCCGCTTCGTCCAGGCCGGTGCCGAGTTGTCCAGCCTGCTGGGTCGCCTGCCCTCCCGCGTGGGCTACCAGCCAACGCTCGCCACCGAGGTCGCGCTGCTGCAGGAGCGTATCGCCTCCGTCGCCGGGGCGTCCGTTACCTCGATCCAGGCGGTCTATGTCCCGGCGGACGACTTCACCGACCCGGCCGTGACTGCCATCTCCAGCCACATGGACAGCATAGTCATGCTGTCGCGCGACCTGGCGGCGGAGGCGTTCTATCCCGCCATCGACCCGCTGACCTCCACCTCCGTACTGCTCGACCCGCTGGTGGTCGGGGAGGAGCATTACCGCCTGGCGGAGCGGGCGCGGGAGGCGCTGGCGCACTTCAAGGACTTGCAGGACATTATTTCGCTGCTGGGCGTAGAGGAGCTTGGCCCGGCGGACCGGCTGATCGTGAAGCGCGCCCGGCGGCTGCAACGCTTCCTCAGCCAGCCCTTCGTCGTGACGGAGGCGTTCACAGGCACTCCCGGTCGCAGCGTCAGCCGCGCGGACACGCTGGCCGGGTGCCGGGCCATCCTGGACGGGGTGGCCGACGACTGGGCGGAAAGCTCGCTGTACATGGTCGGTAACTTAGAAGAGGCCCGCCAGAAGGAGGCCGCATCCGCGAAGAAGGACGACCCGGCGAAGGGAGCCGCATCCGCCGGGCCAGCCAAGACAGACAGACTGGCCACGGCAAACGGTCACGCCAAGGGCGGCGGTTCGGTAAAGGCCGGCGATCCGGCCGTGGCGGACGGGCCGCCCAAGGCAGATGCTCCGCCCAAGACGGGAGCTTCACAAGAGACGGACGCGGCGGCCAAGGAGGGCAAGGCAGCATGAGGCTCACCATCACCACGCCGCTGTCGGTTGCCGTCGAGGAGGACGGGGTCGTCGTCGTGGCGGCCGAGGACGCCAGCGGCAGCTTCGGCATCCAGCCGGGCCATGCGGATTTCTTGACCAGCCTGGCCGTTGCCGTCGTGAGCTGGCGCAGCCGCGACGATACCCGGCACTACTGCGCCGTCCGCGGCGGCGTGCTGACCGTCAGCGGCGGCAAGGAGGTCGCGGTCGCCACGCGCGAGGCGGTGACGGGCGACGACCTGGCGACGCTGGATGCCGCGGTCCTCAGCCGCTTCCAGGCCGATGCGGAGGCGGACCGGGCGGAGCGGGTGGACAGCACCCGGCTGCAACTGAGCGCCATCCGTCAGATCGTCAGCCGCCTGCGCCCTGGCGGACCCAGCGGGAGTAAGTTTGCATGACTGTGCCGGACGAGCCAGACCCGCTCGTGACGGAAGTGCGGCGGCGCGGGGAGCGGCACGGGCGCTGGCTGCGCGGGGGCGAGTTCACGGTGTCCCGGCGGCTGGCGCAGATCGGCGTGCTCGGCTGGATCGTCGTCGTGCCCATGCTGCTGGGAATGTTCGCCGGGCGGTGGCTGGACGTGCGCTACGGGTCCGGGCTGTTATGGACGGCGCCGCTGCTGATGCTGGGCGCGGCGCTGGGCTGCTGGTCCGCATGGCGGTGGATGCAGGCCGCATGAGCATCGCATGGTTCAATGGCCCAGCGGTCTGGGGCTTGCCCGTCGTCCCCGTCCTGGCCGCCCATCTCGCCTTCGGGCTGGGGCTGGGTGCCTTCTACTTTACCGGGCTGTGGTGGAACGCCCGCCTGTTCGCAGACGGTACCCCGCTGGCCGCCGCAATCGGCTTGGTGATCGGACGCTTCGCCCTCCTGGCAGTTTTCCTGACGCTGGCCAGCCTGGAGGGCGCGCTGCCGCTGCTCCTGATGGCGCTGGGCGTGCTGGCGGCACGGCCCCTGGTCCTGCGCCTGGTCAGGACGTCGGCGCGATGACGCCAATGGCCCCCCGCCTTGATCTCCCCGCACCTGCCCGTCATTGCGAGGAGCGCAGCGACGCGGCAACCCACGGGCCGGCACAGCCCTCCCGGCCCCTGGATTGCCACGCCGCAAAGGCGGCTCGCAATGACGACAACAGGCGAAGCGCGGGGCCGCCGACATGATGTCGCCGCTGAGCAGTGCCACCCTGTTCCACATCGGCCCGGCGCCCATAACCGAGGGCGTGGTGGCCACCTGGGCGATCATGGCGGTCCTAGCCGGGGGCGCCGCGGTGGCCAGCCGCCGCCTGAAGCTGGCGCCGTCCCGGACCCAGGCGGCGCTGGAGCTGATCGTGGACACCGTGGACGGCCAGATACGCGACACTATGGGGCTGGAGCCCGCGCCCTACCGCGCGTTCGTCGGCACGCTGTTCGCGTTCATCTTCGTCGCTAACTGGTCCTCGCTGATCCCCGGCGTTAAGCCGCCGACGGCGCAGATCGAGACGGACGCAGCGCTGGCGCTGCTGGTGTTCCTGGCGGTGATATGGTTCGGCATCCGCGCCGGCGGCCTGCGTGGCTACCTGCGGACCTTCGCCACGCCCAGCCTCATTATGGTGCCGCTGAACTTCCTCGAGAGCATCACCCGTACCTTCTCTCTGCTGGTCAGGCTGTTCGGCAATGTGATGAGCGGGGTGTTCGTAGTCGGCATCGTGTTGTCCCTGGCCGGGCTGTTGGTGCCGATCCCTCTCATGGCGCTCGACCTGCTGATCGGGGCCGTGCAGGCGTACATCTTCGCCATCTTGGCCATGGTGTTCATCGCCGCGGCCGTCACGGACGGGAAACCTGCCGCGAACACGCCCAAGCCCCAGGCAACATCCAGGACAGAATCATGAATTGGTTGGCCTTCATCAGTATCATCTCGGCCGCGCTTGCAGTCTCGTTCGGTGCCATCGGCCCGGCGCTGGCCGAAGGGCGCGCAGTCGCGGCGGCGATGGACGCCATTGCCCGGCAGCCGGAATCGGCCAGCGTCATCTCGCGCACCCTGTTCGTGGGCCTCGCTATGATCGAGACTATGGCGATCTATTGCCTAGTGATCGCCCTATTGCTGCTGTTCGCCAATCCGCTGCTGAAGTAGCAGCAATGGCCATCAACTGGTGGACGCTGGGGTTCCAGACCGTCAACGTCTTGATCTTGGTCTGGCTCCTGCAGCACTTTTTTTGGCGTCCGGTGTCGGCGATGATCGAACTCCGGCGCACGACCGTGCAGAAAGGCGTGGACGACGCAAAGGCTCTCCGCACTAAGGCCTCATCGGCGCTCGCGGACGTTGAGAAGACCCGCGCCGGGTTCGCCGGGGAGCGCGACAAGGTGCTCTCCGACGCGCGGAGGGCAGCTGCGGAGGCGCACGCTGCGTCCCTGGACGACGCCACCAAGCAAGCCGCCGCCCTACTGGCTGCCGCGAAGGTGAGCATTGCAAAGGACAAGGCCGACGCCGGCCAGGCATGGGCGAGCCGGTCCAGCCAGCTTGCGGTCGACATAGCGGGACGCCTGGCCCACCGCCTGGCCGGCGCGGCGGTGCAGGCCGCGTTCCTTGATTGGCTCGTGACGGCGATCCAGGCGCTGCCGGCGGACCAGCGGCAGGTAGTAAGCGGTTCGGCGCTCGAAGCCGTGAGCGCCGCAGCGCTCAGCCCTGCGGATCAGGCGCGCACCGGGGAGTTGATCGGCAAGGCGTTCAGCTCCGGGGGCGCGCTGCCGCATATCGCGTTCAAGGTGGACCCGGCGCTGATCGCCGGGCTGGAACTGCGCGGCGATCACTTCATGGTCGGTAACTCCTGGCGCGCGGATCTTGCCGCCATCCTTGCCGATGCCTCCCATGCCGCTTGACGCCGGCAGCCGGGCCGATGCCTGGCTGGTGGACGCCCGCACCCGGCTGGGCGGCACCGTCCTCGGCCCGCACGCCGAGCAGGTCGGGCGGGTGGAGAAAGTCGGCGATGGTATCGCGCTCGTGTCCGGCCTGCCGAGCGTCCGGCTGGATGAGCTGCTCCGCTTCGGCCGGGGCCAGTCCGGCTTCGCGCAGGTACTGGAGCGCGACCGGATTGGCTGTGTGCTCCTGGACGGGGTGGACGGCGTAGAGGCCGGGGATACGGTCCGCGGGACCGGGGACGTGGTGCGCGTGCCGGTCGGGCCAGGGCTGCTGGGCCGGGTGGTGGACCCGCTGGGCCGCCCGCTGGACGGCAAGGGGCCGATCGCGTCTGTCGGGCTGGACCCGATCGAGCAACCCGCGCCGGGCATCATCGACCGGGATCTGGTGGTACAGCCGGTGCAGACCGGGACGATGGTGGTGGACGCGCTGTTTGCCCTGGGCCGCGGCCAGCGCGAGCTGATCATCGGCGACCGCGCCATCGGTAAGACCACCATCGCCCTAGACACGATCATCAACCAGGCCGCGGGCGACATCGTCAGTGTCTATGTCGCGGTGGGACAGAAGGATTCGAGCGTCAAGCGCGCCATCGAGGCCATCGAGGCCGGCGGCGCGCTGGGGCGGTGCATCGTCGTCGTGGCGGGGGGGGCGACCTCGCCGGGGCTCCAGTGGATCGCGCCCTTCGCCGGCATGACGATGGCCGAGCACTTCCGCGACCGCGGCGGGCACGCGCTGGTGGTGTTCGACGACTTGAGCAAGCACGCTGCCACCCACCGGGAGATCGCGCTGCTGACCCGGCAGTCGCCGGGGCGGGAGGCCTATCCGGGCGACGTGTTCTACGTACATGCCCGGCTGCTGGAACGCGCGGCGAAGCTATCCAAGGCGCGCGGTGCCGGCAGCCTGACGGCCCTGCCGATCGCCGAGACGGATGCGGGCAACCTGAGCGCATACATCCCGACCAATCTGATCTCGATCACCGACGGTCAGATCGCGCTGGACGCCAAGCTGTTCTACCAGGGGCAGAAGCCAGCGGTGGACGTGGGCACCAGCGTCAGCCGGGTCGGCGGCAAGACCCAGGCCCCGGCGCTGCGCGACGCCGCCAAGACGCTGCGGCTGGATTACGCGCAGTTCCTGGAACTTGAGGCCTTCACCCGATTCGGCGGGATGCCGGACACGCGGGTGAGGGACCAGTTGACGCGCGGGGCGCGGATACGGGCAATCCTGAACCAGCCGCAGCACGCGCCGATGCGGCTGGCGGACGAAGTGGCGCTGGTGATGGCGGTGCAGTCCGGCCTGTTGGACGGGGTGCCGCTGCCGGATCTGGCTCGGTTCCGGCTGGCCCTGCACGATGCGCTCGACGCGGGCGCCGCGGATGCGGTGCGGGCGATTGAGGAAACCGGCACCCTCGACCACGCGCGGGAGCAAGCGGTGCGGGACGTGCTGCACCGTCTTGTCGAGACTATCAAGCCGAGTTCGCCGGAGGGCACGGCCGACGCACCCGCAGCGGCGGCCGGTTCGGTATGACCGAGCGGCTTGCGGACATCACCGCACGGATCGGAGGCATCCAGCAGCTTGGGGCCGTCGTGAACGCCATGCGGGGCATTGCCGCGGCGCGGGTGCAACAGGCGGCGGGGCAGCTTACCGCGGTGGACCGCTACGCCGCGGTGATCGCGGCGGCCATTGGGCGGGCGCTGGTGCTCGCCCCGGTTGCCCCACCTGGTGCGATGCGTAAGCCGGCCCGTCTGGCCCTGGTACTGTTCTGCGCCGAGCAGGGGTTCGCCGGAATGTTCAGCGGGCGCGTGCTGGACTCGGTCGGCGGCGACCTTGCCACGTCGGAGCTGTTCCTCCTCGGCACGCGGGGCCGCGCGGCACTGGCCGAGAGGGGCGTCGAGGCCGGCTGGCACGATGCGATGCCGTCGCACTCGCCGGGCGTTCCCAAGCTGGCCGACCGGGTTGCCCAGGCGCTTTACAAGCAGATTGCCCAGGGGCGGATCGACCATCTCGACGTGGTGTTCAGCCAGTGGCAGGGGGGCCAAGGCATCCGGGTGGAGCGGCGGCGCCTGTTCCCGTTCGACTTTGCCGCGTTTCCCCATCCGAAGGCCGCCGACGCGCCCCTGCTCAACTTGGCGCCCGCGGTGCTGCTGCGGGGCCTCACAGCGGACTACATGCACGCGCAGCTCTGCAAGGCCGCGCTGCACGCCTTCGC
>JANONC010000228.1:0-21025 GCA_031420655.1 Rhodospirillales bacterium | reverse complement strand
TATCCCAAAACGCCGCCGTCCCGGCCAGGACGGGCCAGCCGAATATGAACGCCGCTGCGCCCAGGCCAATGCCCAAGCTCAAACCATAGGGCCACGCCCGCTCGCTCATGGCCCCACGTTCATCGTGCCGTCCTACCGTATCCGCACCGGCCAAGGCGTCTATATTTGTAAAGCGCAGTCAAAGGGGGCCAGCCCGCTTGACCAGCCCCTTAAGTGACTTAGACGATCTTCAGCCGCACCGGCACGTTGTTGCGGGTCGCATTGCTGTACGGGCACACCTGGTGCGTCTTCTCCACCAGCGTCTCCGCCTCGGCATGGTCCATGCCCGGTAGCGAGATATCGAGTTGCACGTCGATGCCGAACCCGCCCTCGCTGCGCGGGCCCATGCCGACATGGGCGGTCACGGTCGAGCCCTCGGGCACTTTCGGGCCGCCCTGGCTGGCCACGAACTTCATGGCGCCCAGAAAGCAGGCAGAGTAGCCGACCGCAAACAACTGCTCCGGATTGTTGCCGGGCTTGCCTTCCCCGCCCAGCTCCTTCGGCGTGGTCAGCGTCACATCCAGCGTACCGTCTTTCGTCTTGGCCTGGCCCTCACGCCCGCCGCCTGTGGCTGTCGCCTGGGTTGTATAGAGTACGTTGACTGGCATCGATAAAACTCCCTTTCTGTCCGGTCGCTCAGACAGCGGCACCCTATAATTCCGGAGCACGATCATGGCCAGCCGCCACCATGCCCAACGACCGACCGAGCGCGTCGCGGACTACCCCCGCCCGCCCCGGCTGGAGCGTGAACAGCGTCGTATCCGCATCGTCCTGGGCGGCATCACGATTGTCAGCACGGACGAAGCCTGGCGCGTGCTGGAAACTACTCACCCCCCCAGCTTCTACATACCGCAAGCCGCCTTCACGCCCGGCACGCTGGTTGCGTCGCCCGCCCGGAGCAGCCTGTGCGAATGGAAAGGCCGCGCCCAATACTGGACGCTGCAGGCCGGCGGACGCGTCGCGACCGATGCGGGCTGGAGCTACCCAGACCCGACCCCGCCGTTCAAGCCGATCGCCAACTTCGTCGCCGTCTACGCCGCCGCCATGGATGCCTGCTATGTCGATGACGAGCAGGTCACCCCCCAGCCTGGCGGCTTCTATGGCGGCTGGATCACGTCCGAACTGGAAGGGCCCTTCAAGGGAGCGCCGGGCACGGAGTTTTGGTGAACATCCTCACCCGCACGCGAAGCCAGGTCTGGCCCCTGCTGCGCCTGGCGACACCGCTTGCGGTCGCTCAGCTGGCGCAGGTGGCGGAGGGTGTGACGGACACCGTGTTCCTGGGCGGCTTGGGCGCCGAGGCGCTCGCCGCGGGCGGGCTCGGCACGATGCTGTTCATTACCGTGCTGATCGTGCTGCAGGGTGTGCTATCTGCCGTCAGCGTCTTGATGGCGCGCGCAACCGGGTCCGGCGACCGGGCGTCGCTTCCCGGGCTGTACTGGGCAGGTATGGCCATGACGGTCGTGTTGTCCGTGCCGGCAGTGCTCCTCTTCTCCACCGTCGAGCCGATCATGTTGTGGCTGCACGAGCCGCCTGACCTGGCCCGCAATACGGGGCTGTATGTGTCCGTCCTGCGCTGGGGCGTACCGGGCGGATTGATTGGCATGGGCCTGATGCGCGCCGTGCTGCCTGCCCTCGGACGCGGGCACTTGCTGCTCGGCGTGGCGCTGGTTGCCGTGCTGGCCAACGGCCTATTGTGCTGGGTGTTGATCCACGGTGCTGGCCTCATCCCTGGTTTCGGCATGGTGGGCGCGGCGGCCGCGACCGCCATCGCCATGACCGGCGCCGCGTTGGCTCTGCTGGCGCTCCTGCACGGGCAGGCGGCAGCGCGCGACAGCGTGCGCTGGTGCAAGCCGACCCGGGGCGGGTTGCGCAACATCCTGCGCCTGGGCGTGCCCGTTGCGGGGACTGCGGCCGTCGAGACCGGTCTGTTCCTGGGCGTCGGGCTGCTCGTCGCGACCCTGGGCCCGGTGGCGCTCGCCGCACAGCTGGTTGCGCTGAGCGTCGTGACCGTGAGCTTCATGGTGCCGCTCGCCGTGGCGCAGGCGGCCCATGTGCTGGTGGCGGAGCGGCTGGGCGCACGGGACGCCGCCGGGGCACGCCGGGCTGGCTGGGTCGCCATCGTGCTCGGTGCCGTCACGGAAGCAGTGCCGGCCATCGCCGTCGCGTCGGCCCCGGCCCTGATCGTGGGCTGGTACCTCGGCCCTGATAATGCCGAGGCGCGTGAGATTGCGGCGACCCTGCTGACCATCTTTGTGTTTCAGATCGTGGACGGCATCCAGTGTACTGCCGGCGGCGCGTTACGCGGCTATGGCGACACCCGCGTGCCATTTGCCATCGCCACGGCCGGGTACTGGGGCCTCGGCTTTCCGCTGGCGTGGGTGCTGACCCATACCGGCTGGGGCGCGCCCGGCGCATGGTGCGGCATCGCGGCCGGGCTTGGATTCGTGGCCGTGGCCCTGTGCTGGCGTTACAAGGTTATGTCGGAACATGCCGGGCATTGATCTTACGCCCTGCACCTTGCACAGTTCTGCCCATCGCGGCATGCAATGCTGTGTCCATAACGAAGGATCATGGGATGATTATGAAAGCGGCGGCCGGCGTGATGCTGGCGGGGCTCGTGGGCATGTCGCCTGCTATGGCGCAGGGCTCTGGCTCGGCCACCATCGACAGCATCCGCAGCAAGGGCATGCTTGCCTGCGGCGTTTCGACCGGCGTGGCTGGCTTTTCGCTGGCCGACAGCAAGGGCGTGACGCAGGGGATCGATGCCGACACCTGCCGCGCCGTCGCCGCAGCCGTGCTGGGCGATGCCAGCAAGGTGCGTTTCGTGCCCACCACCACAACCAACCGCTTCACGGCGCTCCAGTCGGGTGAGGTCGATCTGCTGGTCCGCTCCACCACCTGGACCCTCGGGCGTGAGGGCAACCTCGGCCTCATGTTTGCGGGCATCAACTTCTTCGACGGCACCGGCTTCATGGTGAAGTCCTCGGCCAACTTGAAGTCGGTCAAGGACCTGAACGGGGCCACCATCTGCGTGCAGCCCGGCACCAGCACCGAGCTGGCGATCGCCGACTATTTCCGCCTGAACAATCTGAAGTTCCAGCCGATCCTGATCCAGGACCTCGCTGAAATTCAGAACACCTTCGTGGCCGGGCGGTGCGACAGCTACTCGACCGACGCATCGGGCCTGGCGGCGTTCCGCTTTCAGCAGGCCAAGCCCACCGACTTTACTCTGCTGCCGGAAATCATCAGCAAAGAACCGCTGGGCATGATGGTCCGCAAGGGCGACGACAAGTATTTCGACCTCGTACGCTGGACGCTCTTTGCCATGCTGCAGGCCGAAGAAAGTGGCGTGACGAGCCAGAACGTCGACGAAATGCTGAAAAGCACCAACCCCGACGTGCGCCGCCTGCTTGGCAACGAGGGTGACCTGGGCAAGGCACTCGGTGTCGACAACAAATGGGTGGTGAATATCGTCAAGGGCGTCGGCAATTACGGTGAGATGTTTGACCGGACCATTGGGCCGCTTGGTATTCCGCGCGGGATCAATAACCTGTGGAACAAAGGTGGCCTCCACTACCCGCCGCCCATTCGTTAACAAAACTGCCTGTTTGCTGGGCGAATGACACCACAAAGGCCGTCCCTGTCCGGGGCGGCCTTTTTTCTGCCGCAAAGCGTTGATTTCTGCCAGGCATTGCCCGCAGACTGACCCGGTTACGGAGGCCGCCATGTCTGGAGCGTCACTAGAGCCGCGAATGATGCGCGCCGCACCCAAGAAGCCGATCCGGCTGTCCTGGTCCGATCCGCGTGTGCGCAACGTGGTCTGGCAGGTCGTGGTGCTTGGCATCGTCGCCCTGATCGTCTGGTACCTGGCTGCCAATACCTCACGCAACCTCACGGCCCGGCGCATCGCCACCGGCTTCGACTTTTTGGGGCGCACCGCCGGTATCCCGATCGGCGAACACATCATTCCCTATGACCCGGCCATCAACACCTACGGCTGGGCGCTGCTCATCGGCCTGCTCAACACGCTGAAGGTTGCGATCGTGGGCGTCGTGGCGGCCACCATTCTCGGCACGCTGATCGGCATTGCGCGGCTGAGCAAGAACTTCCTCATCGCTCGCCTGTCCGCCATTTACGTGGAGGTGGTGCGGGACATCCCCGTGCTGCTGCAACTGTTGTTCTGGTACACGCTGCTACAGGGGTTGCCGCAGCCGCGGCAGAGCTTCAACCCGGTGCCGGGAGTCTTCGTGTCCAACCGTGGCATAAAAGTGCCGGTGATCGAGTGGGAGGGGGCATTTTCCTGGGCGGTACTGGCGCTTATTGCGGGCGTTATTGGCACCATTGTCCTGTCACGCCGGGCGGCGGTGACGCAGGCGGCAACCGGGGTGCGCCCCAGGGTGTGGCCCGCCGGGCTCGGCCTGTGCATAGGCGTGCCCGTCGCGGTGTGGGCGGTGCTGGGCGCGCCGTTCATGGTTGAATGGCCGGAACTGCAAGGCTTCAACTTCCAGGGTGGTGCAACGCTCAGCCCTGAGTATTTCGCGCTGACCTTCGGCCTCGTGATCTACACCGCCGCGTACATCGCCGAGATCGTCCGCTCCGGCATACTGGCCGTACCGATTGGCCAGGTGGAGGCGGGCAACGCGCTCGGCCTGCACCAGGGGACGGTGCTGCGCAAGATCGTACTGCCACAGGCAATGCGGGTGATCATTCCGCCTATGACCAGCCAGTACCTGAACCTGACCAAAAACAGCTCGCTCGCGGTTGCGATCGGCTACCAGGACCTGGTCTCGCTCGCGAACACGACGCTGAACCAGACCGGTCAGGCCGTCGAGGGGATCGCGGCGACGATGCTGCCTTACCTGCTGATCAGCCTAGGCATCAGTGCGCTGATGAACTGGTACAATGCGCGGATCGCGCTGGTGGAGCGATAGCATGTCCAGCACCACCGAAGCTGCGATCTCTGCCTCGGCCGGTGAGCCGGTGCCTGCCCTGGCAGGCGTGGCCGCCGCGCCTGGGCCGGTCCAGCGCGAACGGCCGGCCGCCCTTTCGTCGGGTCCAGTCGCGTGGGCCCGCGCCAACCTGTTCAGCGGCTGGCTGTCGACTGCCGTCACGCTGGCACTTGGCTACCTGCTGATACGCTTTGCCGTAAGCTTCACCGACTGGGCGTTCATCAACGCCGTCTGGTCCGTGCCCGCCAACGCACAGGGCAAGCTCGACCCCACCGCCTGCCGCGCGGCGAAGGGGGTTGGCGCATGCTGGGCCATGATCGGCGACAAGTGGCGCTTCATCCTGTTCGGCCGCTTCCCGTACGACGAGCAATGGCGGCCCGCTATCGTGATCGGGCTATTCCTGGCCCTCTTTGCCATCAGCGCCAACAAGCGGTTCTGGCGCAAGGAACTGATCCTGATCTGGGTTGCGGTGCTGACCGTCATCGGCGTCCTGATGTGGGGCGGCGTGGCTGGTCTTATCTACGTGCCGCAGGATAGCTGGGGTGGCCTGCCGATCACGCTCATCCTCAGCACCTTCGGCCTGGCGTTTGCGTTTCCGCTCGCCGTGCTGGTGGCGCTCGGCCGGCGCAGCACTACGCTGCCGGCGGTGAAGGCACTGTGCGTGCTGTATGTGGAGCTCATCCGCGGCGTTCCGCTGATTACCGTGCTGTTCATGGCCAGCGTGATGTTCCCGCTGTTCATGCCAGACGGGTTCAATCCCGATAAACTGTTGCGGGCGCAGGTCGCGGTCATCCTGTTCGCCGGCGCATACCTGGCCGAAGTCATCCGCGGCGGACTTCAGGCTCTGCCCAAGGGCCAGGCGGAGGCCGCGGACGCGCTCGGGCTCAGCTACTGGCAAAAGACAGGCCTGATCGTTTTGCCACAGGCGCTGCGCCTGGTGATCCCGCCGCTGGTCAACACCTTTATCGGCTTCTTCAAGGACACGTCGCTGGTGCTCATTATCGGCATCTTCGACCTGCTGACGGCCGGTAAGGTGGCGATTACGGAGCCGATCTGGCAAGCCTACAGCACCGAGCTGTATGTGTTCCTGGCGCTCATCTACTTCTGCTTCTGCTTCGTGATGGCCCGGTACAGCCGTGGGCTGGAACAAGAATATAGCCGCGCCGTCAAGCGCTGAGGGGACGACACTCATGAGCCAAACGCTGCAACAACGCCCGGCGCAGTCCAACCAGGCACCGGCTATCGTGCTCGACAAGGTCAATAAGTGGTACGGCGCGATGCACGTCCTGCGTGACATCTCGCTCACCATTGGGCACCGGGAAAAGGTCGTGGTGTGCGGCCCCTCCGGCTCGGGCAAGAGCACCATGATCCGCTGCATCAACCGCCTGGAGAGCCATCAGGAGGGCCGCATCGTGGTCGACGGCACGGAACTGACGGACGACCTCCGTGCGCTCGACACCATCCGCGCCGACGTCGGCATGGTGTTTCAGTCGTTCAACCTGTTCCCGCATCTGACGATCCTCGAGAACTGCACTTTGGCGCCCATCTGGGTGCGTAAGATGCCCAAGGCCGAAGCGGAGGAGGTGGCCATGAGCTTCCTGCGCCGGGTCAAGATCCCGGAGCAGGCGCATAAATATCCCGGCCAGCTCAGCGGCGGGCAACAGCAGCGTGTCGCCATCGCCCGAGCGCTGTGCATGAAGCCCAAGATCATGCTGTTCGACGAGCCGACTTCGGCGCTCGATCCTGAAATGATCAAAGAGGTGCTCGATACCATGATCGGCCTGGCGCAGGACGGCATGACGATGGTGTGCGTGACCCACGAAATGGGGTTTGCCCGCCAGGTCGCCGATCGCGTCGTGTTCATGGACCGCGGTGAGATCGTGGAGCAGGGCGAACCCAATGCCCTGTTCGAAAATCCGCAGACCGAGCGCCTGCAGCTCTTCCTGAGCCAGATCCTGCGCGGCCACTAACACCCACAACGAGCCGGTGGTCTTGTTACGCGATTGAGGCGCGACAGTCCTCGGGTTCCGTGGTGTGATCCTCCCTTGTACCCGGGAGGCCTCGATGCGCTGGTTCGTCGCACTGCTGATGTTCATGGCGACCGCCGTACACGCCGCCCCGCTCGAAATCCCCGGGCTGAGCGCTGACGCAACCGCCTATCAAAGCACGCTGGCAGCACGGGCCCCCGCCGGCATGACCCTGATGGCGCGCGCTCGCGCCGAACAGGCTGTGATCGACGCGCTGCGGCGCAACGACTGGGCCGCGCAGGTTACGGCGATCGAGGCGCGCCTGGCTGGCGACAACGCCCCGGCGGAGCTGTGGCTTGCCTTGGCCCGCGCGCACCTACGCACCACGCCGCCCAACCCGGCCCGCGCCGCGCAAGCCGCCTGGCTCGCGTTCGGAAAAAGCGAGAGCGGTGCGCCAGAGGTCCCGGCGCTGCTGGTGCTGGCCGATGCGCTGAGCGCCGCCAACCGCCCGGAACCCGCCATCGCCGCGCTGGAAGCGGCGCAGGAGCGGGAGCCCAAGAATGCCGGCACCACGGCGCTGCTCGTCAATGCCCGCCGCAAGGCCGGCCTGCTGGTCCGCCGCGTGGTTACGACGCCGGAGGCCGATCCGCCCCAGGCCTGCATCGCCTTCACCACCAGCCCCGCCCGCCGCACCGATTTCGTGCCGGCGGATTGGGTCCGCCTCACCCCCGCGGTGCCCGGCGCGGCCATCATCCGCCAGGGCGATACGATCTGCATCGCGGGCCTGCCGCTCGGCACCACCACGATGGCCACGCTGCGCGCCGGCCTGCCGGGTGAGGACGGGCTGTCGCTGCGCAACGAAGCGACGCTTGCCCTCGCCATGGGCAACCGGGCGCCTCGCATCGTGCTCGACAGCCGGATGTTCCTGCTGCCGCGCGGACAGGAGGCGCAGCTTTCACTCGGCACCACGAACCTGTCCACCGTGATGCTCAAAGTGTCGCGCCTGACTGAACGCACGATCGTTCCGTGGACCAAGGACACCCGCCTGGGCGAACAGCTCAACCGCTATTCTGGTGAGACCGAGGCGGCCGCGCCCGTGTGGGAAGGTCAGGCGGACATCCCGCATTGGCAGCCCAATGTCGTTGCGCGCACCCGCCTGCCGCTGCCGGACGTGTTTGGCGAACCCGGCGTCTACATCATTTCGGTCACCGCCGCTGACGGGACAAAGGGCGATCAGGACACGATGGAGGCGAAGCAGGTGGTTATCCGCACCGACCTCGCCCCCACCGTCTGGCGTGGCACGGACGGCCTCACGATCCAGGTGCGGAGCTTTGCGGATGCAAGTCCCCGGGCGGACGTCCAGCTTTCGCTGCTGGCGCGCAACAACGACCTGCTGGCGCAAGCCGTGACTGACAAGGACGGCGTCGCCCGCTTTGCCGCCCCGCTGCTGCGGGGCACCGGGCCGCTGGCGCCGCAGAACATCCATGGCGCATCCGGTACCGAATTGGTGGCGCTCGACCTGACCAGCCCGGCGTTCGACCTCACGGACCGGGGCGTGGAGGGCCTGCCGCATCCCGGCCCGCTCGACGCCTACGCCTGGACCGATCGCGGCATCTATCGCCCTGGTGAGACAGTGCATGTCATGGCGCTGCTGCGTGACGCCGCGGGTACGCCGGCCCAGATGCCCGCCCATGTGATCATCCGCCGCCCGAACGGGCAGACGCTGCTGGACACGGTGCCGCCCGCGTTGGGCGACGCCTCTATCCACCTGCCGGTCACCCTGGCCGGCACCGCGCCGGCCGGCGTGTGGAGCATCGAGGTGCTGGCCGACCCGAAGCAGCCCGCCATCGGCCGCGCCAGCTTCCGTGTCGACGCGTTCGTGCCGGACCGGATGGCAGTTGATGTGGAGAGCACTGGCCCGCTGGTGCCACGGCAGGATGCGAGCGTGCCGGTCACCGCCCGCTTTCTGTATGGCGCGCCCGCCGCCGGCCTCACGGGTAAGGCGACGCTGAAGCTCACGCTCGACCCAGACCCGCCCGCCGCACTGGCCGGCTACCAGATCGGCCTGGTGGACGAGGCATTTGCCCCGGCCGAGCAGGAGATCACCCTGGCGCCGACCGATGCGCAGGGCCGCACGGCGGTGCCGGTCCTGCTGAAGACCATTCCCGACAGCACGCGCCCGGTGAAGGCAGAGCTGGATGTGGCGATCGACGATCCGTCTGGCCGCGCGAGCCACGGCACCGCCACGATCAAGGTCAAGCCCGGCAGTGCGCTGATTGGCATCAAGCCCGCTTTCGACGGCTCCGTCGACGCCGGGGCGGAAGCGAAGTTTCAGATCGCGGCGGTGACAGCGGACGGCACGCCCACCGCGCTCGTCACCCGGCTTAAGCTCGTGCGGGAACGGCCGGACTGGCGGCTTGTGGTGAACGGCAGCCTCGCCCGCTATCAGACCGTCTATCGCGACGAAGCGGTGGCGGAGATGGATCTGGCGCTAGCCGCCGGCACTCCCGCCACGTTCGCGCGCAACCTGGATTTCGGCCGCTACCGGCTAGAGGTTGTGGAGAAAAGTGGCCTAGCCGCCACCTCCGTCCGGTTCCGTGCCGGGTGGGCGCAATCCGACAGTCCGGACACGCCGGACAAAGCGGACGTGATGGCCGGCCACCGTGCGTATAAGCCTGGTGAGACGGCGCGCATTCACGTCAACGCCCCCTTTGCCGGGCAGGCGACGGTGCTGGTGCTGGGCGGCAAGGTGCATAGCCTGCGCAATGTGGACGTGGCCGCGGGCGGGACGGATATCGACATTCCGGTGGGCGACAACTGGGGCCCCGGCGCCTACGCGGCCATCCACGTGTTCCGCGCCGGCGCTGGCACCCGGCCCGCGCGCGCGATCGGCCTGGTGTGGCTCGGCATCGACCCGGCTGGACGCACGCTGCCGGTCGCGATCGGCACGCCGGAGCGTACGGCACCCCGCGCCACCCTGGTCGTGCCGGTGCGCACAGCTCCGGGCGCATGGGTGACGCTGGCCGCAGTCGACGAGGGCATCCTGCGCCTGACCAAATTTGCCTCGCCCGACCCGGCGTCGCACTTCCTGGGCCAGCGTGTGCTGGGCCTCGACATACGCGACGATTGGGGCCGGCTGATTGCGCCGGCCGAGGGTGAGGCGACGGCGCTGCGCCAGGGTGGCGATGATGGGGCCAGCGCGTTGCCGGAAATCCCGCAAAAGACGGTGTCGCTGTTCGCGCCGCCTACGCAAGCCGGCGCCGACGGCGTGGCCAGCATCACGCTCGACCTGCCGGACTTCAACGGCCAGGTCCGGCTGATGGCGACCGCCTGGAAGGACGCCAGCATCGGCGCGGCCGCCACGCCCCTTATTGTCCGCGACCCGCTGGTGGTGGAGCCGCTGCTCCCCCGCTTCCTGGCGCCAGGGGACGAGGCGCAGATGACCGTGCAGCTTCAGAACCTGGACCTGCCTGCGGGTGACGCGATGGCGATAGTCTCGGTCGAAGGACCGCTGGCCATCAAGGGTGACCCCCGCCTGGTGGCGACGCTGGCCCCGGGCGCGCAGGCGCTGCGTACCGTGACGCTGGCCGGCACCGGGGCTGGGCGCGGCGTCATCCGGCTGGACATCACCGGGCCGGGCGGGTTTGTGCTGCGGCGGGAGACGGCCATCCTGGTTCGCCCCGCCCGCGCGCCGCTCACCTTCACCAGCGGCGGGTCGCTGCCGCCGGGGGTGGAGGCAGCGATCGACCCGGGTCTGGCCCGCATGGTGGCCGGCACCGGCAGTGCCCGCGCCACGGTCGGCGGCCCAGTCCGCTATGACGTGGCGGCGCTGGTCGATGCGCTGACAGCGTACCAGCTGAACTGCCTGGAACAGGCAACCAGCAAGGGCTTTCCGCTCGCGCTGCTACCGCCCACGCCGGACCGCGCGGCGCGCCTGCAGGCCTCGATCGCCAGCATCCTGGACCGCCAGCGTTTTGACGGCGCGTTCGGCATGTGGAGCGCCAGTGGCGAGGCCGAGCCGTGGCTGACGGCCTATGCGACCGAGCTGTTGCTGCGCGCCAAGCCCAGCGGTGCCGTGCCGGAGGGCGGTCTGGCCGACGCGGTCAAGTACCTGGCCGGCGCCTACAGCGATCTGCCGGACACGCCGGACGGTACGGCGGCCAAGGCCTATTCGTTATACGTGCTGGCGATGGCCGGGCAGCCGAAGGCCGGGGCAAACCGGCTGCTGGCACAGGACCTGGATGCGCTGCCCACACCGCTGGCCCGCGCGCAACTGGGGGCGGCGCTCGCATTGACCAATGACCGCCCTCGTGCCGAGGCTGCGTTTGCGGCAGCGCTTGATACGACACAGCGCAAGTTCTGGCACATCGATTATGGGTCGCCACTGCGGGACCAGGCTGCGGTCACGCTGCTGCTGAAAGAAAGCGGGCTGCTGCCGGACAAATTGCAGGGCCTGCTCGACCGCCTGCCAGGTGCCGACTTGCAACCCGACGCGCTCAGCACGCAGGAACAGGCCTGGGCCGCCGCGGCCGGTGCCGTGCTGGGACGCGACGGCCGCCCGGTGAAGGTGGCGCAGGACGGCCGCGCCCAGCCGGAAGCTCCGATCGTGCAGCTGGCGCTCACGGGCCCCACGCGCCTGCGCAACCTGGGGACGCTCCCGGTGTACCAGACCGTCGCCACCACGGGTGTGCCGGTCGAGGCACCGGCCGCCGCCCGGGCTGGCATGCGCATCACGCGCAAGTTCTTCCTGCCCAACGGCGAAGCGCTGAACCTCGACACGCTGCGGCAGACCATGAGCTTCGTGCTGCTGTTCGAAGGCCGCAGCGATGACGGGCAGGAGCATCAGGCGGTGTTGCTGCAAGGCTTGCCCGCCGGGTGGGAGATCGCCGGGCGACTTGCGGCCGGCAAGACGGCTGGCATGCCGTGGCTGGGTGACCTGACGGACACGGACGCGCAGCCCGCCGCTGATGACCGCTTTGCGGCGGTCATGACGCTCACGGCCGCAGAGCCCGCCTTCCGCATCGCAGTCCGCTTGCGGGCCGTAACGCCGGGCAAGTTCGAAATGCCGGGCGCGCAACTGTCCGACATGTACCGCCCGGGTATTTTCGCGAGACAGGCGGCGGCGCGCATCACGGTGCTGCCACGCGAGTAGCCTTTGCCCTCCTGCTAACGCTGCTGGCGGGTGCGTGGGGGCTGGACCGCGCCTATCCGCCGGACCTGTCGCGCCTGGTGCCGGGCACGGAGGTGCAGGACCGTGACGGACGGCTGCTGGCGTTGCTGCCGGCGCCGGGGGGCGTCTGGCGGTTCGCGGCCACGCCCGCCAGCGTGTCCCGCCCGTTCGTGGATTTGCTGATCCGTACCGAGGACCGCCGGTTCTGGTCGCATCCTGGCGTCGATCCCATCGCGCTGGTCCGCGCCGTCGGCCAGTGGGTGCGGGCCGGGCGGGTCGTGTCCGGCGGGTCCACGCTGTCTATGCAGGCGGCGCGCTTGCTCGAACCCCGGCCCCGCACGTTGCGCAGCAAATTGATCGAGATCGCGCGCGCCGTGCAACTGGAATACCGCTACGGCAAGGATGGCGTGCTGGGCATCTGGCTGACGCTGGCACCGTATGGCGGTAATCTGGAGGGGGTGCGGGCGGGCGCACAGGCCTGGTTCGGTACCGGCACCGCGACCCTGTCCCCGGCCGAAGCCGCGCTGCTGGTGGCGCTGCCCCGCCGGCCCGAGGCGTTGCGGCCCGACCGCCACGCCGCCCGTGCCCAGGAATTGCGTGACCGCATCCTGCCGGACGCCGTGGCCGAGCCGATGCCGGACCGCCGCCTGCCGTTCCCCCGCCACGCCGCCACCGCCTGGCCGGCCACGAACCCACCTGTGTTGCGCACCACGCTGGCGGCACCGTTGCAAGTGGGGCTGGAGCGGATGGTCGCCCGCTGGCTGGACACTGCGCCGGACCGCGTGTCGATCGCGGTCATCATTGCCGATGCGCCGTCCCGCGAGATCCGCGCCCTCGTGTCCGGCCGTCCGGCGGAAGAGGCGCGGGGCAGCGCCATCGACCTCACCCGCGCGATACGGTCGCCGGGTTCGGCACTGAAACCGTTCCTGTACGCGCAGGCGTTCGAGGCTGGGCTGGCGCGTCCGGACACACAGCTGTCGGACCTGCCGCGCAGCTTTGGAGCCTATGCGCCAGAGAATTACGGCCGCGGCCATGCGGGGTCCGTCACCGCGGCCGAGGCGCTGCAACGCTCGCTGAACGTGCCGGCGGTGGCGTTGCTGGACCAGCTGGGGCCGTTGCGGTTTTTGCAGGGGCTGCGAGAAGCGGGCGTGCAGCCGCGCTTGCCCGCCGGGGCCGCACCGTCATTGCCGCTGGCGCTGGGCGGTGCCGGCCTCACGCTGCGGGAGCTGACCGGCCTCTACGCAGGCCTGGCCAGCCCCGGGCGCCAGGGGTCCTTGTCGCTGGTGCGCCAACCCGGCCCGGTCGAGCCGCAATCCGAGGCCGCGCGCCTGGTGGCCGACATCCTGACCCGGCCCTTTCCCGGCGGCGGCCCGGCCGGTGTGGCATGGAAAACTGGCACCAGTTGGGGCGGGCGGGACGCGTGGGCGCTGGGGTTCGATCGGCAGTACGTGGTGGGCGTGTGGGTGGGCCGGCCGGACGGCACAGCGGTGCCCGGCGCCACAGGCCTGCGCCAGGCCCTGCCACTGCTGGCACAAGTGTTCGACGTGCTGCCCGCCGCCCCGCGCCCGCCGGCCCCGCCCACCCGCAGCGCCCTGCCGCATGTAGACCCGGACGGTCTGCGCCTGCTGTTCCCGCCGCCCGGTGCTGTGCTGGCCAGCGACCGGACCGTCACGCTCCGCGCCATGGGCGGCCGCCGCCCGCTCACGTTCCTGGTGGACGGCACTCCCCTACCGGCCGTCCCCGCTCAGCGCACCACCGGCTGGGTCCCGTCCGGGCCGGGCTTCTATTCCGTCACGGTCCTCGACGCCGACGGACTGGCTGCCCGGGCGCAGGTTAGGGTGCAGTGACCCGCGCCAGCCACCACCGCCGGGCCGCCACGGCGGACCACACCGCCTCCACCAACCCAAACGGCCACGCGCCTTGCAAGAAACCGTACGCCGAACCCAGCAGGCACGCGCCGGCAAACGCTAAAATGAACCACGGGCTGCGGGCCTCCATCGCATAGGTGACCAGCATGGCCGTCACCGCCAGCAGCCCGAACAGCGTCAGCCCGTCCACGCTAAGCCCGGCGCAGCAGAAACACCGCTTGTTCGCCAAACCAGTTCGCCAGCCGGGCCGATTTGCGCCAGGGTGCCCGGCGGCCATGGTCGTCGACGGCCAGCCATTGCTCGACCACGTAGCCCTCCTGCGCACACAGCGCGAAGAAGTCCGCGATCGTGCAGGGGTGGATGTTGGGCGTCTCGTACCACGGGCGGTCCCAGGTGGGCGTCATCGGCATGCGGCCCGAGCGCAGCAGCTGCAGCCGCACCTGCCAATGGCCGAAATTGGGAAAGCTCACCAGCGCCCGCGTGCCGATCCGCAGCATCTGGCGCAGCACCTCCTGCGGCCGCTCCACCGCCTGCAGCGTGCGGGACAGCACCACATAGTCGAACAGCCCGTCCGGATAGTGCGCAAGGTCGGTATCCGCGTCGCCATGCATGACCGGTAGGCCGTGCGCGACCGAGCGGGTGACCTCCGCCATGTCGATCTCGAGGCCCCGCGCGTCGCACTGCCGGGTGCGGAACAGGTACTCGATCAGGCTGCCGTCGCCGCTGCCGATGTCCAGCACCCGGCTGCCGGGCGCGATCATGGCACCCATCATCTGCAGGTCGGACCGGACCGACACTAGGCAAGCCCCGCATGTTCCGCGCAGCCCGACAGGAAGCCCTGCAACGCGCGGTGGTACTCCGGCTCATCGAGCAAGAAGGCGTCGTGCCCCTTGTCGGTCGCGATCTCGACAAAGCTGACGTTGGCCCCGGCCTGGTTCAGCGCGCGGGCGACGGCCCGGCTTTGCGCCGTCGGGAATAGCCAGTCACTGTTGAAGCTTATAACGCAAAACCGGGTCGAGGCACCGCGGAAGGCCAGCGCCAGCACGCCGTCATACTCGGCGGCCAGGTCGAAATAATCCATGGCGCGGGTGATGGTCAGGTAGGAATTGGCGTCGAACCGGGTGACGAACGTGCTGCCCTGGTGCCGAAGATAGCTCTCGACCTCGAACATGTCGCCGAACAGCGCGGCCGTGCCCTGCACCCTCCGGCCGAACTTGCGGGTCAGCGCCTGTTCGCTCACGTACGTGATGTGGGCGGCCATACGCGCGACAGCGAGGCCGCGGGCGGGAATGGTGCCGGTGCGCCAGTATGCGCCGCCGTGCCATTCGGGGTCGGCGAAGATGGCCTGGCGTCCGACCTCGTGGAAGGCGATATTTTGCGCGGAGTGGAACGCGGCCGTTGCGACCGGGACACACGCAAACACGTCGGCCGGGTAGGTGGCGGCCCATTCCAGCGCCTGCATGCCACCCATGGAGCCGCCGACGACGGCAAACAGCTTTGCCACGCCCAGCCGGTGCAGCAGCAGGCGCTGCGCCCGCACCATGTCGCGGATGGTGATGGGCGGAAACGCGGTGCCCCACGGCTCGCCGGTGGCAGGGTTGATGCTGCGTGGCCCGGTGCTGCCCATACAGCCGCCCAGCACGTTGGCGCACACGACGAAGTACCGGCCGGTGTCGATCGGGCGACCCGGCCCCACCACCAGCCCCCACCAGCCGGGCTTGTTGGTGAGTGGATGCGGCTCGGCCACGTACTGGTCACCCGTCAGGGCGTGGCAGACCAGGATGGCGTTGCTGGCTGTGGCGTTCAAAGTGCCGTAGGTGCGGTAGGCGATGGTGATGCCGGGCAGCACTTCGCCACAGTCCAGCGGGAATGGCTCCGGCAGGGTTAGGGCGAGGTGCGCGAACGGAGCGTCATGCTGGTCCATGGGCGTGCCGTGCATAGGGCCAGGGGGTCAGGCGGGCAAGCGGCAGGGCCGACTGGCCGTCAGACGGCAGGTGTGATGTCGGTTGCGGTAAAATCGTGTCCCTTAAGTAGCAGGGGCTCCCTGGTGGCTTTAGACAGCGCATACGACAGGTAATCGCCAAAGTTCAGTCCCGCCTTGTGCCGGCCCTTGCCGTATCGCCGGAAGGCATCGATGGCGATCGTGGCCTGCCTGTCCGACAGCGGGACCGTGTCTAGTTTGAGGCTGGATATAACGATCTCCAGCTCCTGCAGCCCCGCCTCACCCCGACGGCTGAAGGCCACCATGCTTGCCGCCACGCGTGTTGCAGTACCGAGCAGGCGGCTTGAGGCTAACTTGATCGCCCGGCGAAACTCCGCCTCCTCCGGCTCACCGTTGATGATCGCGATCAGGACTGAACTGTACACAACCAGCAGGTTGGAATGCCATTTGCACCATAATCTAGAATCTCGTCTTGGCTTGCAGTGTGCAGCGCGCGCCCGCATTATTATCTACCGGCCCGAACTTGGTCCGCCAGCACTCGAGACCGATCATGTCCACCGCCCTCCAAGCCGCTCCTGTTTCAGACCTTGCCAGCTTGCGGGCGGAGCTGGACGCGCTGGACGACCAGATGCACGCGCTGCTGATCCGCCGGGCAGAGACGGTGGCAGCCGTGGCCGCGCTGGGCGTAAAGGGGGCGGTGCCGCTGCGCCCGGGGCGGGAGGCTGCGATCATCCGTCGCCTGCTCGCGCGCAATGCAGGGCAGGTGCTACCGGATTTGGCCATCGTGCGCGTGTGGCGGGAGCTGCTGGCTGCCATGACCCAACAACAACGCCCCATGCGGATCACCGTCGCCGAGGCGGCTGAAATGCCAGGCATGGCCGCATTGGCGCGCGAGCATTTCGGGGCCGCAACGCCGCTGAACATCCGCCGCTCGGCCGCGCAGGCCGTCAGTGAAGTGAGCGCCGGAACTGCCGGGGCCGCCCTGCTGCCGATGCCGGCCGATGGTGAAACCGACGCCGCCGCCTGGTGGACCGCGCTGCTGCACAAGGACGATCCGCGCATGCACGTCGTAGCCCGCCTGCCGTTCTGGGCCCCGCGCGCCGAGGGCACGCCCACTGCCCAGGGCCTGGTGGTCTGTGCCGCCGCCCCTGACCCGAGCGGGCACGACCGCGCCTTGCTAGGACTGGAACTGCCTGCCGAGGTCAGCCGTGCCCGGCTGATGACGCTCATGACGGGCGCCGGCTTCGTCCCCGGCCCCACCATCCTGCGCCGGCGGGACCCGGTCATGCAGGCGCTGGTCGAGGTGGACGGGTTCGTCGCCGACAATGATCCGCGCCTGGCCACCCTGCCCACGCTTCGCCCGCCTGTCGTGGTCGGCGCCTACGCCGTTCCACTCGGAGTTGCCTGACATGCTGCATCCCCGGCCCGAAGTGCTAGCCATTGCCCCCTATGTGGGCGGCGAAAGCAAGGCGTCCGGCCATAACCGCGTGGTGAAGCTGTCGTCCAACGAGGGTGCGTTTGGCGTGCCCCCCGCCGCGCAAGCCGCCTATGCCGCCGCCGCCGCCGGGCTGCACCGCTATCCCGATGGCGGGGCGCACGCGCTGCGCAACGCGATCGGCCGCGCCTTCGCGCTTGACCCGGCGCAGATCGTCTGCGGCTCGGGTTCGGACGAGATCCTGGCACAGCTCTGCTTCGCCTATGGCGGGCCAGGCACCGATATCATCATGAGCAAGCACGGCTTTTCCATGTACCAGATTTACGGCCAGGCGACCGGCGCCCGGGTGGTAAAAACGCCGGAGCGGGCGCTGACCGCCGATGTGGACGCGATGCTGGCCGCCGTCACGGCGCAAACCCGCATCGTGTTCCTGGCCAACCCCAACAACCCGACCGGCAGCCTGTTGCCGACGCCGGAGGTGGAGCGCCTGCGGGCCGGCCTGCCGCCCGACGTGCTGCTGGTGATCGACGCCGCCTATGCCGAGTACGTGGACCGCCCGGATTACGACCCCGGCATCGCCCTGGTCGATGCCGGTGACAACACGGTCATGACCCGCACATTCAGCAAAATCTTTGGCCTGGGCGGCCTGCGGCTTGGCTGGTGCTATGCGCCCCCGGCCGTTGCGGACGTGCTGAACCGGGTGCGCGGCCCATTCAACGTCAGCCTGGCCGCGCAAGAGGCGGGCATCGCCGCCGTGAGTGACCCGGCGTGGATTGCCGAGGGCCGCGACCACAACAACCAGCAACGCGCTTGGCTGGGCGCTGCGCTTGAACGAGCCGGCCTCACGGTCTGGCCGAGCGAGGGTAACTTCCTGCTCGTCCAGTTCGCCAGCGCGGCGGCGGCGCAGGCGGGGGACCAGGCACTGCGGGCGCGCGGCGTGATCGTGCGGGCCATGGCAGGCTATGGCCTGCCGGACTGCCTACGCATCACGATCGGCACTGCGGAGGAATGCGCACTGGTGGCGGACATACTGGAAACCCACCTGCGGCATGGCTGAATTTCGGCGGCTGGCGATTATCGGGGCCGGGCATCAGGGCAGCTCGGTCGCGCGGGCGGCGCGTAGCGATGCGGCACGCGCCCGGGGTGGCATGGCGACCGAAATCGTCATGTACGACAGCAGTCCAGCCGTGCGCGACCGGGTGATCGAGCTCGGTTTTGCCGACCACGTCGCGCCCACCCTGGCCAGCGCGGTGGCGGGGGCGGATTGCGTCATGCTGTGCGTGCCGGTGGGTGCGATGGCGGCGGTGGCGGCAGAGATGGCGCCCCATTTGTCGCCCGGCACCATCGTGACCGACGTCGGCAGCACCAAGCTCTCGGTTGTCCATGACGTCGCCCCGCTGCTGCCCCGCCACGTCCATTTCGTACCGGCGCACCCCATGGCGGGCACCGAGTTTTCCGGCCCTGATTCCGGCTTGGCCACCCTCTACGAAGGCCGCTGGTGCCTGGTCGTGCCCCTGCCCGGTACCGACCCAGTGGCCGTCGCGCGCGTGGTCCGCCTGTGGGAGGCCGCGGGTAGCCGGGTGGACGAGATGGACGCGACCCACCACGACCGCGCGATCGCCATGGTCAGCCACCTGCCGCACCTGATTGCCTTCACCATCTGCGGCATGGCGGACACGCTGGGCGACGAGGGCAAGGGTGAGGTACTGAAATACGCAGCGTCCGGCTTTCGCGACTTCACCCGCATCGCCGCCAGCAACCCGGTCATGTGGCGCGACATATTCCTAAACAACCAAACGGCGCTGCTGGAAATGCTCGACCGGTTCACCTTGGACGCAGCGCAGATGGCGGCCGCGATCCGCAACGGTGACGGCGCTTACATCGAGGAGCAAGTGGAGCGCGGCCGTAAAATCCGCCGCGCCCTGATCGAGGCCAACCAGGCATGATGACGGCGGTACCGGAACTGTGGGATTGGCGCCGGCAGGTTGCAGTGCTGTACAGCGATGTGCGTGCGATGGAACCCGAAGCCGGCTGGCATCACTGGCGCGCCGGACGGGACCGGTTGTTTGCGACCCACCCGCAGACGCCGCTAGAGGGTACCACGGCCCCGCTGCCCTTTTTCCCCTACGACCCGGCGTTCCGCTTCGTCGCCCCGCTCACGCCAGCCAACGGGGAGCCGGTGCCGTTCGACGCCGGGGCGGACGGCACCATCCACATGCAGCCGTTTGCGACGGTGACGCTGGGCGCACTCGGCACGCTCACGCTGTTCTGGATTTTGGGCTATGGCGGCGGCGTATTCCTGCCGTTTCGCGACGCGACCTCGGGGCGGGAGACCTATGGCGCCGGACGGTACGTGCTGGACACAATCAAAGGTGCCGATTTGGGCCAGGTGGGCGATGCGGCGGTGGTCGACCTCAACTTCGCCTACAATCCCTCCTGCGCCTACTCGCCCCGCTATGTGTGCCCGCTGGCACCGGTGTCGAACCGCCTGGCCGGCGCGGTCCGGGCGGGGGAGAGGGCGCCCTCCCCTGCGTAGATGTTCGGTATAGGTTCCCTGTCGAAGAATCATGCACGACCCGGCCAGCCCTACGGTCGCGGGACCGCGGGGGTACGCGTCAGCTAGATGTTTGATCCCAGGGTTTGATGGTGCAGTCTTCTCGCGTGAGTGGAAGGAGGCACCATGGGCCAGGTTCTCCGTGGCGGCGCCACAACGATAGCGGCAGTCCGTCGAGCGATACAGCATAGTCAAGAAAGCCTGAGGGGCCTTGCCAAGCGCTACGGCATCAATCCGAAAACCGTCGCCAAGTGAAAAAGCCGTAACTTCGTCCAGGACCTACCCACAGGAACCAAGCACGCCCAGGCCGCCATTTTGTCCACCGTGTTGTCCGGCGAGGACGAGGCCGTCGTGGTCGCCTTCCGTCGGCATACTCTGCTGCCGCTGGACGACTGCTTGTATGCGCTTCAGGCTACAATCCCGCATCTGACGCGGTCATCACTGCACCGCTGCCTGCAACGGCATGGCATCTCCCGACTGCCCGAGATCGAGACCGCCGCGCCGGGCAAGCGCCAGTTCAAGATCGACCCGCTCGGCTACTTTCGCATCGGCATTGCCGAGGTTCAGACTGCTCAGGGCAGGCTTTACCTGCTGGTGGCCATCGACCGGGTCACTAAGTTTGTCGAGCTATGTCCGAACCTGGGTGACGACGGTTTGAGAAGGGCGGCGTATCGAGGCGGGTGGAAGCCTGCCTGAACTCCCGGAGGAGCCGATACGCCATGTCGAGCAGTAGCACCGTCGTTCCCCTCCGTCAGCCCGACACGGTTGACGACCCGCTCACGGCCATCCTGCGGGACGGCGCCCGCCGGCTGCTGGCGCAGGCCATCGAGGCGGAAGCCGAGGCGTTCCTGGCCACCATGCGGCAGGTGCGGCTGCCGGACGGGCGCGAGCGCCTGGTCCGGCACGGCCACGGCCCGGAGCGGCTAATGCAGACCGGCATCGGCCCGGTCGCGGTCCAGCGGGTGAAGCTGCGCGACCGGGGTGCCGGCGACGCCGGCGACGGGCGCATCCGCTTCACCTCATCGATCCTGCCGCGCTGGGCCAGGCGGACACGCAGCCTGGATGCGCTGCTGCCGATCCTCTACCTGCGCGGGGTCTCAA
>JANONC010000227.1:0-4376 GCA_031420655.1 Rhodospirillales bacterium | reverse complement strand
GTCCGCCAGGCGGTCCTGGCGCTGCGCGGGCCGTCGGTGCTGGGTAAGGCGGCGCGGCTGTTGTACTGGACCGTCACGCTGCAGCTGGCGCGGCGCATGCGGCAGTGGGTCCAGTTGCGGCAGGACGCCCGCACGATTCTTGCCTCTGGCCTGTTCGACACGCATCGGTACATGCGCCAGCTGCCGGGTGAGCCGGTGGCGGACCCGTTTGGCCACTATCTCCGGCTGGGCCGCTACGACGGCTTGAACCCACATCCGCTGTTCGACACTGCCTATTACAGGGCTCAGCGCGCCAAGCACGGCATGCCACCGCTGCCGTCCGGCACGGAGCCACTTGCGCATTTCCTACGCCAGCGTGGGACGGAAGATGCCGATCCGCATCCGTGGTTTTCGGTCGCCCATTACCGGGCGCAGTTCCAGACCCTAACCGCCAACCCGCTCGAGCATTACCTCGCCGTGGGGCAAGCAGGCGGTGCGTCGCCGCATCCGGATTTCGATGGCGAGTGGTACGCCCGGCACTACCCGGATACCGGGACGCAAAACCCGCTTGTTCATTACGTGACAACCGGAGTAGCGCGCGGATACGACCCGAACCCAGCCAATATCGGCGCACGCACGCGCCACCGGCGCGAGACGCTGGGGCTCGACCTGCCGGCACCCACGCTGCGCATCGCCTGCGGGATTGTGACCTATAACAGCGATCCAGTGCAGCTCTCGCGCTGTCTGGCGAGCGCCCAGGTCGCGATCGAGCGCGCCGGAGCCGTCCCGGGTGCCGGCGTCTGGCTGATCGACAATGGTGAGCCGACGGCGGCGGGACTGCTGGCGCGCTTTGCCCCGCACCGGCTACCGTCGCGGGGCAATCTAGGTTTTGGTGCAGCGCATAACCTGCTGATGGCGGCAGCGTTCGCGGACGGGGCCGACCTGTACGTGGCGACTAATCCGGACGGCTTCTTTCATCCAGACTGCCTCGATCACCTGGCCCGCATGACGACGGCAACACACGGGCGGGCGCTGATTGAGGCACTGCAATTCCCGGACGAACACCCCAAGATATACGACCAGGCTGATTTCGAGACACCCTGGGCGTCCGGCGCATGCCTCGCCATCTCACGCCCGCTCTATGAAGCGATCGGCGGGTTTGACGATACTTTTTTCATGTATTGCGAAGACGTCGACCTTTCCTGGCGCGCGCGGGCGGCCGGATTCGAGGTGAAGACGTCGCCCTCGGCATTGTTCTATCATTCGGTCGCCGACCGGGACCCGGCGGCTATCGATCCGTATCTGCTCAAATCCGGCCTCATCCTCGCCCGCAAGTGGCAGGCGCCAGCGGCCTTCGTGGCCAACATCAAGGATCGCCTCGACGCAAGCGGCCTGCCGATGCCGGATCTTCCGCCCATCGAACCCACGATGCATGGCCTCCACGTGCCCGATTTCAGCCGCATGTTCCACTTCGCACCGGTGCGCTGGTGACGCCGGTGGGCGGCGCGGGCCTGGATGTCATCGTCCGCATCCATGCCATTGCGCGCTTGCCGGAGCTGGAACGCTGCCTGCTCTCGCTGATTGGCCAGACCTATCGCCCGCTTGTGATCCACATCGTCACGCAGCGCTTTTCGCCGGACGATCTGGCGACGCTGCAGCGTTTGCTAGACATTCTGGCCCGCCTCGAGCCCGACGCCGCACTGTGCTTGCACAACTTCACCGAGGCGGAGCCGGCGGACGCCCGGTCCTGCTTGATCAATTTGGGCTTTGCCCAGCTCCAGGGCCGGTATGTCTACTTGCTCGACTACGATGACGTCACCACGCCCCATGGCTGCGCGACGCTGATCGCCGACCTGGTGGCCACGGGTGCGACGATCAGTTTTGGCAAGGTGATCGGCGCGCAACTGACGGTGGACGGCCCCATCATCATGACCCGGACCCGGCAGGATCTGTACCGGGGCGGCGGCGTGACCGACATGTTCCGGCAGAATTTCTGCCCGATCCATAGCTTCATCGTCGACCGGTCCCGCTTGCCGGCCGCGGCGCTGTGGTTCGACCCGGACCGGTCACGCGACGAGGACTACGACTTCCTTATTCGAACCTGCGCCGCCTATTCGTCCTCGTTCGCCCAAAAAGAGTACGTGGTGGGCTTTTATGGGCTTAAGGATGACGGCAGCAACACCGTTATGACGCCCGGCGCAGAGACGGAGGCGCGGTGGGCGGCGTGGCGACGCTCGGCCGAACGGATCGCGGAACGCCGGGCTACGACGCTGGTCAGTCCCCGGGTGCAACGCCAGCTGGGCCGCATACCGGACCCGGCGCTGACTGTCGCACGCCTATTGGAGACCACGCCATGACAACAACCGATCGCATCGTTCTCGCCAACCGGCCAAAGGGGAAGCCCACGCCGGATAATTTCCGGCTGGAGCAAGTGGCGCTGCCCGATGCAGGGCCGGGCCAGATGCTGCTCGCTACGCGGTTGCTGTCGCTCGATCCGTACATGCGCGGCCGGATGGATGACAGCGCGTCGTACGCAAAGCCCGTGCCGGTGGGCGGCACCATGGAAGCGCAGGGGGTGGCGCAGGTCGTGACATCGCACGTAGCCGGATATGCGCCGGGTGACTGGGTGCTCGCCCCCACGGGCTGGGCGAGCCATGCGCTGTCGAACGGCACGGGCGTCCGCCGCCTGGGTCCGGCAGAGCTGCAACCGGGCACACCGCCCGTGTCCACGGCGCTGGGTGTGCTGGGTATGCCGGGGTTTACGGCCTATTCCGGCCTGCTGGTGCTGGGCCGCCCTAAGCCTGGCGAGACCGTCGTGGTCGCAGCCGCCACCGGGCCGGTCGGCTCCTTGGTCGGGCAGCTGGCGCGCGAAGAGGGCGCGCGCGTCGTGGGTATTGCGGGCGGGCCGGAGAAGGTGGCGTATATGCGCGACACGCTGCAGTTCGATGCGGCGCTGGACCATCGCGCGCCGGATTTCGCCGCCCAACTCGCCAGCGCCTGCCCCGGCGGCATCGACGTGTATTTTGAAAACGTGGGTGGCGCGGTGTGGCAGGCGGTGCTGCCGCTCTTGAACCTGTATGCCCGCGTGCCGGTGTGCGGGCTGATCTCGCAATATTCGGGCGGTGCGACGGGTGAGCGCGACCTGCTACCGGCCACTATGCGCCAGGTGCTCACCCGCAGCCTGACCATCCGCGGCTTTATCAATAGCGAGTTCGTGCCGGAGCATTTTTCCGCGTTCCTGCACCGCGTCGGCGATGGCGTGGCGGAGGGGCGGATCGTGCATCGGGAAGACATCGTGGATGGGCTAGCCAACGCGCCGGAAGCGTTCATGGGTCTGCTGGAGGGGCGCAACTTCGGCAAGATGCTGGTGCGGGTGAGCGCTACAGACTAAAATTACGGAGCCATCCGCGGAAATTGGCGATGCGGCTGGTCATGGCTATATCGGCCAACACGCTCCGTAGCAGCGGTAGGTCGTTACACGGCACGTCATGCCAGCCCTGGAGATACGGGCTGGTAGCATCGCGGGTCATCTCGTTGGGAAACAGGGCTACGGTCTCGCCGGGCGCTGGCAGGAGGATTGGCGGAGCATAGGTGCCCATGGCCCCCAGCATCGCCGCCGCCAGCCCATGCGTCCCGGCGTGCGCCAGGTGGCAGATCGGCGTCGCGCGCGGGTTCATCTCCAGCATCAGCGCCCGGTCGTCCGGCCCGAGCACAAAGTCAAAGCCGTGGAACCCGGACAACCCCAAGCAGGCGACAAACGCCGCGGCCGACGCCGCCATCCCCGGATGGTCTACGATTTGCACGACCGAGGAGGGCCCGCGCGCCCCGGCCGTTTGCAACACGGTGACGCTGAGGCCGGCCACGACCCGCCCGCGCTCGCACATGACCGCCCGGTTGGCGAGTGTCCCTGCCACGAACGCCTGCAGATGGGGTGGGGAGGCGCGCCAGTTCCGGCGGTCCATCAGCGGACGGGCGCTTCGCTCCAGTACCGCGCCTTTGGCCGCGTCCAGCAGCGAGGGCCGCATGGTTAGGCGGTCCCAGGCAGCCCCGGCGGCGCGCGCGTCAGACACGATGGCGACGCCGGTGCCGCCAAAGGTACCGTCCACCTTGAGCACGCAAGGCAGCGTCGCCTCGGCGATAGCGTGGTCGAAGGCCGCGCGATCGGGCACGAACACGGTCGGCGGTATCGGCACGCCAAGTTGCGTCGCCAGCCGCATCTGCGCGCCTTTCGACAGGGCGACGGGGTAGGATCCGGAATCACCGAGCGACGCCTCCACCAGGCTGCGGGTTGCCGGGTCCGCGTGCAGCGCTACGAGCAAAGCCGTGGCGGCGTCATCGCACGGGACCAACCGGTCGGGCCGCGCCCGCCGCACGGCTCGGGCCAGGTCCGGCCCCAT
>JANONC010000226.1:0-4771 GCA_031420655.1 Rhodospirillales bacterium | reverse complement strand
GCGGCTTCGAACCCAAAATGCCGGTCCGGCGTGAACTCACCCTGGCGGGCGCGAAACCAGCACACGACGAGGAACGCGGTGCCGACGATGACGTGGAAGCCGTGGAAGCCGGTCGCGAGGAAGAACACCGATGGATACACGCCGCCGCCCACAAACTTAAATGGTGCTTCAGAGTACTCCAGTGCCTGGAACGTCGTGAAAGACAGGCCAAGGATAATCGTGAAGCCGAGCGCCATGATCAGGTGCTTGCGGTCGTTGTTCAGCAGCGCGTGATGCGCCCAGGTGACGGTCGTACCCGACAGCAACAGGATAAGAGTGTTCAAGAGCGGCAGCTGGAAAGGGTCGAACGTCTTGATGCCAATGGGCGGCCAAACGCCTCCCGCCTCGGCGCCCAGCACGTGCTCCGGATACAGGGCGAAGTGGAAGAAGGCCCAGAAGAAGCCCACGAAGAACATGACCTCACTGGCGATAAACAAAGTCATGCCGTAGCGCAGGCCGAGCTGCACGACCTTAGAGTGGGCGCCCTTCGTCCGGCTTTCCCGCAGTACGTCGCGCCACCACATGAACATGACCGCCAGCACGGCGGCCAAGCCGAGGCTAAGTGTCGTGTATCCGCCTTCGTGGGCGGCCAAAACAACACCCACCACCGTAAGCCCCGCCGCCATCGCGCCTGCCAGGGGCCATGGGCTAGGGTTCACCAGATGATACGGTTGTTTCATTCCGGAACTGTCCATTCCGTGGCCGCTGCCATCCGAGTGCGTTCCGCCATGCGGATCGGCTTGAAGCGCGCCAGGGTCGATCGTAGCGGCTGAGGTATCGGTCATAGCATGGGCATCCCGTTGGTGCGGCGCATCATCCCGAAAACGCTGTCCGGTTCAAGGGGTGACAGTACGGGCCGCCCGCTGGTTTGTCGCCTGGTCGCTTGCAGCCTGGGCGCCTACGTGCGGTCCGGCGCGGTCGAGCCCGCCATTGCGCGCGGCGTCCTCAAGCGAGCGAAAGAAGGTATAGGACAGTGTGATTGTCTTTACGTCGCGGGTGTCCGGATCGGTCGCGATCGCCGGATCGACCCAGAAGCTGAGCGGGAACTGCATCACCTGGCCGGGTGCAAGCGTTTGCTGGTCAAAGCAGAAGCAGGCTGTCTTATGAAAGAACGGCGCTGCCTTTTCTGGAGTTATATTATAGGTGGCTACACCCGTGATGGCACGTTCGCCGGCATTGCGCCCGGTGTAGGATGCAAGCCGGTCTTCCCCTAACGGCACAGTGACCGAGCGTGCGTCGGGCTTGAAGCTCCACGGCAAGCTCGGGCTCGTATTGGCGTCAAACCGCACCGTAATCACGCCGCCCGTCGCCCCCGGCCCGGCCGCGCCACGCAATTGCGGGGTGCCGCCATAGCCGGTTGCCTCGCAAAACATGCGATAGAGCGGCACAGACGCGTAGGATAAGCCGAGCATGCCAAAGATGCCGGCACTCAGGACGATAGCGAATAGGCCGTTGTTGCGCTTCATGACACGCGGAACTTCACCATGGAGATGGCATAAAACAGCACGGCAACACCGATCAGAACGGCTAACACCGCAATGTTCTTGGCACGTTGACGCTTGGCGCGGTCGCTAGGAATGAGGGACATAAGGCCAGATATAGTAGTCGGCGGCCAAAGCGCCAAAGAGTGCGAACAAATAAACCAGCGACACCCGGAACGCCCACTTCGCTGGCGCATCCTGCGTCAGGCTGCAGCCGGTTGCGTCCTGGCGGTCCCGCCACACGCCCCAACTGGCCAACAAGAACCAGACCGACAGCCCGGCGGCGGACACAGCATAGACGCCCCCTGCATGGCCGAGCGCCCAAGGCAGCATCGAAACGCACGCCAGCACGACGGTGTAGATCAAGACGTTCAGCCGGGTCACTCGCGCACCGGACACGACCGGCAGCATCGGTACCCCTGCCCGTTCGTAGTCGCCCGAGGCATAGAGCGACATCGCCCAAAAATGCGGCGGCGTCCAAAAGAAGATGATAGCGAACATCAACAGAGGCATCACGTCCACGCTGCCCGTCACAGCAGCCCAGCCAATGACGGGCGGGAACGCTCCGGCTGCGCCACCAATGACGATGTTCTGCGGCGTCCGGCGCTTTAGCCAGACGGTGTAGACAAACACGTAGAACAGGATCGACACGGCGAGTACGGCTGCAGCAATCACGTTTGTGGCCAGGTACATCAGCAGCACAGACGAAACGGCCAGCACAATGCCGAACGTAAGCACATCCGGCGCGTGAATGCGTCCACCGGGAATCGGGCGATTTGCAGTGCGGCGCATGATTGCGTCGATATCGCGGTCGTACCACATATTAATGGCACCCGCCGCGCCGGCTGCTACCGCGATACACAGCACTGCTGTGAACGCCAGCACTGGGTGAATGTGGCCGGGTGCGACCAGTAACCCGATCAGCCCGGTGAAAACGACCAGGGTAATTACCCGCGGCTTGAGCAGCGCGAACCAGTCTCGCACTCCATTCGGGGCTTCAAGAGGCGAAAGGGGGGCCGCAGCCCCCCCGTTGCTGTCAGACATATCGGACTTTACTACCGAATCCGCGGTAGCTCGGCAAAGGTGTGGAACGGCGGCGGCGAGCTGACAGTCCACTCCAGCGTCGTTGCACCCTCGCCCCACTGGTTGTTGCCAACCCGCTCCTTGCTCGTGAACGTGCGGTACAGCACGTACAAGAACACTACGACCGACGCCGCGCTGATGTAGGACCCGATCGAGGCGACGTAGTTCCAGCCAGCGAAGGCCTGCGGATAGTCAGGGTAACGGCGTGGCATACCGGCAAGACCAAGGAAGTGCATCGGGAAGAAGGTGAGGTTTACGCCCACGAACATTGTCCAGAAGTGGACCTTGCCCCAGAACTCCGGGTACGGGCGGCCCGACATCTTACCCAGCCAATAATAGAAACCGGAGAAGATGGAGAACACGGCGCCGAGGCTCAACACATAGTGGAAGTGTGCCACGACGTAGTAGGTGTTGTGTAGGATCTGATCGATGCTGGCGTTGGACAGCACGATGCCCGTTACACCACCCAGCGTGAACAGGAAGATGAACCCGACCGCAAACAGCATCGGCGTGTTCATGGTGATCGATCCGCCCCACATGGTCGCGATCCAGCTAAAAATCTTGATGCCGGTCGGCACTGCAATGATCATCGTTGCCGCCATGAAGTAAGCCCGCGTATCGACGCTGATGCCCGAGACGAACATGTGATGCGCCCAAACGACGAACCCCACCACGCCGATGGCAATCATGGCGTAGGCCATGCCGAGATAGCCAAAGATCGGCTTCTTGGAGAAGGTCGAGATCACGTGGCTGACCATGCCGAAGCCCGGCAGGATCATGATGTACACTTCAGGATGGCCAAAGAACCAGAACAGATGCTGGAACAGTACCGGGTCACCACCGCCCTGCGGGTCAAAGAACGACGTACCGAAATTACGGTCGGTGATCAGCATCGTGATCGCACCGGCGAGCACCGGGATAGCCAGCAGCAACAAGAACGCTGTGACCAGGATCGACCACACAAACAGCGGCATCTTGTGCAGCGTCATGCCCGGCGCGCGCATGTTGAAGATGGTCGTGATGAAATTGATCGCACCGAGCAGTGACGAAACGCCGGCCAGATGGAGCGCAAACAGCGTGTAGTCGAGCGCAGGGCCAGACTGGTACGTGCTATTGGACAGCGGCGCGTACAGCGTCCAGCCCGGACCGGCGCCATCCCCGCTGTGGAGGCCCATCATAATGAGGGCGAACGCAGGAACCAGCAGCCAGAAGCTAATGTTGTTCAGCCGAGGGAACGCCATATCCGGCGCGCCAATCATCAACGGAACGAACCAGTTGCCGAAGCCGCCGATCATCGCTGGCATGACCATAAAGAAGATCATAACCAAGCCGTGCGCCGTGACCGTCGCGTTCCAGGCCTGACCGCTCTTGAAGTACTGCAAACCAGGGTTCTGCAACTCGAGCCGCATATGAATGGACAGCGCCAGCCCGATGATGCCCGCAAAGATCGCGAAGATCAGGTACAGCGTGCCGATATCTTTATGGTTGGTGCTGAACAGCCACCGGTTGACGAAATTTGGGTGGTGGTCGTGCGCATCATCATGCACATCGATTTGGCCCAGTTCGCCGTTTTGTACGAACTCGCTCATTGCCGTGCCTCCGCCGTCATCGCGCTACTGTCGATGGCTGTATATTGGGGGGTAGTCCCTTGGGCAAACTTCTTCTTGGCGCCGATAATCCATGCCGCAAAATCCGCATCGTTTAACGCTTCGACCGCAATCGGCATCGCGCTATGGTTGGTGCCGCAAATCTGATTGCACTGCCCGTAATAAATTCCCGGACCGTCAACCCGCACCCACGTCTCGATCGTGCGCCCCGGGATCGCGTAGCGCTGCACACCCAATGACGGGATGAAGAAGCTATGGATCACATCGCCGCTGGTGACCAGCAGCCGGATATTTTTGTTGGCAGGTACGACCACGCGGTTATCGACGCTCAGATTTCTGATCTGCCCTTCCTCGAGCTTAATCTCGTCGGCTGGGATCATCTGGCTGTTGTATGAAAACTCGCCGTTGTCCGGGTATTGATATTCCCAATACCACTGATGCCCTACGACCTTGACGGTCAGGTCTGCATTGTCCGTCCGGTCCTGGAAATACACGAGCCGGAACGACGGAATGGCGATGATGATCAGGATCAAGACGGGGATCGTCGTCCACGCCACCTCC
>JANONC010000225.1:0-2576 GCA_031420655.1 Rhodospirillales bacterium | reverse complement strand
TTCTGGCGTGACCCGGCCGCTCTGCTCCAGGCCGCCGCGCTGGCGTTGTTGGATGGCCGGCAGCCGCAGGAAACGAAGCCGGCGCCAGGCGCCCGTCGCATTGCCGAAGCAATGGCTAGTACTAAGTCGCGCAAACCCGAGGAATCCGCGGCACCGGAAATCGACGCCACCATGACCATGAGCGAGCAAGAGCTGCTGCAAGGCATGGATTTTGAGCAGATGTCGGCCGCCCAAGTTGCCCGAGCCCGGGCCGAGATCCGCCAGCTGCGCCTACCACTTGATCAGCGCCGCACCCGCCGCCGCCGGGCCAGCCCGCACGGGTCGCGCATCGACCTGCGCGCCACGCTGCGTGACAGTTTGCGCCGGGGTGGTGAAATCGTGGATCTGTCTCGAACCAAGGCCGTCGTGCGCCCGCCGCCGCTTGTGGTGCTGTGCGACATATCGGGCAGCATGGCCCGCTATGCGCAGGTGCTGCTTCACTTTCTGCACTCTGTCGTCAACGACCGGGACCGGGTGCATGTGTTCCTGTTCGGCACACGCCTGTCCAACATTACCCGGCAACTGCGCCACCGCGATCCGGAGGCTGCGTTCGAGTTAGTGGCCCACGCCGTGCCGGACTGGTCCGGCGGTACGCGAATCGGTGAGGCGCTGCGGGAGTTCAACCAGCGCTGGGCCCGCCGCGTGCTGGGCCAGGGCGCTGTCGTGCTGCTGGTGACCGACGGGCTCGACCGCGACGGGGCGGCCGGCCTGTCCGAAAATATGGCGCGGCTGCATCGGTCCTGCCGCCGCCTGATTTGGCTCAACCCCCTGTTGCGGTGGGATGGGTTCCAGCCCAAATCCAGCGGCATCCGGGCAATGCTGCCGCATGTGGATGAGTTCCGGACGGTGCATAGCCTGGACAGCCTGCGCGACCTGATCGCGCTACTATCCCGCCCCGCACCGCCGCGGGGCAGGCAGGGAGTAATGCCATGAGTGAAGACGTACTGGACCAGGCCGCCGCCTGGGCTGCAGCGGGTGAACAGGTGGCGATCGCGACCGTCACCGAAACCTGGGGCAGCTCTCCCCGCCCCGCCGGCAGCCAAATGGCCGTGACCGCCAGCGGACGCATGGCCGGCTCCGTCAGCGGCGGCTGCATCGAGGGCGCAGTCGCGGACGTGGCAATGGAAACGCTGCGCACCGGCATTCCGCAATGGATGGACTTCGGCGTGACGGACGACGCAGCCTGGGCCGTGGGCCTCGCGTGCGGCGGCAAGCTGAAAGTGTTCGTGGAAGCGCTGCGATGACGCCAGAGCTGCTGGCCCGCCTGCAATCCGCCCGCGCCGCCAGCGAACCCGTGGCACTGGCCACCCAGTTGCCTGGCGGCCTGCAGGCTCTGCTGCCCGAAGGTGGGTGCAGCCCGGCGTTACAGGATGCTGCCGCTCGCGTGCTGGCCAGCGATCGTGCTGCGACCGTCACCGTCGACGGCGCAACTTGGTTCATCCAGGCCTATAACCCGCCGCCCCGCCTCATAATCGTCGGCGCCGTGCACATCGCGCAGGCTATGGCGCCTATGGCGGTGCAGCTCGGCTATGGCGTGACGGTCATCGACCCGCGCGGCGCGTTCGCCTCTGCCGAGCGGTTTCCCGGCGTGGCACTCAGCACGGATTGGCCCGACGAAGCGCTGGACACCCTGGCCCCGGATAGCCGGACCGCCATCGTTACTCTCACGCACGACCCAAAGCTCGATGACCCGGCGCTCGATCGCGCGCTGCGGTCGCAGGCGTTCTATGTCGGATCGCTCGGGTCGCGTAAGACACATGCGGCGCGGCTAGAGCGGTTGCGGGCGTTGGGCCACGACGACGCCGCCCTGGCGCGTATCCACGGCCCGGTCGGGCTCAATCTGGGCGCAGTGACGGCGGCCGAGATTGCGTTGTCGGCCCTGGCGCAGATCGTGGCAGTACGCCGGCAGTGACTCAACCAGCATGAAGTTCGGGCCGGTCGACCTGACTGGCGCAGACGGAGCCGTACTCGCCCACACGCATCGCTTACCTGGCGGCGTGCTGCGCAAGGGCACCGTGCTGAATGCCGCCGCTTTGGCGATGTTACGCGACGCGGGCCTACAGCAGGTGATCGCGGCCCAACTGGAACCGGGCGATGTGGGCGAGAACGAGGCCGCTTCCCGGCTGGCGGCTGCGCTGGCCGGCCCCGGTCTGCGCGCCACGGTCGCCAGCACGGGCCGTGTCAACCTAGTGGTCAAACAGGCCGGGCTGCTAGCCGTGGACCGTGCCATGCTGGACGCGCTGAACGTGGTCGACGAGGCACTGACCGTTGCGACGGCACCGGACCGCACGAGCGTGGCCGCCGGTGACATGGTGGCCACGATAAAGATCATTCCCTTTGCCGTCGCCGGCCCGGTGCTGGACCACGCCATCGCCACCGCGGGCCGGCCCTTGGCGCTGCACGCCTATCGCCCGCACCGGGTCGGCCTCGTGATGACAAGTTTGCCGGGCCTGAAGCCCAGCATACTGGACGGCACGGCGCAGGCGACGCGGGACCGGGTGCACGGCCTGGGTGGCACGCTGCTGCCGCCGGTGACG
>JANONC010000224.1:0-3662 GCA_031420655.1 Rhodospirillales bacterium | reverse complement strand
CAGTATGGGTCAGCCCGGCACACAGCGGACACCGTGTCATGCGGCCCGGCCATTCAGCGCGGCCCAACCAGCGTCGGAGGTCAGTGCTTGCATAGCTGCAGAAACAGCTCGGTCTTCACGGTCCAATCGGAGTTCCTAGCCCGCGCCAGCGCCTCCCGCTGCACCGCCCGGTAGAACTCTGGGTCCTCCCGCAGCGACAGCATCGCCTGCGCAATCGCTGGCACTGATCGGCCGTCCACCACCAGCCCGTTGACCCCGTCCTGGATGGCCTCGGTGCTGCCCCCGTCATTGCCGGCGATGGCCGGCAGGCCGCAGGCGTTCGCCTCCAGGAAGACCAGCCCAAACCCTTCGGTGTCCCCGTCCGGCATCCGGCGGTTCGGCATGACGAACACATCGCCGAGCTGGTAGTGCTCCACCAGTTCTTCCTCCATCACGACGCCGGCGAAGATCACCAGCGCGGACACCCCGACCTCCTCGGCCACCGCCTGCAGCGCCGGCAGGAACGGCCCGGTGCCGACCACCAGCAGGCGGCTGTCGGGATACCGGGCGGCAACGGTCGCGAAGGCGCGGATCGCATTGTCGGTCCCCTTCTTCTCGACCAGCCGGGATACCGAGACGAAGATGAAGCAATCCTTGAGGCCATAGAGATGCAGCAGGCTCTGCGACTTCGGGTGGGGATGGAACTGCCCGGTGTCGACGCCATTCTGGATCAGCGCCAGGCGGTCGGCGGCCCCCGGTCCGATCAGGGCCTGCACGGCTCCCTGTGTGAACGCGCTGACGACGACGATCTTGTCGCTGCAGTCCAGTGCGCGCCGGGCCCGCTGGTGCGAGGCATCGTATTGGTCGTCGGTGGTGATTTCCTCGCCATGGACATAGGCGATGGTCCGCACCCCCGGCATCAGGCGCATCAGCCGGAGTATCCAGCCACTTGCGAGCAGTTCGCCGACGCAGACCGTCCGCACGCCATCCCGAACGATCAGAACCAGCAAGGCGAACGTCAGGCGCAGGCGGATCGTCGCGTCCCATGCGACCCAGGCAAGCCGGTCCAAGCCGGTGTGCGCCGCCGTGGCGACCGTCGTGCGCAGCAACGACAGCCGCTGCACGCGGTAGCGCGCGCGCCGGTCATGCTCCCGCCAGCCGATCAGGGGTAGGCCGTCGCCGTAGTCGATGCGGGGCGCGAGAACGATGATTCGCCCGGCAGCGCAGCGAGCCAGGTTAGCATACACCGACGCGGAGCCGCCCCTCACCGGGGGAAAGTTGTTGGCGACCAGAACAACCTTGGCTTTCTGCCTGACCTGCCCCTCAGGTGAACCGTCCAGCACTAGCCTGGCATCGCCATGGGGGCGGAGGCGGGTAGCCTTCCGGACGCCGCAAGCAGTTCCGGTAGGTAAGAGAGCCGCGTGAAGCGCATATCAAGCCGATCCGCCATGTAGGCGAGGATACCGGACAGCCGGTCGTAGAACAGATGCATCTCCGCCTTGGTCTGCACGTAGGGGTTTCGACCGGCCACCAGCGAGGAGCTATGGAAGCTCAGGACGAACAGCCGTTGCCCCGCCCCATGCAGGCGCCGCAGCAGGCGCCGCATTGCAGCTAGGTCGTTGCCCTCCGGTGACAGGGTGATGCGTTCGGCGCAGCGGAGCCGGCTGGCGATGGCCGAAAGCCAGAACCGGTCGAAGGGTGGGGCAGACAACGCCTGTAGCAGGTTCGGCGCCCATCGGCCGCCCCAACCCACGACGTCGCGGCATAGCGGTAATTCGAGCAAAGGGGGATCGGCGCCGAACCAGAACGGCCGGTAGCCATAGCTGCTGAAATCGGGTCCTCCCTGGGACGCAAAGCTGGTGCGCGGTGCCAGGCTGGTGTCGATTGTGAAGTCCAGCTTGGCCAGCAGATCGACGGAATGGCCGCCCAGCCCATAGCGGCCGGCGCGGTAGATGCGCGGGGCAAACCCGAAGCACGCCTCGAACCTGCGCATCAGTTCCAGCAGCTTGCGCCGCTCCAACGCGGGTTTGAGGTTGCCGGCGAACGACGTCGCCTCGTTGTCATCGTCAAATGGCGGGTTCACCCAGGGATGAAGATGCACGCCCACCTCGCATTCCCCGCGATCGATGCGCCGGCGGAGCCCTCGCACCACGTCCGGCGTATCCATCATCGGGTAGGTCAGCAGGTAGGTCGGTACGATCCCGTAGGCGATGGCGATCTCGTGCAGGGCCCGTGTATTCAGCATGTTGGAGGTGGTATAGTGAGTGCCGAACACAGGATTGTTCCAGTCGAAATCCTCCTCCGTGTCCACGCAGATGGCGCACAGAGACGAATCATCCGCTAGCGCAGCGGGGCGCATGTTCGGAAAAACCGGGTGATCCGGCCGGGAGGCTTCAAGATCGCTCTGTAACCGTCCGCGCCCGTTGGTCATCTGCTGCGCCATACCTCCCCTATGCAATCAACGACGATCAACCTGCGGCCTTATTGTAGCAGGCGGGCACGATAGCGAAAAGGTGGTGCACATGGTTGGGGTGTGAAATCGCACCCAACGTTGATCCACCCAGGAAATGATCTACGGCATTGATATCATTTAAGAGATTTGGAATTGAGAAGGTCACCGTTTGCATTCAAGCGTGGCCCTACGAAAATAGAGAATTCACTGGCTAAGTCAATAAGATGCTTCAATTCTGTGCGGGGTCAATGTTGGGCGCGATTTCACAGTCCTCAGCGCCACCTGGCAACGCTGCCGCGTGCACTTCATGCGCAACGCCATGGCCCATGCTGGCAAGACCCAGCGCCGGATCATCTCGGCCTGGATCGGCACCGCCTTTGCCCAGGACGATGCTGCCGCCGCACGCAAGCAGTGGCGCGAGGTGGCTGACCAAGCCCGCCCAAATGCATCAAAACTGGCAGCGTTGATGGACGAGGCGGAGACGGACGTGTTGGCCTACATGGCGTTCCCCGCACAACACCGGACCAAGATCCATTCCACCAACCCGATCGAGCGGTTGAACGGCGAGATCAAGCGCCGCAGCGACGTTGTCGGCATATTTCCGAACGAAGCCGCCGTCACCCGGCTGACCGGCGCGATCTTGCTGGAGCAAAACGATGAGTGGGACGTATAGCGCGCTCGCTACATGACGCTGGAAACGATTGCCCCGTTGAGCGATGATCTCGCCGTCAGCCTGCCGTCCTTGGCAGCCTGAACGGGCAGCCAGCTCTGCTCAGTAGCGCTGGCTGCTACACCACGCCCGGGGACACGATCCTGACTCCGGGTGATTTCCATTTCAGTACGGCTGTGATTCGCTGGTTCCTATCCCGATTCGTAGGAGGCAGGATTGACGGTTGCAATTACCCGGACAGAGTTCGACGCCGACGGGCTGCGGCACGCGGCGACGCGGGCAAAGGATGCGCACGCGACCCGGCGGATGCTTGCGCTCGCCCTTGTGTTCGAGGGCAGTCCTCGCACCGAGGCGGCGCAAACCTGCGGCATGGATCGCCAGACCCTTCGCGATTGGGTACATCGCTACAACGACCAAGGTTTGGCCGGGCTGTCGAACCGCAAGGCGGCAGGGCCGACGCCACGCCTGACGGCCGAGCAGCAGGCCGAGGTCGCCGCCCTTGTTCGCTCCGGTCCCGACTTGGCCGAGCACGGGATTGTCCGCTGGCGCCGGGCCGATCTG
>JANONC010000223.1:0-2817 GCA_031420655.1 Rhodospirillales bacterium | reverse complement strand
CGTGCCGATGATGAGGTCGATCTCCCGCCGCTCGATCCTGTGCGCGGCGTTGGCCGCGGCGGCAGGGCCGGGCAGGGTGTCGCTGGCCATTACCAGGCGGCGCGCATCGGGAAACAGGGCGTCGGCTTCCTCGGTAATGCGTTCGACGCCGGGGCCGATCGGCACCAGGCTGTGCTCCGCCCCGCAGGAGGGGCACGTGGGTGGAATGTCCTCCGTATGCGCGCAATGGTGGCAGGTCAGCACCTGCCGCGCCCGGTGCTCTACAAGCCACGCGGTGCAATTCGGGCACTGCATCCGGTGCCCGCACGCCCGGCACAGCGTGAGCGGCGCATACCCGCGGCGGTTCAGGAACAGCATGGCCTGCTCGCCCCGCGCGATGGTGGCACCGATCGCGTCGACCAGCACTGGCGACAGAAACCGCCCGCGCGGCGGCGGGTGCACGCGCATGTCGATAGCCGCGACCGTGGGCAGCGTCGCCCCGCCATGGCGCGCGTGCAGAGTGAGCCGTTGGTAGCGCCCGGCCTCCACATTGCTCAGTGTTTCCAGGCTGGGCGTAGCGGAAACCAGCACGGCCGGGGCGGCGCTCAGCCGGGCACGCACGACCGCCATATCGCGCGCGTGGTAGGTTACACCGTCTTCTTGCTTGAACGCCGTCTCATGCTCCTCATCCACAATAATAAGGCCGAGATCCGGGAACGGCAGGAACAACGCGGAGCGTGCGCCCACGACGATCGGCGCCGCCCCCTCCGCCACCGCGCGCCACGTGAGCCGCCGGATCCGCGACGACAGGTCGGAGTGCCAAACGGCGGGCGGGGCGTGAAACCGCCGGGTGCAACGGTCCAGCCACTGCGCGCCCAGGGCAATTTCCGGCAGCAACACCAGCGCCTGCCGCCCTTGCGCCACGCACGCGGCGACGGCCTCCAGATAAACCTCGGTCTTGCCGGAGCCGGTCACGCCGTCCAGCAACGTGACGCTGAACCCAGTGCCGACCGCGGCCCGCAGCGCTGCGGCGGCGATGGCCTGTTCCGGGCGCAACGCCGGGCCGGGGCTGGTCACGTCGGGCACTTTTGGCCGGGCGCTGGGCAGGGCCACCCTTTCGATCAATCCGGCCTGCATCATGGCCCGCACGATGGCTGGGCTGACAGCGGCAGTGAGGGTGAGCGCAGGGAGGGTGAGGATCTGGCCGGGTGCCAGCGCCTGCAGCACGCGGGCGCGTCCTGGGGTGAGCCGGACCTGTTCTAAAAAGCCGCCACCCAACTCTTCCCCCGGAGCGGGAGAGGGCTGGGGTGGGGGTCTGTCTGGGTGAGGCGCACCCGAACTAAGCAGCCGGTAGCCCACCCCCGGCACCTCCGCCTGCAGCGCGTTCACCCGCAGCGCCATGGCCAGCACGTTACCCGGAAACGACAGCGTGTACCCGGCCACCCAATCCACAAATCGCCGCAGCGCCGCCGGTAGCCGTGGATGATCCAGAATGGCGGTTATCGGCTTCAGCCGGGCATCGGACACCGCCGGGCCGGACGGCGCGTCCCACACGACACCGACCTCTTCCCGCCGGTTCAGCGGCACCAGCACCACATCGCCCGGCACCGGGTCCTGACCCGGCCCGACGGCATAGTCGAACGGCCCCGGAAACGGCCGTGGCAGCAGCACCGCCACCCGGCGCACGGGAGAGGCACTTGCCATCAGGCCCGGCAGCGATAGGGTTAAGCCCAATGGCGCAGGACGGCTCATGATTGGGACAACACCACATTTACATGCGACGGCCCCGCGCGCATTGCAATCGCGGCCCCGGCTATACCATGCCTGACCGTGCGCCAGCCCTGGCCGATGCAACCGGAGTGGCCGAGTTCCTGCGCGAACACCCCGGCTGGCTGGCACAGCAATCCGGCCTGTACGCCGCCCTGGATCCACCCCGGCGCGTGCACGGCGACACGCTGGCAGACCACATGCAGGCGCATCTGGTCCGCGCCCGCGCCGAGACCGCCACCCTGGCCGGCCAACGCCGCGCCGCCGACAGTTTTACCCAGCGCATTCACGCCGCCGCCCTTGCCCTGATCGCCGGTGGCCCCGCCGCCCTGCCTGAACTGCCCGTTCTGCTCGGCCTAGACAGCGCTCGCCTCTGTGCCGAGCAACCCTGTCCCGGTGCGACCCAAATCTGCCCCGGTACCGTCCACGCCGTGCTGGGCCGGCGGGAGACGGTGATCGGCGAAGCGCAGCTAGACCCCTCGTTGCACGGCGAAGCGGCGTCGCTGGCCTGCTGGCAAGCCCTCGTCCGCCTTCCAGGTGGCACGGCCCTCCTGGCGCTGGCCTGCCGCGACGGCCGCGCCCTGGCCGGCGCAACCAGCGGACCGCTGGAGTTCCTGGCGCAGGTCGTGGCGGCGACGGTACCGGGCGCCGCTACGCTCTGAACTTGTCTGTGAGCGCGATGCAGCCAAGCGAGCGAACGCTTGCGCAGGACCGCCGAGGCACTTCCGGCACCTACGAAACGGTCAATACGATCCGGGTTACCTTCCGGCGGCCGTCGACGTCGGTCTCGTCGATCGTGAGCGAGTCCGTCCCGCTAAAGCCCGGGGCGGGCGTGTATGTAATGGCCGTGGCTGGCACGCCGACCGTGTTGCAGGCGGCAAAAGGATGGCCGGCCGGAAAGACCGGATGCTCCTCCTGCGGGCCAACGAAGACGGTGCCGTGGGCTGGCGGCGTCGCGATCAGCACCTTCGACAGACCGCGGGACGTGCAATCGCGGTTAAGGGCAAAGGAGGAGCCGAGTACGGTGCTGGCATCCTTCCGGACAGCTTTGCTCATGTTGCGCAGCCCCGC
>JANONC010000222.1:0-11698 GCA_031420655.1 Rhodospirillales bacterium | reverse complement strand
GGACAGGCCCTCAGTACCCGCCATGCCCAGCGCCTCCGCCAGCGACAGCCGGGTCATGCCCGCCATCCCACGCCTTGGATAGAACGGGCGGTGCGGCCCGGCGTCGGCGATCGTATCCGCGACCTCGAAAAATGCCGGCGGCGCGTCACGCAAGAACGACGGAAACGTGCCGGGCAGGCCAGCGGCATAGGCGCGGGGCAGGCCGATGGGGAAATCTACGCCCAAGGCCACCGGGGCACTGCCGGCCTCGTGCAGCAGCCGGGACAGCAGCGTGTCGAGCGGGCCAACCGGCTCCACCCGCAGCACCCAGCCGGGACCGCCCGGCACGGCCACGCACATCCATCGTTTGCGGGCATCCACGCTCCAGTCGGCGTGGACGACGAGTGTCACTTTTTGGGCGGCAGCTTCAACGGCTGGTGCGCACGGTCCAGCAGGCGCGACAGCAGGCCGGGCTTCTTTGGCGCTTTTGGCGCGGGGGGCGCGGCCAGCTTGGCTTTCTCCGCCAGGTGCTTGTCCAGCGACTGTCCCTTTTTGGCCGCCCGCTTTACCTCGTACGCCTTCTGGCCCGCACTCATCTTGTCCGTCACGTCCGTGTCCCCAATCCCGAAAAGTCTATCCAAAACGCTGTAGTAGCCGCCGCTGCACCCAGCCCAACCCGGTGTCGATCGTGATGCCTGCCAGCGATAGCAGCATCAGGGCTGCAAACATGCGCGGGACCTGCAGCCGGTATCCGGCCTCCACGATACGGAACGCCAGCCCGGACGCAAACCCGCCGGAGCCGGCCACGAACTCCGCCACCACCGCACCCACCAGCGCCAGCCCGCCGGAAATGCGCAAGCCGGCCAAGAACGACGGCACGGCAGCCGGCAGGCGCAGCAGCCACAGCGTCTGCCATCGCCCGGCACGATGCAGGCGAAACAGGTCCAGCAGCTCCGGCGCCGCTGCCGCCAGCCCGGCCGCCGTGTTGGAGAACACGGGAAAGAACGCGACGATCGTGGCGCACACGACTAGCGACGCAAACGGGTCGTCCAGCCACACGATAATGAGCGGCGCAATGGCAACGATGGGCGTGACCTGCAGCACGATAGCCCAAGGCAATACCGCCGCCCGCGCCCACCGGCTGGTTGCCATCGCACAAGCGAGCACCACTCCCAGCACGCAGCTTGCTGCGAGCGCCAACCCCGTTACGGCCAGCGTCGAAAGCAACGAGCGCAGCATCAACGGCGCGTCGGCGGAGAAAGCGCCCCAGATCGCCACTGGCCCCGGCACCAGATACGCAGGGACGTGCCAAACGCGCACGGCGCCTTCCCACAAAACCAGGGCGATCAGGCCTAATAGGAAGGGAGCGGCCTTCACTGACCCTTTCTCCCGTTTGCAAATGAGGGCTTAAAGCTCCAGCGCCGGTTCATTTCGGCGTCAGCGCATGCGTAATTTCTGCCACAAACCCGGCATAGGCTGGTGACAACCGCCGGTCTGTTCCCTCCGGGACACCCGATCGCAGATCCTGCACAATCCGGCCCGGCCGCGGTGACATCAGCACCACCCGGCTGGCCAGGTAGGCCGCTTCATAAATGGAGTGCGTGACGAACACGACGCTGCAGCCCGCGTCCCGCCACATGCGGCGCAGATCGTCCTGCAAGGTATGGCGCGTGAACTCATCCAGCGCGGCAAACGGCTCGTCCATCAGCAACACGCCCGGCGCGTTGGCCAGGGCACGGGCCAGCGAGACGCGCATGCGCATGCCACCCGACAGCTCCCGCGGCCGGGCGGCCTCGAACCCGGCCAGGCCCACACGGTCCAGCGCCGCCACGGCGCGACGTGTCTGCTCGGCACCGGGCACGCCGTCTAGACGCAACGGCAGACGCACGTTGTCGAGCGCACTCGCCCACGGCAGCAACGTCGGGTCCTGGAACACGACACCCAACTGCGGCACCCGGTCCCACGTGACGGTTCCCTCGTCCGGGCGGTCCAGCCCGGCGATCAGGCGCAGCAACGTGCTCTTGACGCAACCGGACGGGCCCAGCAACGCTACGAACTCACCATCGGCCACTGTCAGCGACGCATCGGCCAGCGCCACGGTCCCGTTTGGGTAACGCCGGCCCACGCCGTCCAGCCGCAGCACTAGCGCGGGGCGGCCTTCACGAATTGCAGGGTATAGGCGCGCTGCCAGTCCATGGTGGCCGGGTAGCCGGCGGTGGCTTGGACCGACCGGAAGAACTCCTCCCACCGCGCTGCCGTCATGGTGCCGATCGTCTCGCCCGGCGCCTGTACGATGTGGCGTTCGATCAGCATGGCACGGCCGAACGCCAGCAAGCCATCCGTCATCTCCGGGTTCTCACGCTTGATGAGCGCATTGGCCGGCGCCGGGTCACCGTCCAGGTACGACGCCCAGCCCTCGAAGCTCGCGTCCAGGAACCGCTGCACCAGGTCGGGCTTTTCAGTAATCAGCTTGTTGCTGGTGGTGATCAGGCTGCCGTAGCCCTTGAACCCGGCGTCGGCCAGCAACAACACGACCGGCTCGAACCCAGCTTCCCGCTTGATGGCGTAGGGTTCGGAGCCGAGATAGCCCTGCTGTACCGCGCGCTTGTCAGCCAGAAACGGCGCGAAGTTGAAGGTGTAGGGGCGAATTTGCGCATCGGCGTAGCCAAACCGGGCGCGCAGGTACGTCCACCAGCCGTTTCGGCTATCGTTACTGATCATGATCGGCTGGCCACGCAGCGACTCGAACGTGTCATGCCCCTGGCCAGGATGGGCGATCAGTACCGCCGGGTCACGCTGGAACACAGCGCCCACCGCGGTGAATGGCAGGTTCTCGCGCGCCAAGTTCAGCGCCAAGAAGCTGTTGGACGTAATGGCGAAGTCGATCCGCCCCGCCAGTAGGAACTGCGCCTGGTTCACCTGCGGCCCGCCCTGACGGATGGTGACGTCCAGCCCGTGTTTGGCATAGATGCCGGTCGCGACGGCTTGGTAAAAGCCGCCATATTCGGCCTCCGCCTGCCAATCCAGGCCGAAGGTGACTCGGTCGGCCGCCCCGGCAGCGGTGGGAAGCAGACAGGCGAGCAACAGCAAAAGGCGGCGCATGGGCTATTCTCCGTGTTGTCCTATGGTGCACCAGCACACGGCGCAGTGAATAGGGACGTTTGGGCATGGAACCGCGGATCAAGGCCAAGCTATGGGTGCAAATGGCTTTGCGGATGGGCGATATCGATGGCCGGCCCGGCGCAGTGCTGCGTAGCGGCGACTCGGATGCGGGCGGCGTCCTGGTGGTGCTGCGCGGCCGGGACGGCCTGTGTGTCCTGTCGCAGGTGCGGACCGGTGAGGGCGAAGTGGCCTGGATCCGCGGCACTGGCCCGGTGCCCGTGACGCAAGACGACGCCGATTCGTATGTGGCCCGGCAGGTTGGCCGCGATCCGGACCTATGGGTGGTGGAATTCGACGCGCCGGATTTGTTGCCGCCCTTCGAGGCGAAGCTGGTTTAAGCGCCTGCTCACGGATCTGTGTGTCAAATCGGCTGGGGTATTGTTGCCTATTCGCCACATACCCCTGAAAAGCGCCACACCCGTCTCGCGTTCGCAATCTTTGCTGGCTATGGTCCGTTCACCGAGAGGCGGGGGGATGTGTCCCCGCGATCCCCCGGATGCGTCAACAGCGCAGACATGTAACGAGGAGAGAACCAAATGAAGCTTCGTAACGCGCTATTGGCGGCGACCATATTGGCCGCACCCGTAGCAGCCAAGGCTGAGCCCGTCAGCGGCATCTACATCGGTGCCGGCGCCGGCATCAACATCATGCAGAACGAAACCGTCAGCGCGATCGCCTACCCGGGTCTGGGCATCGGGACGACGCCGGTAGGGCACAACACCCGCGCCGAACTAGACCCCGGCTTCGCTGGTATGATTGCGGTCGGTTATGGCCTGGGCAATGGCCTGCGCCTTGAGGTCGAGGGCGACTACCGTCAGAACAAGTTCAAGAAACTGTCGAGCGATGGCTTCGGCCAGAGCGCACGCGCCGGTGGCGACGAGAAGAAGTACGGCGCGATGTTCAACGCCCTGTATGATTTCGACCTCGGCATGGTGATGCCCTATGTCGGCGCAGGTATCGGCTATCAGTATGCACAGCACCAGAACGCGCGCTTTGCCGGTCAGTCCGCTCCGTTCGCAGGCTTCCCGAATGGCGTGAACCAGCTGTACCGCACCAACCAGGGTCAGGGCAGCTTTGCCTACCAGGGCATCGCCGGTGTGGCTTTCCCGATCGGCTCCGTGCCGGGCTTAGCCTTGACGCTTGACTATCGCTTCATGGGCTTGGCCGGCGACCGCAACTACCCCTACCAGTATTTTGCGAGCGGCCCGGCTAAGGGTGGCATCGCAACGGGTGCGCGGGTTAAGTTCCAGGACGATTATAACCACACCATCATGTTCGGCGTGCGTTACGCCTTCGGTGCGGCCCCGGCTGCGGTCGTGGCCCCCATACCGGCAGCGGTGCGTGAGACGGCCCGCACCTACCTGGTGTTCTTCGACTGGGACCGTGCGGACCTGACGGAGCGTGCCCGTGCCATCATCAACGAGGCGGCTCAGGCCACCACGCGGGTTGCAGTCACGCGCATCGAAGTCGCCGGCCATACGGACCGGTCTGGTACGGCCCGTTACAACCAGGGCCTGTCGCAGCGTCGCGCCAACAACGTCGCAGCCGAGCTCGTTCGTCTGGGCGTGCCGCGCAGCGCCATCACCACCCAGGCGTTCGGCGAGTCGCGTCCGCTGGTCCAGACTGCCGACGGTGTGCGTGAGCCGCAGAACCGCCGCGTCGAAATCGTCCTGCGCTAAGCCGGACGAGCTGCCGGCCAGTCGGTATGACTGGTTGGACGATCTTGGGCCGGCCCTTCGCGGGGCTGGCCCTTTTTCTATGAAGGCCTTTGGCCTACGCTGGCCGCCTAAGGAGTACCTGCATGTTTCGCATCGCCCTGCTCGCGACCAGTTTCATCGCCGCCACCGCCGGGGCGGGCTGGGCGCAGCCTGTGACCGGGCTGTATGTCGGCGGGGCCGGGGGTGCGAACTTCTTGCAGACGGAGCGGGTTGAGTCGTTCAAGTCGGGCGGTGTTACGACAGTCGTCAATCAACGCCTGCATTTCGACGCCGGCGTGGTCGGCTTGGCCAGCGTTGGGTACGGGTTTGGCAACGGGCTACGGCTCGAGGTTGAAGGTAACTATCGCAATAACCGCCTAAGCCGGTTCGCCACGGGGCCGGGCCAGTCCGTGGGCGGGCGGGATGAGAAGTATGGCGGGATGGGTAACGTCCTCTTCGACCTCGATATCGGCAGTGCGTACCTGTACCCATATATCGGGGCCGGCGCGGGCGTGGCACGTACCCGGCTACAGACCGCGTCCAATTTCAATGGTGCCACCCTACGCACGACCGGGGACGAATCGAGCTTTGCCTATCAGGCCATCGCCGGGCTGTCCTTCCCCATCCCGCCCGTGGTTGGACTGTCACTGACTGCGGAGTACCGGTACTACGCAGTCGCCGGCACGCGCGACTTCACGCAATTTTCCGCGTTCAATGGCGTAGCAGCGGGTTCGCGGCTTTTGCGCACGAGCGAGAATTACAATCACAGCCTGCTGCTTGGGCTGAAATACGCTTTCAACGTGCCTGCGCCGACCGCCGAAGCACCCGTTCCAGTTGCCCCGCAGACTGCCGTCGCGCGCACCTATCTCGTCTTCTTCGACTGGGACCGCGCCGATTTGACGGACCGGGCCCGCGCCATCGTGAACGAGGCTGCGCAGGCCACCACGCGGGTCGCCGTCACGCGGATCGAAGTGGCCGGGCACGCGGACAAGTCCGGCACGGCCCAATACAATCAGGGCCTGTCGCAGCGCCGGGCTGCTGTCGTGCGTGCCGAGCTGGTGCGCCTGGGCGTGCCCCCGGCCGCAATTACCACGCAGGGCTTTGGCGACCAGCGCCCGCTGGTGCAAACCGCCGCCGGTGTTCGCGAGCCGCAGAACCGGCGTGTGGAGATCGTGCTGCGTTAGGTATCTAGAGCACTTTCCGGCCAGGCTGCTTCGCCTGGGCGGAAGCAGTGCTCGCCAAACCTCAAAACCTAGAGCCCAAGCTGACCCATTTCGCCGTTTTGGGCTCTAGCGCGCCACGCCTAGCGACCATGCGAGCACGCCCTTCTGCGCGTGCAACCGGTTTTCTGCGCCATCGAACACCACCGATTGCGGGCCGTCGATCACCGCGGCGCTCACCTCTTCGCCCCGGTGCGCCGGCAGGCAGTGCATAAACAGCGCGTCGGGTGCAGCCTGCGCCATCAGCGCCGGCGTGACGCTGTAGGGAGCCAACAGGTTGTGCCGGTTCTGCGCCGGGTCATCGGACATGCTGATCCAGCCGTCCGTCACGACGCAGCGTGCGCCGCGGACCGCATCCTCCGGCGCGTCGAGCAACTCGATCCGGCCACCTTCTGCCTGAGCCCAGGCCAGGATTTCGGGCGAAGGCCGCAGCTGCGCCGGACAGGCGATGCGGAGCGTAAACCCGAACCGCACCGCCGCTTCGATCCACGAACACGCGACATTGTTGCCGTCGCCCACCCAGGCGATCACCTGCCCAGCGACGGGCCCTCGATGCTCCTCGAACGTCATGATGTCTGCCATCAACTGGCAGGGGTGGCTGCGGTTGGTCAGGCCGTTGATGACCGGCACCGTCGCCGCCTCCGCCAGCTCATGCAGGCGCACCGAGTCACTCGTGCGCATCATGATGGCATCGACATAGCGGGACAGCACGCGGGCGGTGTCGCCGATCGTCTCGCCCCGGCCGATCTGCATGTCCTGCACGGTCAGATAGATCGCGTCGCCACCCAGCTGGCGCATCGCAACCTCGAAGCTCACGCGCGTGCGGGTGCTGGGCTTTTCGAAGATCATCGCCAGCGTCTTGCCCTGGAACGGGCGGGAACTCGGTGCACCCGCCTTGTACCCGGCCGCGATGTCCAGCATCTGCCGCAGCACGGCGGGCTGGAAGTCGCGCAGGTCTAGAAAGTGGCGCGGCAGGTCCGTCCCCTCGCTCGTGCGGCGCAACGCACCACTCACTTGGCTGCAGCCGCGACGGGGGAGGGCTGGCAGCGCCGGACGCCGCGGCGGATCATCTCGACGGCCGTGTCGATATCGGCGTCCGTCAGCACGAGTGGCGGAACCAGCCGCACAACGTTGTCCCCGGCGGAGACGGTCAGCAGCCCTTCTGCCATGAACGCCTGCTGCAGCTCGGTATTCGGCACCCGCGCCTTCAGCCCCAGGATCAGCCCGGCTCCGCGCGCATCCTCCAGCACGTCCGGCTGTTCGCGCACGATGTCTTCCAGCGCAAACCACAGCCGCCGCGCCTTGCGGTCCACGCCCTCTAGGAAGCCCGGCGCCAGCATCACATCCAGCACGGCATTAGCCGCGGCACAGGCGAGCGGGTTGCCGCCAAACGTCGTGCCATGCGTGCCGGGCGTCAGCACACGCGCTGCTTCCTCCGTTGCCAGTACGGCCCCCATCGGGAAGCCGCCTGCGATACCCTTGGCGATGCTCATGATATCGGGCGTGATGCCGGCCCACTCATGCGCGAACAGCTTGCCGGTGCGCCCCATGCCGCACTGCACTTCGTCCAGGCCCAGCAGAATGCCGAACTCGTCGCACGCGGCGCGCAAGTCACGCAGGAATTGCAGGTTGGCCGGACGTACGCCGCCCTCACCCTGCACCGGCTCGATCAGCACGCCCGCCGTGTGAGGACCGATGGCGTCACGCAACGCGTTCATGTTGTTGAACGGCACGTGGTCGAAGCCATCCACCTCCGGCCCGAACCCGGTCAGGTACTTCTTGTTGCCCGTGGCCGCCAACATCGCCAGCGTACGCCCGTGAAACGCGCCCTCAAAGCAAATGACCCGGTAGCGCTCACCCTGGCCACGCTCATGCATCGCGCGACGCATGATCTTGACCAGGCCCTCGTTAGCTTCGGCGCCAGAGTTGCAGAAGAACACGCTGTCGGCGAACGTCGCGTCCACAAGGCGGGCAGCGAGGCGTTCGGCACCCGGCACACGGTACAGATTGCTGGTGTGCATAACGCGGCCCGCTTGCTCCGCAATGGCCTGCACCAGATGTGGATGCGCGTGGCCGAGCGAGCTGGTGGCGATGCCGGAGCCGAAATCCAGGAAGCGTCGCCCGTCGGTCGCGAACAGCCAGGCGCCATCGCCCCGCTCGAACGACACATCGGCACGATTATAGGTCGGCATCAGGGCGGAGATCATGGGGGCCTACGCGAGTGTAAGGAAAACCAAAGTGTACGATGGCCGGGGGTTTACGCCTAAGACAATGCAAACTGCCTGCCACCGGGCATGGAACTACCCCGGCGCTGACGCTAGTCTGGTCTTATGAAGCCGCCGCGTCCCCCCTCCCCTCCGACGGCGGCTGCCTTGCGGGAGGCCGCGTTACGCCACCTGGCGCGGTTCGCCGCAACGGAAGCGGGCATGGTGCGCGTGCTGGACCGCCGCATCGACCGCTGGGCGCGGGCGACGCAGCCGGAGCCGGACGCGGTGCGCGAGGCGCAGGCCGCAGCACGGGCAGTGGCGCAAGCGCTGGTGCAATCCGGCGTGATCGATGACCGCGCTTTTGCCGAGGCCCGCACCCGCCGCCTGACCCGCGCCGGGCGCAGCACCCGCGTCATCGCAGCGCACTTGGCCGAACGGGGCGTGGCACCCGCAGACCGCCCGGCCCCCACAGACGCCGAGACGGAGCTAGCCGCCGCCCTGGCCTACGCCAGCCGCCGCAACCTGGCCGCGAAGGATCCGGCCAAGGCAATGGGCGCGCTGGCCCGCGCCGGGTTCAGCCAGGACATCGCCCGGCGCGCGCTGACGATGGCTCCGGATGAAGCGCGCGACCGGATCCTGGCGCTCAAAGCCGGCTGATGTCGCGCGACCGCCCCCGCTTTTCCCGCGCCGCACTCCGCGCCGGGGCCATCGCAACCCTGCCGATCCAGGCCGGGCTACTGCCATTCGGGCTTGTTGTGGGCGTGCAATCGCAAGCGCATGGGCTGTCGCTGCTAGAAGCCGGGCTGATGAGCTTTTTCGTCTACGCCGGCAGCGCGCAATTACTGGCGCTGGAGCATTGGGGGCCCGCCGCGCCGATCGTGGGCGCGACGATTGCGGCCTTTGTCGTCAACTTGCGGCTGGCGTTGATGGGCCCGCTGCTGGCGCCGTGGCTCGACCGGGTGCGGGGCTGGCGGCTGTGGGGCGGTCTGTTTGTGATGGCGGACCAGAACTGGGCGATTTCGTTGGCGGAGCAGAAGGCCGGGCGCTGGGACGCCGGGTTCCTGTTCGGCTCGGGCGTGATGATGTGGGTAAGCTGGCTGTTGGCGACGCTGGTGGGGCATAGTGCCGGGGCCGTGTTGCAGCTGCCGCCGGGTCACCCGTTGTTCTTTACGGCGCTGGCCGTGTTCGTCGCCGTGCTGGTGCCGATGTGGAGCGGACGGCGGTTGCTGGTGCCGTGGTCGGTCGCGGCGGTCGTGTCTGTGCTGGTGTATCGCCTGGCTCCGGGCACGTCCTGGTACATCGTGGCCGGCGCGCTGAGTGGGGCGTGCGCCGGGGTGTGGCGGGACCGGCATGCGGCTTGACCCATGGGTGCTGGCGACCATCGCCGCGATGGCAGTGGTCACGTACCTGAACCGCGCGGGCGGATACTGGCTGTTCCGTACCTTCAAGCCGCCGCCGCTGGTGCGGGCTGTGCTGGCCTATGTGCCTGGCGGCTTGTTCATCAGTTACGTCGTGCCAAAGCTGGTGGCAGGCGGGCCGCAGGAATGGGCCGGGGCGGTGGTGACGGCGGCAGTCATGGCGCGCAGCGGCAATCTGCTGTTTGCCATTGCCGGCGGGGCGGGAGCGGCCTGGGCCGTGTGGGCGCTTGCGTAGGCTCTGTCTATTGCTGCTGGTGGCAGGGTGCGCCGGGCGCGGGCCCGTTCAGCAATCGACGGAACTCGAATGCGTGCCGTTCGCTCGCGCCGAGAGTGGGATCACGCTGTATGGCGATGCGGCCGATTGGTGGGACCAGGCGGCCGGGCGCTATGACCGCGGCCCCGCGCCCGCGCCTGGCGCCGTGCTGGTGTTCAGCCGTTCCAGCCGCCTGCCGCACGGACACGTCTCGGTCGTGACCGGGGTAGCCGGCCCGCGCGACATCACGGTCGACCAGGCCAACTGGGTCCGCGGCCGCATTGGCCGGGCCGAGGCTGTGCGTGACATGTCGGACGGCAACGACTGGAGCACCGTCCGTGTCTGGTGGGCACCCTCCGGCACTCTCGGTGCCACGGCGTACGCGGCGCAAGGATTTGTGGGGCCGCGCTGACGGTGGGGTGTGCCCGGCCAAACACGCAGAAAATCCCTGCGGCCAAGCTCCTTCCATCCGCATGGCTACGGCATGACCATGGCCTGCGTGGTTCTAAAGGTTTGGGGGAAGCCGGTAGGAAATTCCGGCGAACCAGGTACGGCCGTAAGGGGACTGCAGCCGACTCGGCCACCACCCCCTAGCCACCCGCGCCACCCCGCGCTAACCCCCACCGCTCCACACCGCAGGACCCGCATCGTATGCCCACAGCCTTCGTCACTGGCGTAACCGGCCAGGATGGCGCGTATCTCGCCCAGCTGTTGCTGAACAAGGGCTATACCGTCATCGGCCTCATGCGCCGCTCCGCCAGCTCGGACGTGATTGGCGAGCGCATGCGCTGGCTCGGCATCCTGGACCAGGTGCAGTTGGTGGACGGGAACTTGACGGACCTCAGCTCGCTGATCCGCATTTTGCAAGACCATAAACCCACCGAAATCTACAACCTCGCCGCGCAAAGCTTCGTTGCCGCCAGTTGGCAGCAGCCGTTGCTGACCGGGAACGTGACCGCGATGGGCGCTGGCAACATGCTGGAGGCCGTGCGCATCGCCGCCCCCCAGGCGCGCTTCTACCAGGCTTCGTCCAGCGAGATGTTCGGCCTCATCCAAGAGCCCATGCAGTCCGAGCGTACGCCGTTCTACCCGCGCAGCCCCTATGGCGTCGCCAAGCTCTATGCGCACTGGATGACCGTCAACTACCGCGAAAGTTTCGGCCTGCACGCCAGCTCCGGCATCCTGTTCAACCACGAATCACCGTTGCGCGGGATCGAGTTCGTGACCCGCAAGGTCACGGACGGGGTGGCGCGCATCAAGCTCGGCCTCACGGACCACCTGCTGCTCGGCAACCTCGACGCCAAGCGCGATTGGGGCCATGCGCGGGACTATGTGAAGGCGATGTATCTGATGCTCCAGCAGGATAAGGCGGACGATTACGTGATCGCGACCGGAATCACGACCAGCATCCGCGATTTGTGCCAGCTCGCCTTCGGCCATGTGGGCCTGAACTACCAGGACCACGTCCGCACCGACCCGCGCTTCATGCGCCCGGCCGAGGTGGACGTGCTGCTCGGCGACGCGAGCAAGGCACGCCAATGCCTGGGCTGGACCCCCGTAACGCCGTTGGCCGACATGGTGAGCGAGATGGTGGACGCCGACATCGCCCGGCACCAAGCCCGGATGCGCTGACAATGGTGCCCGGTCGCATCCTGGTCACCGGGGCGGCCGGGTTCGTCGGCACGCATCTGATGCCAGCCCTGGCGCGCGCCTACCCGGCGGCCACCCTCCTGAACACCACGGCGGATGTGACGGACCGCGC
>JANONC010000221.1:0-37512 GCA_031420655.1 Rhodospirillales bacterium | reverse complement strand
CAGTCAATTCGATCTACCATCAAATACTATGGCAACCCTGGGCGAGGCCCGGTGTTAAATTCATTCGCAGGCGGAAAGGACGCAGCAGTGCCTGATGCCGGACTCCCGTTACTCAGGCCTGGTTCAAAGCCCGTGCGATCCGTTTCTGACCGCCCAGTGTCGTTGCAAAGCCCGTCGGTTGTAGGTCCGGCCTTTCGCCTGGTGGCAATCGGCGCGTCGGCCGGCGGGCTAGAAGCGTGCACCAGGCTGCTGGACGCGTTGCCGGTTCCGTCCGGTATGGCCTTCATCTTGGTCCAGCACATGGCGCCGCTCCAGAAAAGCATGCTGGCCGGGCTGCTGGCAGGGCACACGGCGCTTCGTGTTGTCCAAGCGGCAGACCGGATGGCCATAGTGCCGGAGCACCTCTATGTCGTCCCGCCCGGGTCCTACCTTTCCGTCACCGCAGGCGTTCTGCACCTCTTTGCGCCCCCGTCGCGGGATGGCGCGCCGCACGAGGCACGGTTGCCGTTCGATACGCTGCTTCAATCGATTGCAACAGAGTATGGCTCGCGGGTCACCTGCGTTGTTCTGTCGGGCACCGGTGCCGACGGCAGCGCTGGCCTGCGCGCCGTAAAGGCCGCGGGCGGACTTGTCTTGGCGCAAGACCCGGCAGAGGCCGAGTATGACGGGATGCCCCGGAGTGCCATCGCAACCGGCCTCGTCGACCAGGTCTTGCCAGCCGCACGCCTGCCGGAGGCGTTCGCGCGGCAGGCCCAGGCACCATCTGGCTCGCCCGCTGCCCAGCCGGCGGCCAGCGTGTCCGGAACGCTCCGGCCCGAGATGGTGTCGGAGATCGTCGAGTTGCTCCGCCGCCGCACGCGGCATGATTTTAGTCCCTACAAGCGCGGTACGCTGGAACGCCGCATCGAGCGCCGGATGAGGTTGGCACTGACGGGTAGGGCCGATGCGCCACGGTACCTCGCCCTCTTACGCCGCGACCAAGCCGAGTTGGACCTGCTTGCAAAAGACCTGTTGATCCACGTGACCAGCTTTTTCCGCGATCCGTTCGTGTTCGACGTCGTGGCGGAGCACGTCATCCCCGGCTTGTTGCAGGATCGCGCGGCCAATCAGCCTGTCCGTATCTGGATCCCGGGCTGCAGCACGGGGGAAGAAGCCTACTCGCTGGCCATATTGTTCCATGAAGCGATGAAGGCCGCACCGGGTCGGACCCACGATATCAAATTGCAGGTCTTTGCATCCGATATCGATGCCGGCGCGGTAGAGGTGGCGCGAGAAGGGCTTTATCCGCCCTCGATCACCGCCGACGTCTCAGCCTCACGACTGGAGCGCTTTTTCATTAAGGAGGATGGGCACGGGTACCGCGTTCATCCGGACCTGCGCGCCTCGGTCGTGTTTACGGTGCAGGATTTGCTGACCGATCCGCCCTTCTCGCGTTTGGATATCGTGTCCTGCCGTAACTTGATGATCTACCTCGGGCCGGAGGCGCAAGTTCAGGCCATCAACCTATTCCACTTTGCCCTCAAGGAAGGCGGCGCATTACTCCTGGGCACGGCCGAGGCGGTCAACGAGGCGGATGGCCGGTTCAGGTTGGTGCAGGAAGCGGCGCGCATATACCGGCACTTGGGCCGTCCGCGCTCGGGCGAGCTCAGCTTTGCTGCCGCCGTTCCACGCGTTCTTTCAGGCACAAGAGGCGGTTCGGGCACTGCCACGGTTCCGCGACAGGTTGCGCTGGCCGAGTTGTGCCGCCAGGCCGTGCTAGGCCGCCACGCCCCGGCGGCCGTGCTGTGCACCGCGTCCTATCAATGCCTCTATGCGCTAGGGCCGACCGATCGCTATCTCAAGGTCGCGGCCGGTTTCGCCACGCCAGACCTGCTGGCCATGGCGCGCGGCACAATGCGGACGCGGCTGCGATCTGCGTTGGCCCAGGCTGTGCAGGGTGGTGTGAACGCCGGGCTAGTCACGGTGCCGGGCGGCCACGTTGCGCTGGATGGACACCGGGTTCCATTCACGATCGAAGTGCAGCCGGTCCTTCACGAGGGGGAGACGTTGCTGCTCGTATGTTTCGTCGACGCGCCCGCCCCATTGCTACAAAAAAGCGGGCGGCCAGCAACTGACAGCGTCCGGGTCGCGACGCTGGAGAATGAACTCGACACGATGCGGACCGACCTCGACGTCGCACACCGGACCATCGAATTATTTGGCGAGAAAGCGCGCGTGATTAACGAGGAGGCGCTGTCTGTAAACCAGGATTATCAATCGACCAAAGAGAAGTTAATCATATCTAAAGAAGAGCTGCAATCACTGAATGAAGAATTACAAACGCTTAATAGTCATTTGCAAGAGACGGTCGAGAGACAACGTACCACAGCCAATGATTTACAAAATATTATCTACAGCACTGACTTCGCAACTTTATTTCTAGACTGTCAACTCAACATCCGGCTTTTTACCCCTGCCACCAAGGCCCTATTTAACGTCATCCCCGGTGACGTGGGCAGACCGTTAGCAGACCTGCACTCCCTGGCTGCCGACGCTCTACTACTCGACGATGCGCGGGCAGTGTTGCACCATCTGCAGCCGATCGAGCGAGAGGTGGAAACGTTGGCCGGGACCTGGTTCCGCCGCCGGATTTTACCGTACCGGACCGACGGTAACGGGATCGAGGGTGTGGTGATCACCTTCAACGACGTGACCTGGCGCAAACAGGCTGACGCGTCGCTGCAAACGGCGAAACAGGACGCTGAAGCCGCCAATTTGGCCAAGTCCCGCTTCCTGGCCGCCACCAGCCACGATCTGCGCCAGCCGCTGCAAACGCTGGCGTTGCTGCAGGGCTTACTGGTCCGCAACGACCCTGGTGAGAAGGCAGCCAGGCTGCTGCACCGGGTCGACGAGACCCTGGGAGCCATGACGGGAATGCTGGACACGCTGCTGGACCTGAACCAGATCGAAGCCGGGGTCGTGCAACCCGGTCTGGTCAATTATCCCGTCGGACCCTTGTTGGACCGCCTGCGGGCGGAGTTTGGCCTGCATGCCGAAGCCAAATGCCTGGATCTGCGTGTTGTGTCGTGCAGCGCCCGTGTCCGCACCGACCCGCAACTGCTCGAACAGATGCTTCGTAACCTGATGTCAAACGCGCTCAAATACACCGGAACGGGCCGTGTACTGCTAGGCTGCCGCCGCCTGCCGGACGCGCTGCGGTTCGAAGTATGGGATACCGGCAGCGGCATTCCCGAGGCCGAGCTGGAAGCCGTATTCGACGAGTATCATCAGGTTGGCAACGATGCGCGAAAGCGGGCGTGTGGCCTGGGGCTCGGCCTGTCCTTTGTGCAGCGGCTGGGCGCACTGCTGGGCCACAGCGTGCGGGTCCGGTCGCAACCCGGCCGCGGATCCGTCTTTACGATCGAGGTGCCGTTGGTTGCCACTCAGCAACATACGGCCGAACCGGCCGGACGGGTAAGTTCTGCCGCGCCGATACGCCAGGCAGGCTCGATCCTTGTCATCGAAGACGACCCGGATATGCGGGAGCTTTTGCAGCAATTGCTGGCCGATGAGGGCTTTGGCGTGACCGTGGCCCTGGATGGTGCCGCGGCGCTGGCGATGGTGAGGGCAGGTGCGGCTCCGGACCTAGTGCTGGCCGATTACAACCTGCCTGGCGGCCTGACCGGCCTGGACGCCGTGGCCAGCATTCGCAAGACTTTGCCGCACGTCCCGGCAATTCTGCTGACGGGCGACACCTCTGCGGCGACGACCGGCAAGGTGGCCCAGGCCAGATGCAGCCACCTCAAAAAGCCGGTCAAGCCAACTGAGTTGCTGGGGCTGACACACGCCCTGATGCCAGCGCAGAAGCCATGGTCACTGCTGGCCCCGGCTACGCATGAGGATGAAGCTGTCGTTTTCGTGGTCGATGACGACGCGGCCCTGCGTGCGGCATTGCGGGCGGTGCTCGAAGAAAACGGGCACCACGTCGAGGACTTTCCAGGCGGTGCCGCGTTCATTGCCGCGTTGCGCCCCGGTCAATCTGGATGCTTGCTGGTGGACGCGGCCATGCCGGGGATGAGCGGCATGGCTGTGCTGCACCATTTAGCAAAGTCTGGGTACAACCTACCGGCCATCATGATCACCGGTTATGGCGATGTCGCGATGGCAGTGAGTGCGATGAAGGCGGGCGCGCTCGACTTTATCGAAAAGCCAGTCAGCGCGCCGGACTTGCTCGCCAGCATCGCCCGCGCGCTCGACCGTTCGCATGGGGACGGCGTGCGGTCGGCCTGGCACGCCACGGCGGCGCGCAGTATCGCCGGACTCACCACGCGACAGCGGGATGTGTTGACGATGGTTCTGGCCGGGCATCCTAGCAAGAACATCGCCGCCGACCTCGGTATCAGCCAGCGCACGGTCGAAAATCATCGCGCGGCCATCATGCGCAAGACCGGCACGAAGTCGCTTCCAGCCCTAGCCCGGCTAGCGCTTGCCGCGGCCTGACAGGCGCTCCGCCACAGGAAAGCGACTCTGAGACGGACTGGCGTTGATCGCGGCGCCTACTCTGGCACTCGGGCTGAGCCTTCGCCCACCCCGGGTGCCAGCCGCAAGCTTAGCGCGACGGTGCAGGATGCTTGGCAAGCCAAGCCTTAAACTCTTTATTCTCGCGTTCCTGATCGACGATGATCTTCTGCGCCATCTTCCGGATCGTTGGGTCCTTCCCGTCGCGCAGGTAGATGCGAGCCATGTCGATCGCGCTCTGGTGATGCGGCATCATCATGATGACCAGGTCACGGTCCGGGTCACCCGTCATGGTCGCTCCCGTCATATCGCGGTTCATTTTTTCCATCGACTGCATCATCTCGCGATGGCTTTGCATCATTTGCATGGCACCTTGGCTACCCGGCGCCGGCATTCCTGGCGTCGGCATACCTGGCGTCGGCATACCCGGCATCGGCATAGCGCCTTGGCTACCCGGCGCCGGCATTGGCATGGCACCTTGGCTGCCCGGCGCCGGCATACCCGGCACCGTGGTCTGTGCGGGGCTCTGCTGTGCATGGCCGATCTGCGGCGACACAAGCGCTACGACGGTGGCGAAGGTAAGAAGGCTCTGGCGATAACGGCTACGCATTGAAATGCTCCTGGTTGGTGGATGAACGATCACTGCGCGATTGCGAAGCGCGCCTGGGTAGGCTTTCCATCGATGGTGAGCTGCAGCACCGCAGTCACACGTCCGGTTGCGGGCACGTTGAGCTTACCAGCGGCAGAGTTACCCTCGGCTGGAGTCAACGCCACGGCCTCCGTTTTGTTACCCGCGAGAACGGTGGCCTTGCCGGTCCATTCCTTCGCCGGGAGCGGCTTGCTGTCCGCCTCGTTGACGTAGACGGTGACCTGGTCACCGCGAACGACCAGTTCGACCCAATGTTCCGCTGCCTCTTGGACCTGGCCGCCATGGGCGGCCGCTGGCGCCGGGCCATGCGCGTGGACGGGATGGATTAGCAGGGCAAAAGCGACTGTGTAGGCGTATGCTTTCATAGGGTTCCCCTGGGGGTTAATGGGTTCAAAACGCCTCGGCGGGCTGGAGCCCGTCGGCGTCTGGCTGCAATAGCCGCTCCAGCGGGAGGCGACCGAGGCGCAGGAAAACGGCGGGGGTCAGCAGCGTATCCAACAGGGTGGCGCTGACCAGGCCGCCGAAGATCGTGATGGCGACGGGGTGCAGGATCTCCTTACCGGGTGCGTCGGCGCCGAGCATGAGCGGCAGCAGTGCAAACCCAGCCGACAGCGCCGTCATCAGCACCGGCGTCAGCCGCTCCAAGCTGCCGCGCACCACCATGTCCGGCCCGAACGCCTCACCCTCATGCAACACCAGGTTGATGTAGTGGCTGACCTTGAGGATGCCGTTGCGGGCCGAGATACCGGTCAGCGTGATGAAGCCCACCATGCTGGCGACCGAAAGCGGCTGGCCCGCGATCCACAGCGCCGCGACGGAGCCGATCAGCGCCAGCGGCACGTTACCCATGATGAGCAACGCCAGCACCGCCGACCGGTACCGCGAATACAAAACCGTAAAGATCAGCACCAGGCTAACCAGGGACAGTGCCCCGATCAGCTTCGTCGCTTCCTCCTGGGCCTGGAACGTGCCCTCCATTGCGACCGAGTAGCCCTGGGGCAAGGCGAGCTTGCCAATTTCGGTCCGGATCGCCTCCACGATCCGGCCTTCGCCAGAACCATCGGTGTTAGCCTGCACGACGATGCGGCGACGCCCGTTCTCGCGCAGCACTTGGTTGGGGCCGTCCGTATCCTCCACGTCGGCGAAGGTCCGTAACGGCACGCGGCCGCGGGGCGTCTCGATCAAAAGACCGGCCAGGGCGTCCGTCGTCCGCTCCGGGTTCGACAGGCGTAGCACCACGTCGAAGCGCTTTTGCCCGGCCACGACCTGGCTCACGACCTTGCCGTTGGTGAGCTTTTCCAAGTTGTCCGCCAGGGTGGCGGGAGTGACGCCATAAAGCGCCGCCCGGGCGTAGTCGAGGCGGACTTGCAACTGCGGCACACGGACCTGGCGTTCGACCAGCAGGTCCACCAGGCCGGGGATCTTCGCCAGCCGGGCGCGCAGATCCTCGGCCAGACCCCGAAGCGTATCGAGGTCGTCGCCATACAGCTTGACCGCGATGGCGGCGTTCACGCCGGAGAGGAGGTGCTCCAGCCGATGCCCGATCGGCTGCCCAATGTTAAAAGCAGCCGGCAACACTCCAATCCGGCGGCGCAAATCGGCCAGCACCTCCTCCTTCGGCCGGCCCGGACGGAGATCCACGTCCATCTCGGTCGAGTGAACCCCCTCGGCGTGCTCGTCGAGCTCGGCCCGGCCCACGCGGCGACCGACCGACCGCACCTCTGGCACGCCCAGGATCAGGCGCTCGGCGACCGTGCCCAGGCGATTGCTTTCGGCCAGGCTGATACCGGGCTGGAACGTCATGCTGACCGTCAGCGTGCCTTCGTTGAACGGTGGCAGAAAAGCGCGGGGTAGAAACCAGGCACCCACAGCCGCCAGCCCCACCAGAACGGCTGTAATGCCAACGAGGGGCGCAAGCTTGTCGAACGACCAGTAAAGCAAGCGCGTGTCCCAGCGCTTCAGCACGCGGACAAGCACGCTTTCGCGCTCCGCCAGACGCTTCATGCCGGGGATCAGGTAGTAGCACAGCACTGGGGTCACCGTGACGGAAGTCACAAGGCTACCGAGGATCGAGACAATATAGGCGACGCCTAACGGCGCAAACAGTTTTCCTTCTATGCCTTGCAGTGCGAACAGCGGCAAGAACACCAAGACGACGATAATCGTTGCGTAAATGATGCCTGAGCGCACCTCCCGGCTGGCATCGGCCACGACCTCCAGCACCGGCCGCAGGCGTCCGGCTTCCCGGTTTTCCTTCAGCCGGCGAAAAACGTTCTCCACGTCGACCACGGCGTCGTCCACCAGCTCGCCGATAGCGATGGCCAGGCCGCCGAGCGTCATGGTGTTGATCGACAAGCCCAATAGGCGGAACACCAGCACCGTGAACAGGATCGAGATTGGGATGGCGAGCAGGGAAATTGCCGTCGTCCGTACGTTCAGCAAGAAGGCGAACAGGATGATGGCGACGACGATGACGGCATCACGCAGCGCGGCTTCGACGTTGCCGATGCTCGCCTCGATGAAGTCGGCCTGGCGGAACAGCACCTGGTCCGCGCGCACCCCTGCCGGCAGCGTGCGGCCAAGGTCCTGGAGTGCGGCCTCGACCGCGCGGGTCAGCGGAACCGTGTCGGCCCCGGGCTGCTTTTGGACCGACAGGATCACGGCCGCCCTGCCGTTCGCCCCGGCGTCGCCGCGCTTGAACCGGGCCGCAAAGTCGATGGTGGCGACCTGGCCCAGGGTGATCGCCTGGCCGTCCCGCATGGTGACTACTAGGCTGCGGAGGTCCTCGATCCGCGTCGTACGGCCGATGTTGCGGACGACATATTCCGCCTGGTTCTGATCGACGAAACCACCCCCGGTGTTGGCTCCAAACTGCTTTACGGCGCGTTCGAGGTCATCCAGCGTGACGCCGAGCCGGGCCATTTGCGGCACGTTGGGCGTGACCTGGTACTGGCGGACCTCGCCGCCGATCGGGATCACTTGCGCAACACCCGGAATCGCCAGCAGGCGGGGGCGGACGGTGAAGTTGGCCAGCTCGCGCAGCTGCATCGGGCTCACGCTGTCCCCCGCCTTGGCATCTACGCTCATCGCCACCAGCATGATCTCGCCCATAACGGACGTGACCGGGCCCATTTGCGGCACCACGGCCGCCGGCAGCTGTTCGCGTACTGCGACGATGCGCTCGGCCACTTGCTGGCGGTTACGGTAGAGGTCGCTGCCCCACGCGAACTCGACATAGAGGATCGACAGCCCGACGCCGGAGACGGAACGGACCCGCTCCACGCCGGGCAACCCATTCATGGCGGTCTCGAGCGGGTAGGTGATGAGCTGCTCGACTTCTTCGGGCGCCATGCCCTCTGCCTCGGTCATCAATGTGACTGTGGGGCGGTTGAGGTCGGGAAAGACGTCGACCGGCATCCGGCTCAGCTCGAAGCTGCCGTAGCCCACCAGCACGAAGGCGGCGACGAGCACGAATAGGCGGTTGTGCAGGCTGCCGTGGACGAGGGCGCCGAACAGGCGGTTCATCGCACTTGCCCCAACAGCTCCGCCCCCTGCACGACGATGCGGGGCGGCGTATCGGCAGGCAGTCCGGACAACACCAGCACCCGCCCGGCATCGAGCGGGCGGACGCGGACGGGGCGGGCCACGAAGCGCTCGGCCGAAACATGATCCCACACGGCCGGCAGCCCGTTGGCTTGCCGCACGATGGCGGCCCGCGGGAGGGCGACGCCGCGCTCCTTTGTACCTCCTGGCCCGTCCAGTTCGGCGACGACCGTGACCGGCGAGCCGACCGCTAAGCCGGGCGGCGGGCTGTCCACGCGAAATTGCAGCGGAACCGCGCCCTGCCGCAGTGTCAGGCCCCGGCCAATAAACGTTACGGCCAATTGGGTGCCATCGACCGTCATGGCAGAGGCCCTTGTGATCTGGCTCGCAAGCGCCGGATCGGTCAGGGTCGCCTCGACCCAAAGGCGGCCGGGGTCCACGATCTCGAACAGCACGTCCTTGCTATCGACCAAAGCGCCGATTTGGGCGTTGGTGACTGCGACCACGCCGGCCACCGGCGCGCGCAATATTTCGGCCCCGGCGAGTGACGGGACCAGCGCGGCCCGGCGGCGGCGCGACCCATCCAATTCCAGCCGGGCGTCGTCGATATCCTTGCCTGCCACGCTGCCGGCCAGGGCGGATAGCCGGGCGAGCTTGGCCTGGGCCAGCCGCACGGCCGAGTCCAGCTCCGCGATTTGCGCCTGGACGCCGCCGCGTTCGACCGCGCTGATCGAGGGGGTCACGACCGCTAGCACGTCGCCCTGCTGCACGCGCTGCCCCAGCCGGGCCAAACCCTGCGAACCCGCACCGAGCCGGCCTGGCTGGCTGGCCTGCACCCGGCCAGCCGCCTCCGGGTCGGCGACCACCTGGCCGATAACCGGGATAGTCCGCGCCGCATCGGTCTCGGCCACAAGCACGGTTCGGATCGCGAGAATGCGTTGGGCGTCCTTCGGTATCGACACGCTGCCGTCCGGCTGCCGCCGTGGCGCGTCCGTTACAGCCGGAGAAGCCGGTTCATCACTGTCGTGACCGGCATGCGCGAGCGCTGCGCCCGCGACCAGCAACCCGGACAGCAGGGCCATGCCCCCCATCGCCGCACGCCACCGGCCACGGGCCTGAAACACGAGAGTGGTGAACACGCCAAGCAGGAAACCAAACCCGGCGATCAGTGGGCCACGCTGATCGCCGAGCACCGCCTGCAGACGTGCCCGTGGCCCCGCTGCAGATGCCGCCACGTGCCCATCCGGCGGCACGTCCACGCTCGCGTTCAGCAGGTCGGACTGCTCGCCTGCTGTGACGGTGAAGATCAGTTCGTGCCGGCCGGGTCGGGCGACCCACGGCGCAGAGAGGCGATAGGTGCCGTCCGGCTGCGCCTCAGCGCTGGTAGTCGCCTCACCCTCCGCGACCTCGATCGTGGCGCCCTCGATGGGTTCATTGGTCGCGTAACGGTCCAGAAACAGGATCGCCACCCCATTGCGGACGGTAAGCACGAGCTCGAACAGATCGGAGTGCGCTTCGGTACGGGGCGCGGCCGTGCCGCTCGTGGCCACCGGCGCTGCATCGTCATGGCCGGCATGCGCGTGGGCGAGCGCCGGCATCATCAGGATAAACACCGTAAAGAGGCTTGCGATGCGAGTCATGGCAGCAATCCCAGCGATTGGTTCAGGCGCGACCGGGCCTGACGCACAGCAACCTCGGCGCGGCCTTGCGACACCTCCGCCTCGGTCACGAGGGCGCGGACCCGGATGACGTCACCGAGCGCCACCAGCCCGCCGCGAAACGCCGCTTCGGACAGGCCCCGCTGCTGGCGCAGCACGGCGGTGCGCTGCCGGGTTATGAGCAGCGCCTGGCGTACGGCATCCAGCTCAAGGCGCGCACGCGCGGCCTGAAGATCGAGTTGGCGCCGCAGGTTCTCCCGCGCCGCGCTGGCGTCCGTCAGGTCGGCTTCGGCAGTGGCCTGGCGCGGCGCGTTGCGCGCCTCCGTCGCAAGCGGCAGCCGGAACTGAATGCCTACGCGATTGTCATAGCGGTCCGACCCCGCCTCACGCGACCGGCGGCCGAGCAGGCCAATTTCGGGGCTTTCGCGTGTTTGCAGGGCTGCAAGCCGGCGGTTGGCGTCGGCGATTGCCACAGCACTATCGGCTTCGGACAGACGCGGGTGGGCTCCCGCAACGGCAGGTGGGTCCGGCTCGTTCAGTGCGGCGGCGTCGGGCTCTAGGCCTGTCAGCGTCCGGAACGCCAGGCGTGCTCCGTCCAGGGCGGCACGCCGCTCGCTTTTGCCGATCTCGGCTTCCATACGATCCAGGCGGGCCGTCAGCAGCTCGGCCTCCGCCGCCTCGCGCCCGCGCACCCGGCGACCGATATCCGTCTCTAGGGCGCCGGCATTCCGAAACCGGGCCTCTGCGCCGCCTAGTTCCACCTGGGCCAGGGCCACAGTTGCCAGCGCCTCCCGCACCTCGCCAGCAACGGTCAGGCGCTGCGCCCGCTGCTGTGCCGTGAGGCGGGACAAATCAGCGTCAACGACCCGGCGGCTAGCGGTGCCCTCGCCGGGCAGCCAGAGCGGCGTGGCGATCGACAGCTCGGCCTCCCGGCCGCCCCTTGGGTTGCTGACCCCGTCGGCCACGAAGCCGCCGCCAAGGTTGGGCGGGCCCGGCGTGATGCTGTCCGCGGCACGGCCCCGGGCAACCGCCGCAGCTTGGCGTCCTGGAACACCGGCCAATTCGGGGCTGCGTGCCCATGCAGCCTCGATCATCAGCCGGAGCCTTGATGCAGCTTCGGCCGGCTGCAGGACTACGGGGACCGGTACAGGGCGAGACGCGGGAAGTCCGGCCCGTTGTGGCGGGACCGGGCCAGTAGCCAGGCCAGACTGTGAGCCATTATCCGGGCCGGCCACACCGTCAGGCACCGGACTAGCCGGATTGACAGGCAATAGGAGGCTAGGCGCACCCACGCCTGGCTTCGCCGGAGTGAGGGGAGCAACCCGCGCGCTAGACGGTGCTGCCGGTCGCACGCCGGTTTCCGGCATGGCTTTGTTTCCCGGCGAGATGAACCCTTGTGCGTAGGCTCGGCCGCCAAAACCGGGCTGCACTGTCGCAAACGCGGCAATGGCGGCCAGAACGACCATGCCGGGCGCGTGCGACCGGGACGGAAGGGCCGGTACTAGAGCCCAATCCGACCAACGTGATCTGGCTTGCGCTTCAGGTTTGCAGGTCTGGCGAGCACGATTTCCGCCCTGGCAAAGCAGCCTGGTCGGAAAGTGCTCGAGCGCGGGCAGCGCGACGCTTCGGGCGCGATGGTGCATTGTCGTACTCGTCTCTGGCCTGCGTACGCGTACAGGCGGGTCCGTTTGGCTGAACACCCAGACTGCAGGAAGCGCAGTGAGGGCGTGATGGCCCGCTCGAAGCGGGCCTAGCGGATGGAGACGGGTCTTGGCGGGTCTAGGTCGCCGAAGGGAGCGACCCCGGATAACGTGGCCGATTGGGCCAGAAGCCACGCCCGCGGTAACGGGTGGCCCCAAACCAGAATAGGCGTTGGTAGAACGGCGACACCGAAACATGAGACGGCGCACTCGGCTGCCGTGGCACACCCCGGGCAGTGAAGCGGAGCCTTGACCGCCCGCGCAACAGTATCGGTACCGACACTGCCCAAATCCGGCGGCGCGCCATGCACGTGGGTAGATCCATCAGCATGCACATGAGTTGCGGTGCCCACGCTAGGCTGGCCGGCTACGGATAGGGATGCAAAAGCGGGGGCGGCCAGCCCGGCTGTCATGGCCACCAACAGCATCCAGACAAACCGGCAGAGGAGAGCCTTACGCATGACGCTATAATAAGTGCCGCCCCGCTCTGGTGTCGAGCGTCGGATGCAAATGTTCACCGATAGTCCCGAATCATGCCGGCCTTCCATATCGATCGATGCGTGAGCCTTACTACCGTCAGAAGGTCAAGTGTGATTGTGCGGTCAGCCCAACTGCCTGCGTGCCGGAAGCGACCTACCCTCTCTGGCGGCCAGGTCGACCAGCCGTTCGAAGTACCCCGGTACTCTCGTGATACCGAACCATCTTGGCGCTGACGTCGGCGGTATTGGCCGCTTCGGCCCCTGATTGAACGCCAGCAGCAGGGGAGATGACGGTTGTCATGGTGGACACATCAATGCCGCCGCTGCTGGTCATTCTCTGCCCATCACTGTGTCGTGCGCTACTTGACCCTACCACCATGGCAATAACACATCCTTTTCAGGCCGGATTGGTCAGCAGGAACCCAGTATCGATGATCTTCCATCATGCGATCACCCGTCGCGGACTACTCGCAGGCGTAGCGGCCGCCGCGTTTGCACCGGGTGTTACGAGGTCCGCGGCACGGGCCGCTTCGGTCGGATCGGGTCTGCGCCTGCTCGTGGAGCGCCGCACCATCGAGGTTGACGGTCGTGCGGCGTCGGTCTTCGGCATCCGCCAGCCAGACGAGACCCCTGGCCTCGTGCTCGATCCCGGGCAGCCATTCTCGGCGACGGTCGATAACCGGTGCGGCGAGGCGACAATCATCCACTGGCACGGTCAGACCCCGCCCTTCCTACTGGATGGCGTAGCCGAAACGGGGGGCGTCATAATCGAACCGGGCGCCACAGAGGCCTATAGCTTTACGGCCCGCCCAGGCACGCATTGGATGCATTCCCACCACGGTCTTCAAGAACAAGCCTTGATGGCGGCACCCCTGATTGTGCAAACCGCCGAGGATCTACGGGCGGACATGCAGGATGTAACGGTCCTGCTGCACGACTTCTCGTTTCACGACCCGGCGGAGGTGCTGGCGGCCGTGACAGGCCAGGGTAAGGCCGGGGCCGTGATGCCGGGCATGAAGATGGACGCCGTGAGGCCCGACCTGAACGACTACGACTACGACGCGTATTTGGCCAACGACCGCACGCTCACGGATCCTCTGGTCGTGCGCGCCGCTCCGGGCAGCCGCGCCCGGCTCAGGCTAATCAACGGCGCGACCGCTACCGCATTCTGGATTGATACTGGCGCACTGCAGGGCACCGTCGTCGCGGCCGATGGCAACCCGGTACGCCCGGTTTCCGGCCGGCGCTTTCCACTGGCACAGGGCCAGCGCCTCGACATCATTGTGACGATGCCACGTGAGGGCGGCGCCTTTCCCGTGCTGGCGCAGCGCGAAGGCGACCGCCGGCGGACAGGGATCGTACTCGCCTCGTCCGGCGCCACCATCCGCAAGCTTCCTGACCGGGCGGAGACGGCAATCCCAGCGATCGACAACTCGCTCGAGGCTAAGCTCATCGCAGTCACCCCTTTGCAGCCAGGCGGTGCCGGGCTGAGGCACAGGATCGCGCTAACCGGGACGATGATGCCGTATGTCTGGTCGATCAACGACCGGACATTGGCAAACCACGTGCCGCTGCGCGCCTCGAAGGGCCAGCGCGTCGTGATCGAGATGTCGAATAGCACCGGGATGGCTCATCCGATGCACCTGCACGGCCATCACTTCCAGGTTGTTGGGCTAGGCGGGCGGAGCCTAGCCGGTGCTATGCGCGATACAGTCCTGGTACCGGCCCGAGGGTCTGTCACGATCGCCTTCGATGCCGACAATCCCGGGCGGTGGCTGTTCCATTGTCACAACCTTTTCCACATGGCGACCGGAATGTTGACGGAACTCGCTTATGACAGCGTCGGCTAACGCCGCGTACAATTCACGAAGTAACGAGCGCGACCCACACAGAGGTGGCGCGGCACATCTGCACAGCACGCTAAATGGAGTTTTTCCATGAAGGTGGGCAGATTGGACGCCGACCAGCGAACAGATGACAAAACTATCACGCCTCAATCAGAGTCCGGTCTTCGGCGGTGCGCATGGAAATGTTGCCGGATGCACCCGACGTCAGCCCGCGCTTGAACAGCGAGCGTCCTCATCGCACGACCCCGGCCCGGGCGTCCGCGCCGGTCACGGCGCGTTTAAACATTCCAGTGCGACGGCAAAGAAGTCTTCGGTTCCGAAATTACCGCTTTTGAGCGCAAGCGCCATGGGTGGGTCGGCCTCGCTCAGCAGGGCCGGCACGCCGGGTGCGATCTCTGCCCCGATCTGGAAGCGGCGTAGCCCAAGTGCCGCCACCACCGCGCCGGACGTCTCGCCGCCGCCAACCACCAACCGCCGAACCCCGGCCGCTACCAAGCGAGTGGCGACGGCACCGAAGCAGGCCTCTATCGCCGCGGTCACGGCTTCATAGCCTCCGTGCGCCTGCGCAGCGACGACCGCGTCTGGTGCCGCAGTCGAATACAGGATCGGTTCTGCGCCGAGGTTTGCAAGCAGCCAGTCGGCGAGGGTGTCTGCCGTTTGCTGTCCTGCCAGCAGCGCGGCCGGATCGATCGCTTGGCCCGGATGTTTTTGGAGATAATGCGCCACTTGACGCTGCGACATGGCGGAGCAGGAGCCGCACAGCACGACGCCCGGGCCGCGCACCCGCGCCGTCGCCACGCCCCCAGCCCCGATATTCCGGAACGTCGCTGGCAACCCTAGCGCCACGCCTGACGCGCCCGTGATCAACGCGTGCCCGGCGCACGCGGCAGTGATCGTGCGCAGGTCGTCATCGGCTACAGCGTCCACGACCACCAGCCGGCGGCCAGCCTGCCCTTCCCGCTCTATCGCTGCGGCCAACGCGGCTGGCCCTGCCCGCACGACGTCGAGCGCCACGGCACCCACCGGACCCTGTGTCTGCAGGCGCAACCACCGGCGCAAATCGGGGTCGGTCATGGGTGTCAAAGGGTGCCGCTCCATGCCGGATTCGTTCAACAGGCAGCCGTTGACGAACAGGTGCCCCTGAAAAACCTGGCGGCCCGTGGCGGGAAAGGCAGGGCACACGATGGCTACGGGCGCCGATAGCGCGTCGAGCAGCGCCTCCGCCACCGGGCCGATATTGCCCGCGGGCGTGCTGTCGAACGTCGAGCAATACTTGAACACAAACTGACGACAACCGCGCTCTTGCAGCCAGCGTAGTGCCGCCAGCGATTGGGCGACGGCTTCGGCGGCCGGCACGGACCGGATCTTGAGCGCGACGACGCCCGCTGCGCATTCTGGCACGACGCCGGGCAGACCGATGAACAATTCCGTCCGCATCCCGCCCTGGGCCAGCGTGTTGGCAACGTCGCTGGCCCCTGTGAAATCGTCGGCAATGCAACCGAGCTGCATCTTAGCCAGCCAGCTCGTCTTGCAAATGCACCTGGATGATCTCGTCAAAGCTTGCTTCGGCTTTAAAACCAAGCGCCAGGGCTCGCTGAGGGTCGAAGCCGCGCGCCCAGTTGCCGACAATCTCCTGGATGGCCGGGTCGGGCTCGCGCCGGATCAGCCGCACCGCGTCCGCCCCCGCAACACGGCGCAACGCCTCGATCATGCCGGCAACCGTGGCCGACAGACCCGGCAAGGACAAGGTCCGGCGCGCGCCGAGCGGACCGGTGTCCAGCGTCGCGGCGTGCATCATGAACCCCGTCGCCGCCCGGGGGCTCGCGAACCAGTGGCGCACGCTGTCGGCGACCGGCAACACGGCAGGCTGGCCCACCAGTGGTTCACGCAGGATGCTGGAAAAGAAGCCGCTTGCCGCACGGTTGGGCGCGCCCGGGCGGATGCAGATAGTCGGCAGGCGCAGGCCAATCCCGTCCAGGAACCCGCGGCGACTGTAATCGGCCAGTAACAACTCGCCGATCGCTTTCTGCGTGCCGTAACTGGTAAGCGGGGCCAGCGCCAAATCGTCCGGGATGGCATCCGGCAGGGGTGCGCCGAACACCGCGACAGAGGAGGTGAACACCACGCGTGGCACATACGGCGCGCGCTGCCCTTCCAGCCGGATAGCCTCGAACAGCCGCAACGTTCCATCGAGGTTGATGCGGTAGCCGCGGCTAAAATCAGCCTCTGCTTCACCCGAGACGATGGCGGCCAGGTGAAAAATTATGTCCGGCCGCGCGGCCGCGATCCGCTCTGCCGTACCGGGTTCCGCTAGGTCGGCCGCCCAGCTCTGGACCGGCATGGGCGCGTCGCTGGGCACCGCCGCCTCAATCACGTCTACCAGTTGCAAGCGTAGGACAACTTGGCCGCCAACCGCGCCATCCGCGACCAGCCGGGCCGTGAGCTTGCGTCCCAGCATGCCGCCGGCGCCGATTATGGTAACGCTTGGCATCAGGCGGCCACGGGCCAGGTGCGGAGCAGGCCGAAGGTCGGGAACCACTTGCGTCTCATCCACTTGCCTTCCCGCTCCAGCCGATAGCCACGCTACGATACTTCGTTGCCTATGGCATAGTCGGTCACGAGACCCATCGCGTGCGCCTCGTCCACGGACCGTCTGGGAGAGCAGGTTTGCACTAATGAAGGTGATTTGTTGGTTGCAGCCCGGCCGTTCATCATGCCCCGTCTGTTGAGGCGTTCGATGAGCGGTCCGCCTGCAGATAACAATCTGCATCGCGCATTCGAAAAGTAATCTTACGGAAAGACATGATGAACACTGTTTCAATCCCGACTTCAACGCTCGATCGGCTGATCACAGCCACTTTCACGGCCGCCGGATGCCAGGCGGCGGAGGCGGCGCGGATCGCGCATCATTTGATTTCGGCCAACCTGGCGGGGCATGACAGCCATGGCGTGATCCGGGTGCCCCGCTATGTGCTGTGGCTGCAGGATGGCAGCGTGCGAGCCGGGCAGACATTGACGGTGGTGAGCGAGAGCGCCACTCACGCGGTGCTGGACGGCAATCTCGGTTTTGGCCAAACCATCGGACCGCTTGCGGTGGATCTCGGTATCGCGAAAGCGCGGGATGCTGGGCTGGCTGTGCTGACGCTGCGCAATGCTGGCCACATCGGCCGAATTGGCGATTGGGCGGAACGGGCGGCCGCGGCCGGCCTTGTCTCCATTCACTTCGTGAATGTCGGCCGGGGTGAAGTCGTGGCGCCGTTCGGCGGCGTGGACCGGCGCTTCGGCACCAACCCGCTTTGCATCGGCGTGCCACAGCCGGATGGTGCGCCGCCACTGGTACTAGACTTTGCCACCAGCGTGGTCGCCGAAGGCAAGGTGCTTGTCGCCAGCAACGGCGGCAAGCCGGTGCCGCATGATGCGCTGATTACCCCGGATGGCACGCTAAGCTCCGACCCGCGCACGCTGTACGGCCCGATCGAGGGTACGACCGTCCGCGACCCTGGCAATGGCGCGGGAGCATTGCGGGCCTTCGGCGACCACAAGGGGTCCGGCCTTGCATTCATGTGCGAAATTTTGGCTGGGTGCTTCGCCGGAAGCCCGACGGCTGGGCCGCTGCCGGGTGGCACACGGGGCGGCATAGTGAATGGGATGCTGTCGATCTATCTCGATCCCGGCCATTTCAGCGGTGCATCCTTCGCAACAATCGCCCGGGACTACGCCGACTATGTCCGCGCCACCCGCCCCGCCCAGCCTGGACAAGCCGTTCTGGTGCCAGGTGATGCCGAAAGCCAGACGCGGGCCGAACGGTTGCGGTCGGGCATTCCGCTACAGCAGGAGACGTGGGCAGCCCTCCAGCAAGTGGCGGCCGCCCATGGTGTGACGACCTAAGTGTCCATCCACGATCATGTTGAGTCGGACGAATTTGTTGTGATTCCATAGCCTGCGCACGGCTTCGCAGGAGCCCTGGATGTGGACGACGGAGAACCGCGGCCGATATGACCGTAGTAAACAGCGCTACCCGAGCGATCTGAGGGACGAGAAGTGGTCGTTGGTCGAGCCTTTGATCCCGCCGGCCAAGCGGGGCGTCGACAAGCGCACGGTCGATGTACGTGAGGCTGTTAACGGGATCATGTACATTCTCAGAACCGGCTGCCAGTGGGCCGCCTTGCCAAAGGACCTGCCGCCGCGCAGCACGACCAACAGCTACTTCCTTGGCTGGGAATATAACCGCACGCTCGACCGGCTGCACCACGCGCTCTACATCCGATGCCGCAAGCAGGCCGGGCGCAACACCAGCCCCACCGTCGCGATCATCGACAGCCAGAGCGTCAAGAGCACCGAAAAAGGGGCTTTCCGACCCTCATGGTTACGATTCCGGGAAGAAGATCAAAGGTAAAAAGCGCCACGTTTTCGTCGTGGACCAGGGCTTGCTGATGCAGGCCATGGGCGAAGGCCACGATCCTGAGCAGCAGCCCGTCCCGGACGACGCGGTCCGGCGTTAGGGCCGACCAGACCCCGCCAAATACCCGCACCCCGGAGGATCGGACCCATAGCAGCGCCCACACCGGAACCAGCCATAGGCCGATGAAGATCGTCGTTGCGAGGCCGTCCGGGAGCGCGCCGCCCCAGCCCAAGATAGGCAAACTTCCCAGCAGGACGAAGCCGCAGCCCAAGGCCGCCACCATCCGCTCCGCGAACCGGATCACGGCGCGGAGCAGAGACCACGCCTCCTGCGTTCGGTAGGCCGGCACGAACCGCAGCATCGCCACGCCAAAGCCGAGCGCCGCGTCGTGCCAGTACCGTCATCCACGCAAATACATAGGCAGAAATACCTAAGCCGTCGGCGCCGACAGTTCTGGCGATGAGCAACTGCGCGCCATCGGTCAGCCCGGCACCGCCCCCGTAAATGACGCACGCCGCCACCCGCCCCGTGCGATCCGTCCGGCCAGCCCTGCGCTCGTGATCCCTGTGCTCATGCCATCCCTCAGTTCATAGTATTGGCGTCTCTTGGCGGAGTGCCCGTGCAAGGAAAAACCCGGCCACAAGGTTGGTAATGGTCCGCACGATTCCGTCGCGCAGGGTGTCCGGGCCGGTGGAGTCCACGCAGATCACCGTCCGCCCACGCTCCCGCAGCACGCCATGCAGGCGCTCGATCATTCCGGTGGTACGGAGGTTGGTCGGCAGGTCTAGCTCCAGCAGCCGCTCCATACGGCCCTGCCGCTGGTGCCACTCGGTCAGGCGGACCTCCAGCACGTTCCGGGGTGCAGTGAGCAAGATCGAGGCGTCCGGCTTCGGCACGGCGTCGAGCGCGCGCTCGACCAACGTCCAGTCCGGTGCGCGGCACAGCAGGGAAAGCGAGGCCACGGCCTGCACGAAAGCCTTCGAACAGCACCGCATGCCGGGCAGCGACGGCCGCTTCCCAGGACCGGAACAGCCGCATTAGGTCTTGATGAAGCTGGATGGACCACGTGAAGTTCCTGGGCGGTAGCAGGCCGATCAGCCCGGCCGGGGATCGCGACCTCATACGCGGCGTGGGCCGGACTCCGCGCAACCGCCAGCGCTTCCATCACTGGCCGGATTACCCGGCGCGCCGCGGCAACCGCCTGACGCCCCCCTGACCGGCTTCTTGCTCCGCTGGGCGATAGCTCACGACCGGCTCTATTGGGCAGCCATGCTCGCGCATTCCCTGCGTGAGGGCCGCAGCAAACGTGGTTTTGCCCACCCCGGGCGGGCCGAACAGCTCGACGATCATCGGTCATCTCCGTTGGCGGCCCTACAGCATTGACCAGACCGCGGCCTTCACGGCCCGGAGCACGTCATCAAATGGCTGCGTCGCATCCACCCGGACCACCCGGGCACCGGGAAAACGCAGGCGCTGCAGAGCATTCACCCGCTCCTGGATCACCCGGGGATCCATGCTCGGCTCACGCAGCGCCAGGGTCTCTGGGGGCGCTTCCAGCTTGATGACCAGGTCGGGCGACAGGCGCCGAGTCAGGCCCGCAGGACCGGGGCTTCCGCCCCCACTAATCCGACGGCCCGGCTACAGAACTGCGCGCGTTCCACCTTCGCTTCCAGCATACGCTCCTTGCGGCCGGGCGGGCTGCTGGTGGTTGTAGGCAACGTGCAGCCGGGCACCGTGCCGTTCAACCCGGCCCTTGGCACCCTGAAGGAGATCGAGATCGTTGGCAGCAGCCATGCCCCGCTTGACGATCTCGTGCAGGTGACAGACCTGGTCGCACGCGGCCGCATGACGCCGGACATCGCCGCGGTATTCGGCAGAACAGAGGTGGCGCTCGGGCACGCCCTCATGAAGGCAAAGGGCACAGTGGGCCGCGTGGTACTGCCTTCGGCCCCACAAATTGCCCGCCGGTAGCGGCCGGTTCCGTTTGGGACGATCGGGCGCGACAGCGGTCGATCGCAGCCCCTCGTCGTCGGCAGGTCCCGGGAGGGGTTCGAGATGCTACCTGCGCGGGCCCTTAAGGGACATTTGACCCTTCTGTTCGGCGCGCGCGATCAGGGGCACGATGAAACCCTGCCTTGGGATTACGTTATGAACGTTGGCTCTGGATTAGGATAGCAGAGCCGAACAAAGCGCGCCGCTTCGGAAGGGGAACCTTGCATGTCTGATCGTGGCTCTGAGTTGTTGAGCGCCGAGCTTCAGCGCCAGCGGGCACTGTCCAGATGGGACAATGAGGGAGGTGCCGAAGCCGACGGCCCGCAGGCTGCGCCGCATCCGATGGAGAGAGAACCGCCGTTTCCCAAGATGGGCAATGCCGAACTCGAAGTGCTCCATGTACGCGTCATTGCGTTGGAGAACCTGGTCATCGCCTTGCTAGTTTCGGCATCGGATCAAGAGCTGAAAGTCGCAGGCGAAATGGTATCCTACATATCGCCGAGGCCGGGCTTCACGCGTCATCCGCTAACCGTCCAAGCCGCGGATCACATTACGGACATCATCGAGCGGGCCGCTCGTTTTCGAAACAAGATGTCGTAGTAGCGTTCGGTGTTGGAGACGCTGCAAGCAGGGACGCGGAAACATGGTAGAGAAATTCAATATCGGCGATCGAGTAACGTGGAATTCGGAGGCCGGACACGTCAGCGGCACGATTATCAAGACCCACACCAGGGACGTTGATTACAAAGGGCACATCCGTCACGCGAGCGAGGCCGAGCCGCAATACGAGATCAAGAGTAGCAAGACGGACCACATCGCAATGCACAAAGGTTCGGCACTCAAGAAGCAGAGCGGCTGAGGAGCTTTTTGCCGGCCATGGTGCCCGCGTTCTTCACGATTGGTCATTCCACCCGATCGGTGGCTGATCTGGCTGGCCTGCTGCAAGAGGCCGGGGCCGGGTTCGTGGTGGACGTTCGCGCCTTCCCCCGCTCGCGCACCAACCCGCAGTTCAACTTCGACGTAGTATCCGAGAGCCTGGCGGCCTGGCAGATGGGCTACCGTCACATCCAACAGCTTGGCGGCTTGCGCGGGCGCAGGCGGGACGAGGCGCTATCCCCGAACACCTACTGGGACAACCTGAGCTTCCGGAACTACGCCGATTACACTGCCACCGCAGCGTTTTGCGCCGGGTTTGTCGAGCTACGCGAGCTTGGCCGCATCCACTCCTGCGCCATTATGTGCGCCGAGGCAGTGTGGTGGCGCTGCCACCGGCGGATCATCGCCGATTACCTTATCGCCGAAGGCGAACAAGTCTTCCACATCATGGGACCTGGCAAAGTCGAACCAGCCAGCCTGAACCCGGCCGCCATCCGCCAACCCGACGGTACGTTGGTTTACCCCGGCAATCCAGAAGGCCGGGCTCGTTGAGTAAAAGCTGCTCCTGTCCGCAACCGGGATAGGCCACGGCCGCCTTGGCCATGTGATGGAATTCCACCTGGAACCGCACGGGCCTGAGCGGGGCCCCCTCGTGCGCTACGCCAGGCTCATTCTTGGTCCAGAAGGGCGCGTCGAGAATCATGGGTCAGTAGTCATCGGCTCGGGAACATCCGAGGCTGCTAAAACGCTAAAACTTGCCCACTGATGATCCCCGGTATGATCAAAGTCAGCCATCCTGGGACGTGGGCGACACCCAGCCCCAGCCGACGCTGCCCTGTCATATCGGCATACGGTAGCCGTAGAACTCGTGGTCCTCGTTATAGCCACCCTGCCCGGCGCCAAGATCCTTGAAGTCACGCACGAACTCGATGGCCGCGACCCATTTGACCATCTTGAAGCCCAGTTCGTTCTCGCAGCGTAGCCGCACTGGGGCGCCGTGCAGCACGCTGACCGGAGCGCCATTCATGTCGATGGCCAGGATCGTGAGCGCGTGACGCATGTTGCTAATCTTGTGCACGTCGTAGTACCGGCCGGCGTCAGCGCCATCGGCCAGGGAGTAGAATACGGCGTAGCGCGCCTCCGCCGTGGGGCGTACCAAGTCCATGATGTGCCGCATGGGCACGCCGCCCCATTTGGCGACGCCAGACCAGCCCTGGATGCAAAAGTGCGTCGTGATCTGTTCTTGCTGCGGCATCGCCCGAAGGTCCGGCAGCGAGAACTCCTGCGGCCGGTCGACCAAGCCGCCCACCCGCAGCCGGTAGCCGGCGAAGCCGCTCGCAACCAGGTCGTCGAACGCGGCCGAGTGCGGCATGGTGCCGTTGGGCCAGAAATAGGGCGAGATATCCGCCTCGGTCAGTTGGCTCCTTGGGTCCCACCACTCGGCAAGGCCCTTCAGCCATCCGACCATGAACTCTCCCGTCTTCTGCACCAATCGGGCATGGCGGATCGTGAAGGGGGACGCCCGCCACCAGGCCAGCGCCACCAGCGCGACCAGCGGCGTAAAGACAGCAAAGCCGCTCCAGGACGCGTCGTTCACCCCGGCCCACATCATGTTCAGGTTCACCCGCGCGCCCGTGATGAAGACCAGCGTGACATGCGCCAGGATGAATAGAAGGAACCACCACATCGCCAGGAAGTGGATGGAGCGCGCCCGCTGTCGGTTTAACACGCGCCCGATCCAGCCGAGGTGGTTGGACAGTGACGGGCTTTGCAGCAAGCCAGTGACGACGGAGGTGGGCGCAGCGACGAACACGGTCAGGAAGTACGTGAGCTGCTGCAGGCTGTTGTAGCGCGTCCAGCTATGGTCTTCGGGGAACGTCAGCGACAGATATTGCAGCGCAGTCGAGGCCGCGTTCGGGAGCACCTCCCATGTCGTAGGCACCAGCCGATGCCACTGATCGGTTGAGAATAGTAGGACGTAAATGGCGACGCCGTTGAGCAGCCAGAGCATGTTGACCGAGAAGTGCCACCACCGGGCCAGGCCGATGGAGTGGCGGATGCCGGGGATGCCCAGCCATCCTGGGATAGTCACGGAGTCATCTTTCGCGGTCCAGACCCGGCCGGCCGGCACCGGCTTTTGAAAGCGGAACCAATCGGTCCCCGGCGTGCAGTCGCGATGCCAGTACAGCCGCGGATGGTCGGCGAGGATCTGGATGCCGGCACGGATGATGAACGTCATGAAGAGCAAGTTGAGGAAATGGCTGACCCGCAGCCATGCCGGAAAGCCCGAGGTGACGGCATAGGCGGAGGCTGGCACGCCGGGGTAGTTCGCCAGGAACGCCTGCACGCTGGGCAGCGTCCGCAACCCCTGCGCCACGGCCACGCCGGTGACGAGCAGCACGAAAACGATTGGCAGCGCCCAAAGCACGTTGACCCAGCGCGATCCAAAACGGATGCGCGGTACGATCCCGGCCTGGGGCGGCATCCAGTGGCTGAGCAGAACGCGGTCGTCAGCCTGCGTAAGGCTGGCCTGGATCGGATCCTGCGCGGGCGGCACGCGCGATGTGGTGTTCATGGAGTTTGTTCTCCGTCCGCGCCTACACCGTCCTGGACCGTCGGCGTATCGCTCAAGGCTAAGGTAAATTCGGCCTGCTGCTGAGAAATAACGAGTTCGCCTTCTGAGCGGACCGGCGAAGCAGAAAAGTGGTCTGTCGAAGCCGGCAAAGTACAGCCGTTATCAAACCGGCCCACCTAGGGTGCCACAACTTTGGCGCGTATTACTCGCACGTCAGAGGCTGCTACTGCGGGCGCGGTATTACCCCAGCTATTGCGTATGTAGGTCAGCACTGCGGCGACCTGCGTGTCCGACAAACGCCAGCCGAGCGATGGCATGGCCGGAGCGGTTGGTGCAGCATCGGTCGCCACGGCCCGCGTGCCGGTTACGACGATGCGGGCCAGCGTCGCCGGGTCATCCTGCTGCACCACAGCACTACCGGCTAATGCCGGAAATAGCTGAGCGACACCGGTGCCAGCTTGGTTGTGACACGCCGCGCACGTGTCGCCATAGATCGCCGCGCCCGCCTGCATACGCGGGTCCGACGCTGCCACTGGGGCAGGCGCTGGCGTACCGGCGCTGCCGCGTTCCTTAAGGTACGTCGCTATTGCACGTAGGTCCGGCTTGGGCATGTGTGACGTGGAGTTGGCAACGACCTCGGCCATCGGGCCGCTCGCGGCACTCTGGGCGTTGCGGCCTGTCTGCAAGTACTCGACGATATCGTCCACCTGCCAGGCTCCCAGCCCGGTGCGGTTATCGTTCGTCAGGCTGGGCGCGACCCAACCCTGGAGCTGGCCGCCTTGCAAATGCCGATTGTCTTTTGCCGCCCCGAGCAGACTGAGCGGCGTGTGGCACGCGCCGCAATGCCCCAACCCTTCCACCAGATAGGCACCGCGGTTGAAGAGGGTGGAGCGCTGCGGGTCCGGCGGCACCTCGCCTGGCGTGAAATACAATGCGTTCCAAGCCAACATCGACGTGCGAATGCTGAATGGCCACGGCAGCGTGCTGCGGTTCACGGCGTTGGACACAGGCGGCAGCGCGCGGAGATAGGCAAAGATCGCATCGCTGTCGGCCCGGGTGACACGAGTGTAATAGGTGTACGGAAAAGCAGGGTAGAGCCGTGTCCCGTCCGGACTCCGCCCTTCATGCAGGGCGCGGGCGAACCCGTCTGCCGTCCAGCGGCCGAGGCCGGTCGCCAGATCGGGTGTTAGATTGGGCGTCATGATGGTGCCAAACGGCGTTTCGAGCGCGAGTCCGCCGGCAAAAGGGATGCCGCCCGGTACGGTGTGGCAGGCGATGCAATCGCCGGCTGTCGCCAAGGCCCGGCCGCGCGCGACTTGCGCATAGGTGTCCGGGTCGGCAGCCGCCGGGCTTGCTAACAGCAGCAACGCCGCGGCCAAACGTATGCTCATGCTGGGACCAGAGGGCCAGGGGATTTCAGATATTTGTCGCGGATGGCGTCGAGCGCCCAATACGTCAGCGCGCCCACCGTGCCCGTCGGGTTATAACCAGGGTTCTGTGGAAAGGCGGATGCGCCGGTGACGAACACGTTGGGTACGTCCCAGCTTTGCAGATAGCGGTTTACGGCACTCGTGCGCCGGTCAGCGCCCATCACGGCACCACCGGTGTTGTGCGTACTTTGGTACGGCACCACAGACCACGGGCCGGCAAGCCGCCGAAGCGCAGTTTGTTTCGCCCCCATCGCTAAGGCCAACTCGTTACAGCGATCCGCCATCCAATTGGCCATGCGGCGCTCGTTGTCGTGATAGTCGAACGTCATCCGCATCAGCGGACGGCCCAGCGGATCTTTGTAGGTCGGGTCGAGGTCTAGGAAGCTGTCCCGGTAGCTCATGACGCTACCCTGCGCATCGACGCTGGCGACACGCTGGTAGTTGGCCTGAACTGCACGCTTCCACGCGCTGCCCCAGGCCGGCGTCCCCGGCGGTACTGGATGATATTGGATCGGTCGGCCGTTCGTGCCGCCGCTGCCAATAGAAGCGCCGCCCACGAAGCCGTGCGGGCCGTGATCGAAATTGTCGCTGTTGTAGTCGTCCGCGATCACACCGATCGAGCCCGCCGCCGCAAACGGGTTAAACCGGGTATCGTTGAAAAAGCCGGTGGCACCGGTTCCGGTCTGGTACGCGTAGTTGCGCCCCACAACGCCCTCACCCCGGTCAAAGTCGTAGGGTTGGCCGATGCCAGAAAGCAGCATGAGCCGGACGTTGAAAAGGCTGTAGGCGCATAACACCACCAGCTCTGCCGGCTGCTCCCACTCTTGGCCGTGGCGGTCCACGTACATCACGCCCGTTGCATGGGTACCGTCGCGGGACAAGACGACGCGGGTGACCTCGCACTCCGTGCGCGCTTCGAATTGCGGTTCACGTACGAGCGCCGGCAGCACGCAGGCTTGCGGGCTTGCCTTCGAATAGTTTGCGCAGCCGAACCGCTCGCAAAACCCGCAATAGGTGCAGGGAGCCATGCGGCAGCCATACGGGTTGGTGTAGGCTTCCGACAGATTGGCCGATGGGCGCGGGAATGGGTGCAGGCCCATGCCGCGGGCGGCGGTCGTGAACAGGTTTTGCGCGTAGCCCTGCTGCATGGGCCGGGTCGGGTAGCCGCGGGCGCGTGGCCCCTCGAACGGGTTTCCGCCACTCTGTAGCACGCCGCCAATATTGCCGGCCTCACCCGAAATACCGCACAGCCGCTCAAACCGGTCGTAGCTTGGCTCCAGTTCGTCATAGGTGACCGGCCAATCCTGGATTTGATGACCATCTGGCAGGAACGGCGCGCCATACCGTTCCGTCAGGCGGCTACGCAGGCGGAAATCGTCCGGGGCGAAACGCCAGGTTTGACCATTCCAATGCACGCCAGCGCCGCCCACGCCGTTACCTGGCAGGAAGCTGCCCCACCGCCGGATTGGCAGCGCCACCTGGGCGGGGGTGTTGCGCATCGTCAGCGTCTCCTGCGTGGGGCGCAGGAATATCTCGTGGCGCACGCCATAGCGTAGTTCGTCCGGCGCGGTACCGATGTTGAAATCGGTAGCGGTATCCCGCCACGGACCACGTTCGAGCGCTACGACGGCCAAGCCCGACCGGGCCAGTTCTAGCGACATAATGGACCCAGTCCAGCCTAGGCCTACGACCACCACGTCCTTGGGCGGCAGGCGCCGGGTCATACCGGTCCCCATGCGGGACGGCCTTGAAGGCCAACGGGCGGGGAGGTGTAGGGCTGGTTCGGCCGCTCGAGCACGTTGCGGTAATCGTATCGTGTGCCGGGAAACCCGAGGAGCTGCCAGCCCGCCATGTCGCGGTTGCCGCCGTAGATGGGATCGGCAAAATAGCCCTCGATCGTGTTGGCAAGCAGGATTGCGAACAGCGCCCGCCCATCGGTGCCGGGCAGTGTAATGGCTCCGCTTTCCAATCCGGCTAGCAGCGTATCCTGGTCTGGCACCGGCAGATCTGCAAACAAGCGGCTGCCAAAAACGCCCCGGCAATATTGCTCCAGCGCGGCTAGTCCCTGGCGATACTGGTCCCTGGGCGTAACCGGCGACTGCAGGCCCTGGCTTGGCAGAGGCGTAGCCGCAAACGGCCCTTGCATGTAAAGCCAATCGTGCCCGCCATACGGGCCAGCCAATTGCCGGTCGATGAACGTCGTACCGCCCGCCTCGCGTGCGCCGTGCCCTAACTCATCGGACGGAATCAACCGGGCAATGATGGCGTCGACGGCGGCGGCTTCGGCAGCCGTCAGGAATAGCCATGGGCCGGGATGAACTGCTATGGGCGGCGCGGCGTCGTTGGGTGCCCAAGGCAGGCTGCCCGATACGGTTCGACCCAGGGCATACCCGGACCATCCAGACACAGCCGCTGACCCAAGCAGAATTCGCCGCGTGATCTGAGCCATGAAGCGAGCCTCCGGTACCTCCGCACGGTATGGGCCCAGGATAACTGGCGGCAGAATCGGAAACTACGCAGGCCGCGGCTTACCTGGGCCTGCTGCGGTTCAATTGGCGCGCTGCCGGTAAAGGGCCGTTTTGGGCTATCTGGCTGTGCCGCAACTTAAGCGATCCAGCGGCAACGACCGGTCCACCAGCGACCGTGACTGCGACAGTACCGGACGCGCTGGCTGCGGGCAGTTCGCTTGCCATAAATGGGTCCTGCCCCGGCAGCGCCCAAACCCGTGCGGTCATCAAGCTTGGCATCCTCGCTGACCTGACCGGCACCGACCGCGACCTGGGCGGCCCGCTGGTGAAGCCCTGCGTACGCTAGTGGATCCAGCACATCGTGGGCATAGGGTGGGTCGTAATAGATGCGGTGGGTGTTGAAGGTGATGGCGCAGTATCGCAGGAGCATGGCCGCGGTAGGTAAAACGGTGTGCTCCAGCGCCGCCTCTGGCGCTTCGGCGGCCGGAGCGTCCCTACTTTTCCACTACGGAACCGAGCCGGTAATTTCTGTGCAGGGCGGCCCCGATTGGGATGTCGCCCACGAAACGCAGCGTGCGCCCGCCGGCCACCACACGCGGCAAACAAGGTCCGGCAGATCGAAACCCAGGCTACCCAGGCCGTCCGGCCGCAGCGCGCTTTGCTGCGTGGCCGTGGTGAATAGGCCAACATGCCAGCCGCGCGGCAGTCGGCCCGCCGTATAGGTGCCGGGATCAAGCCCCAGCATCGCGGCGATCCGGCCGGGGTGCACACGTCGCGCACCGTGTGCATCGCTTCTGTCATGCTGCGAGGCGGAAGTGCTCGCCATCGACCTGTAGCGCTGCGCCGACACACTCCCGGTCGCTTTCGAAGGCGGCGATCACCGCCGGGTCAACGCTGGTGGCCAGGGCGCGTGCATCGCCGTCAAGGTCCGCCACGGCAATGGCAATGACGGGGCGGTTGGGTTCGTGCAGCACCGTATAGCCGGCGATGCGGCCTGGCCCGGCGTAGCTGGCCAGCACCTCTTTTGTGCCCACAGAAGCCGCGACCGCGTCCGTCACGTCCGCCCATTGAAAACCGGGCCCGGGCCGGGTGGTGGACCAGAGCCCGAAGCCCTGTTTGGTCAGCACGCCGGACACGGTGGACACCAGCCCGGTAACGCCCGCCCCGGCCCGCAACAGCCGGCCCATCCGCGCGGTGGCTTGCAGCACGTAGTTATTGTACGGCCCGCCGCCATAGGCCATGCCGCCCGTGACAGTCAGGTCCCGCCCCAGGTCCAGCCCCACCGCCTCCGCAAAGGATTCTACCGCGACCGGGAAACAGCTGTACAAGTCTATCAAGTCAAGCTTGGCGGCGTCGATCCCGAATGGCGACAGGGCCGCGCGTCCAGCGATCGCTGCGCCGGGGCATGTGCCCAGCCCGGCCCGCGCGGACACCGCGACCATGTGGTTCGATTCTGTAGACGACCAGGGGTACACGAACCGGTCTCTCGGCACGCCCGCCGCCAGGGCCTCCGCCTCGGAGCAGAACAGTAGCGCCGCCGCCTGGTCCACGTTCCAGGAGGAGCAGAGCAGCTTCGTGTAGGGGAACGCCTGCATGGCATTGCGTGCGGACGGGTCGCGGATCGTGGCAGCGTCGAGCGGCGTGCGCGTCCACGCATCCGGATTGGCCGCGGCCACGGTGCTGAACCGGGCATAGAGGGTGGCGATCCGGTCCCGGTGTGCTGCCACCGACCAGCCGTGCCGGGCGCGGTAGGCGCTTTCGATAATCGCGTACAGGCTGACGGGCATGTGCAGCTTAGCCCGCACTTCCGCGGGGTGCCGCAACTCCTCCTTGGGGGCGAGCAGCTCATCGGGCTCAATGTCTGCCTCTGCGGGTGGCGGTAGCGCGGTGCCAGTGATGCGGGCGCGCAACAGCCGGTAGCCGGCGTCGCCCCCCACCACCAGCGCCGAACGGATCTCGCCCGCGGCGATGGCAGCGCAGGCGGCCCCGAACAGCGTTTGCTGCAGCACGCCCACGGTGGACAGCACGCTGCGTGCGCCGGGGGCCCCGATTGCCTGCCCAATCGCCCGGCCCGGGTTGCCATGACTCCAGCGGCCGCGCGGCACCAGGATGCGGTCCACCCGCGTGAGTAGGCCGGGCACGCCGCAATCCGCCCCGGCCTGGCGCGCCGCTTCTGTCATCAGGGCAAGCGGGTCCAAAGCACAATGCGGGTCGTCCTCCCGCCGGGTCGCGGTACCGATCCCGATCAGGACGGGGGTTCGCGCCGGGTCAGCCACGGGCGGCCACCGGCAGCGCGGCGGTTGCGGTGCCGGTCGCCGTTTTTTCGCCGAACTGGTTTTCCACGTAGATCTCGAAATCCACCAAATGCACGCCGTCTTCCACCCGTTTGTCCACCACCTGGCCGCGGCACCAGGACGTGTCGCCGAAGATGTTCGGCCGCTGCACTTTGACCGCCATGGCACGGACGAAGCCGTCATCGCCGACCCAGTTGGTCAGCCGGTCACCGTGCCGGACTGGGTGGTACCATTCCCATTCGGTGCCGCCATACATCCACTGAATGCCACGCAGCTTGGGCGCCACGATCGTGCTGTCGATCGTGTACAGGAGGCAGCCTGGTGCTAGCCCGGCGCTGTGGCTTGTGGCTGCGCCGTAGGCCGGGTCGGTAAATAACGGATTGTCGTCGCCAATACCGGCACGGAAATGACGCACGCTGTCCGGGTGCGCGTCCGTGTTCCAGCGGTGGTCGCCACGGCGCAGATTGACGCCAATCAGGCTGCGCGCCTCCTCCAGCGCTCCCTTCCACAAAGCCGGAGCCTGGGACGCTGCCTCGCTCATGCGATCACGCCGTCTGCGACCAGCCGGTCGAATTCGGCCCCGGACAGACCAAGTAGGCCCTGCAGCACCGCGGCGTTGTGCTCGCCCAGCAAGGGGCCACGCCCGTCGCGCTCCGGCATGAAGTCTGCAAACAGCCAGGGGGCGCGGAACAGCACCTCCTCGCCCAGGCCGGGCAGCACTGCGGTGCCCCTCATGTTGCGTGCATCGAGCTGCTTGTCGTTCCACATCTCGCTAATATCCTGCACCGGGGCGGCGGCGATGCCGGCGGCGCGCAACCGGGCCACCAGCGCGTCGCGATCCTGCGTTTGCGTCCACGCCTCGATCAGCCGGTCCAGCGCGTCCCGGTCCGCAAGCCGTCCGGCGGTGGTGGCATAGCGCGCACCGGACGCGCCTGCGCCCAGCATCGCGGCCAGCGCCGCCCATTGGGTATCGGTGGCCACGGACACAGACAGCCATCGGTCGGCCCCCCCGGCCCGGTAGATGCCGTGGGGCGCCATGGAGGGATGGGCGTTGCCGGCTGGGGGTGGCTGCCGCCCCTCCGCCTGCGCCTGCAGCATGGCGGGGGCCAGGGTCGCGAGCAGGGCCTCGGTCTGCGATAGGTCGATGTAGCAGCCGGCACCGGTCGCGTCCCGCCGGGCCAGTGCGGCGAACAGGGCCACCAGGCCGTGCACCGCGGCGTTCGGGTCGCCCACCGCGAAGTTCAGCGCGCCCACCGGGCCCTCTCCGGGATAGCCGACCAGGGACTCCATGCCAGCAAAAGAGGACATGGCGGGCGCGTAGGTCCGCATGTCCGCCAGGGGGCCAAACTGCCCGGCGCCCGTCATCGCCACCATGATCAGCCGCGGGTTTAGCGCCAACAGCATCTCATATCCCAGCCCGGCGCGGTCCATGGCACCGGCCGACATATTCTCCAGTACCACATCGCTGATTACGGCCAGACGGCGGGCAAGCGCCACGCCCTCCGGCAGCTTGGTATTGAGCGTGATACCCAGCTTGTTCTTGTTGATCTGGTGGAACATCGGCGACATGGCGGTCTTATCGCCATCCACCTTGACGCCGTCGCGGATGACCGTCCCGGACATGCGTGCATTGTCCAAACGGCGGCCGTGCTCGACCTTGATGACCTCCGCACCGAGCTGCGCCAGGATCGACCCGGCCTGCGGTGCCGACCACACCCAACCGAAATCCAGCACGCGCAGCCCGGCCAACGGCTTACCCCCGGCGGACTGCCGTGCCGGTGCCACCGCGCTCAACAGCGTCCCGGCGAAATCCGGCCCTGCGCGGCGCTGCGCCGTGGCATGAAACGGTAGGCCTGGGCCACGCAGGCTACGCCCGTGATCCGTCCACGCCGTTAGGAACCCGCGCTCGCTCAGCTGTGGGGTCGCTAGGATCTCGTCGAAATGCCGCAGCGGGGCGATCGTGAGCTGGTACTCGTGCGCAAGGGCGGCGATCTCCACCTTCGTGCGCACGCGCAGCCAGGGCAGGATCAGCGCGTCCACCTCCTCCGGGTACTGTTGCCCCATGGCCCGCAGCTTGGTGTAGCGGGGTTCGCGGGCCCAACCTGGCGAGCCCATGGCCAGCACAAAGCGCTCCCATTCTGGGCGGGTGCGGCCGGACAGGCAGACGTCTCCGTCCTTGCAGGGCAGGATCACGAACGGATAAGCGCCGCCGGAGTTGGAGGCGCGGCGGCCCGCGCGGGCCCATTGCATCCCATGGTGGATATAAAACCGGCAGTTCACCGCAACGTAGGAGGCCAGCACGTCGGCCAGCGCGATGTCCACCACCTGTCCGCGACCGTCTGGCAGCCCGCCGTGCCGGGCGGCGAGGCAGGCGGTGAGGAGGTGCGCGCCGGCCTGGCACTCAAGCACGCCGGGCGGCACGGAAAGCGGCGTGCGCCCTGCCTCACCCAACACCCAGGCCGTGCTGCTGATCGCCTGCGCGTCCAGCGCCGAGGCCGGAGCGCCAGCGAGTGGCCCGGTCAGGCCATAAACGCTCGACACGCCGAACACGGTGCTGGGGTGGCGGGCGGCCAATGCGCCGAGTTTGGCACCGGCCAAAGCTTCGAAACCTGGAAGGTCGTCGATGACCACGATATCAGCACCGTCCCAATCGATGGCCTGCGCCTTACCCTCCGCCAAGAAACGCAAGGCGAGGGACAGGGCGTCTTCGCCCGTGGGAGGCGGCGGGGCGATGCGGGACACGGATGCACCCATGCGATGCAGCAGCCAGCCGGAATAGGCGCCGGCCATGCCCGTGCTGAACTCTGCCACGCGCAGGCAGGCCGGTGCGGCTGTGGGCGTCAAGACGGCTTGCCCGCTGCCATCTGTTGGCAACACCACCATGCGCTCATTACGCTTTCTTCCCCACCCGAACGGCCCGCCGGTTGTTTACTTTGCCGGGTCCGGCTCGGTTATCACCCGAAGCAGCCGCGTGCGCGACCGGTGCCGGCGGCGCGCAGGCCACCACGATGTTGGCGCGGAGCAGCAAGTCCCGCTCCCCGGCGTCAAAGCCCAGCTCCGCTAGGATCTCCATCGTGTGTTCGCCCAGGCGGGGCGCTGGCCGGTCTGGAAGCACCGGCCTGCCGTCTACCATCCAGGGCAGGCGGACCAGCGGCACGCCGTCCAGTTCGTTCATCGTGCCGCGTTCAACGGCCGTTGGGGAGCGGATAGATTGTTCCAGGCTTGGCACCGGAGTAACCGGGACGCCGGCGTCGCGGAAGCGGGATATCCATACATCAAGGCCCGCCCCGGCCAGCCGTGCCTGGATGGCCTCGTCCAGCGCCGCGTTGTTGCGCGACCGTGTCGTAACCGTGCGGAAGCGCTCGTCTTCCAGCAGCTCCGGCGCGGCCAGCACGGCCACGGCCCGCTCCCACAGGCGCTGGTTTGGGGCGGCCAGCATCATATCCCCGCCCTCGAGCGGATAGACCTGGTAGGGTGCCGCAATCGGGTTGCTCGACCCGGCCCGCTTCGGCCGCTGCCCGCTCATGTGCGCCGCCGTGGCCTGATAGGGGACGAGGCTGAACGCGGTGTCGACCAGGGCTGTTTCCATCTTGTGCACCGCATGGCCGCGGTGGCGGGACAGCATGGCGGCGAGCACAGCGGTCGCAATCCACTGCCCGGTGCCAAGGTCGATGACGGAGGGCGCGCACCGGGCCAGCGGGGTGCCGTCATGACCGTTCATGCGCATGATACCGCTGAAGGCCTGCACCAGCGGATCGTAGCCCGGCAGCGCCCGCCCTTCCGGCCCGGCACCGAAAGCATTTAAGTCATAGTACAGCACGTCCGGACTGACGGACCGGCACGCGGCCTCACCTATGCCGATACGGTCGGCCACGCCCGGCCGCATCGATTGCAGCACCACGTCGGCCCGGGCCAGCAGCCGCAACGCCACCGCCCGTCCTTGCTCCTGCGCGAGATCCAGCACGATGCCGCGTTTGCCAGCATTCATATGGGCATGGACCACGCTGCCGTCGCCGATCGCGGGCGGCCAGTGCCTGGCGTCGTCACCGCCAGGCGGCTCCACCTTGATGACCTCTGCGCCAAGCTGCGCCAGTATCATGGTGGCGTAGGGGCCCGCCATGTTGGTCGAGAAGTCGATAATCCGCACGCCGTGCAACGGGCGGAAGCCGCCGGGCACGGGCCGCCTACTCGGCCGCCATGCGCTGCGGCTGCCCGGCGTCGGCCGCCGGCCGGGTGTGGCGGCGCAGTTCCAGCCGGCCGATCTGGTTGCGGTGCACCTCGTCTGGCCCGTCCGCCAGGCGCAGAATGCGCGCGGTGGCATAGGCGACGCCCAGGCCAAAATCGTTGCTGGTGCCGCCGCCGCCATGCATCTGGATGGCCCAGTCCACCACCTTGCACGCCATGTTGGGCACCGCGACCTTGATCATGGCAATCTCGGCCTTCGCAGCCTTGTTACCCACCGTGTCCATCATGTACGCGGCCTTTAGTGTCAGCAGCCTCGACTGCTCGATCATGATGCGCGATTCTGCGATGCGCTCTAGCGTCACTGTCTGGTCCGCCAGCGGGCGGCCGAAGGCGACACGGCTGTTCGCACGCTCGCACATCTTCTCCAGCGTGCGCTCCGCCAGGCCGATCAGCCGCATGCAGTGGTGGATGCGCCCTGGCCCAAGCCGCCCCTGCGCGATTTCGAAGCCCCGGCCCTCGCCCAACAGTATGTTGGATACGGGGACGCGCACGTCCTTGAAGTCCACTTCGGATGCACGGTCCGGCACGCAATAATAGCCAAAGATCGGGATGGGCCGTAGCACCGTGACACCCGGCGTGTCCTTGGGCACCAGCACCATCGATTGCTGCCGGTGGCGGTCCGGGTTGTCCGGGTCCGTCTTTCCCATGAAGATAATGAGCGTGCAGCGTGGGTCCGTGGCCCCGGTCGTGTACCATTTACGGCCGTTGATGGCGTACTCGTCTCCTTCGCGCCTGATCGAGCTTTCGATGTTGGTCGCGTCCGATGACGCGACGGCAGGTTCTGTCATCGCAAATGAGGAGCGGATGTCCCCCGCGAGCAGGGGCTGGAGCCATTTCGCCTGCTGTTCGGGCGTACCGTAGCGCTCCAGCACTTCCATGTTGCCGACATCGGGCGCGGAACAGTTGAACACTTCTGGTGCCATGTTCGACCGGCCCATCACCTCCGATAGCGGGGCGTAATCGAGGTTGGACAGCCCGTTGCTGTGCGCCGCGCTGAGTGGCTTAAACAGGTTCCACAGCCCGGCGGCGCGCGCCTTTCGCTTAAGCTCCTCAATCACGGGCTGAACCACCCAAGGGCCGCCCTGCTCTGATTCTTCGAAGAACCGGGCTTCGTTCGGGTAGATTTCGGCGTGTATAAACGCTTCGAGCTTATCCTTCAGCTCACTAGCCCGCCCAGTCATTTCGAACATTGATGCCGTCCCGATTGTATGACAATAGCACCCTACGATCCCGAATTTAGAGGGTCAAGCGTCCCGTACCACGGGTGTAGGAAGCGGAAAAGCAAGCAGCGCAGCCGCCGCTATGATGGCGGGCAAAGGTCTGCCCCGCCTGGCGGGTAAGCCGGCGATTGTCGGACGGAGTTGTTGACATCATTCCACCTTCGGCATTCAGTCCATAGGTACGACATCGACCAGAGCCGGAGACGGGAATGGACTTCAATCGGACCGCGCGACGCTGCTAGGCCTTGGGGCGGATCGCCCTGCTATCCGGGCTAGTCCTGGCGTGCCCCGGGCTGCCGGCCCGCGCCGAGAGTGTGGACAATACGATCCGCATCGGCGTGCTGACCGCCATGACGGGGGCCAACGCGGACGCATCGGGCTCGGTCGTGGCAGCCCGGTTGGCAAACGCGTGCTCGACCTCGCCACCATCGTCGTAGGGCCGGTGTCGACGCTGCGCCTGGCGGGCTACGGGGCGAAGGTGATCAAGCTAGAGCCGCCCGGCGGTGACCTGTTGCGTACGCTGGGTGGCGCTTCGCCTACGGGTGCGCACTCCGGCACGTTCCTGCACCTGAACAGCGGCATGCACGGGCTGTATCTGGACATGAAAGCGCCCGGTGCCGCCCGCGTGCCGAACCGGCTTCTGGATACGACGGACGCCGTGGTGACCAACATGCGCCCGGATGCGCTGGAGCGCTGGGCCTGGACGCCGCCAGCGTGCGCACGACCCGCCCGGCGCTGGTGCATTGCGTGATCACTGGTTATGGCCCCGGTGGCCCGTATTGTGGCCGGCCCGCTTACGACATCGTCATCCACGGCGCATCCGGCGTCGCCGGGGTGTTCGAGCGGCGGCAGCCGAGGTGGCGGCGTTGCGGGGTGACGGAACCCTGCCGGAAACAGCACCGGGCGGCGCCCGTGGGGCTAGCCCCCGTCCCGTCGCGTCCCAGTATAGATAGAAGACCTGAACGAGCCTGCTGCCATTCCGGAAGGGATTACTATTGAGCCAGCGAGACGTTACCCAGGCGGATCCAGCAGGGGAACTGGAGGCGCCAGCAACTATCAGCTCGCCAAACATGATCTTTCACGAGATCGTGCAGGGCCTCTATAAAGGCTCCTATGTGCCGGGCCAGCGCCTGGTGGAAGCCGACCTGACTAAAAAGTGGAACGTGAGCCGCGGCACGGTCCGCGAAGCGCTGAACCGGCTGTCCGCCGAGGGCATCGTGACATTAAGCCGCCACCGCGGCGCAGCGATCCGCGTGCTGGACCGGGCGGAGATACTCGACATCCTGGACGTGCTGGAACTGATGATCGGCATGGCAGCGCGTCTCGCGGCGCGGCGGATCGGCGAAGGCACCAACCGGGACCGCTTTACGGAAACCTTCGTGGCGCTACAGCAGTTCCGCGACCAGCCGGCATCATTCGAGCTGATCCGCGCCCGGAACCGTTTTTACTGCACCATGGCCGCGATCGGTGGCAACCGGGAGCTGCAGGATATCCTCGGCCGGATGCACGTCCATCTGGTGCGGGTGCAGTTGCAGGCCCTGCATGACAACCTGATGCCGGACCGGTTCGAGGATTACAGCCGCGTGGGTGAGGCCGTCCTGGCGGGCGACGCGCGCCGGGCGGAGATTGCTGCCCGG
>JANONC010000220.1:0-6457 GCA_031420655.1 Rhodospirillales bacterium | reverse complement strand
GATGGTGTAGGTCACGCGTGACGCGGCCGCCATGACCGGTCCGTCATGCACGGCGACCGTACCGGCGGGCAGGCCGGGCCAGTTGTGCAGGCCGAATACCTGCTCCATCGGAAACCGCTCCAGCAGGCCATCGGCCAGCATCGACTTCGCCCCGCCATAGCCCTCTTCGGCCGGCTGAAACACCAGTTGCACCGTGCCGGTCCAGCCCGGGTCGGCTGCCAGCAGCGCTGCCGCACCCAGGAGGCTGGCGGTGTGCCCGTCATGGCCACAGGCATGCATGGTGCCCGGCCGGGTGGAGGCATAGGCCGCACCCGTCATCTCGGAAATCGGCAGCGCGTCCATGTCGGCCCGCAGACCGATGCTGCGATTGGACTGCCCGCGTGTGAGGGTCGCGACCACGCCATACCCGCCCACTCCGGCCACGAACGGAATGCCAAGCCCGGTGAGCACCTGACACACGAACGCCGCAGTTTCGCGTTCCTGCAGGCTCACTTCCGGATTTGCGTGTAGGTGGCGGCGCCAGGCCGTGACGGTGGCATGAAGGGCCGGGGACATCGTGTGCATGCTATTGATGTGCAACGCAGCGCCGGTTTCCGCAAGACGGTTAGGTTCCAGTGACGGCGGGGCTGTCAAAGCGCGCGGCGCGCAAGGGAAAGGTGACCACATAGCGTGTGCCAAGCACCTCATCGACCAGCAAAGTCGCGTTGAGCTGCCGGGCAAAGCCGTTGATGAGTTGCAGGCCGATGCCGTCCCGCATGCCGGCCTCCGTCTGCTGCCGGCCCGACGGGATGCCGACGCCGTCATCGGACACTTCCAGCGTCGCAGTCTCCCCATCCTGGCGCAGCGTGATGGCGATATGACCCGGACGGCCCGCAGGGAAGGCGTATTTGACGGCGTTGGTGACGGCTTCGGTCACGATCAGCGCCAGCGGGACCGCCTGGTCGCTACTGACCTTCAGCGCGGGCGCCTGTACCGTCAGTTGCAACCGCCCTCCCAGTGTTTCACCGAGCGCCTTAAAAAGCTGCCCACAGAGCTCGTCGAGGAATTCTCCCATTTCGATCGTGTGAATCTCGCCATAGACGTACAGATGGCGGTGCAGGGTCGCGAGCGCGCGGATGCGGTCACGGGCGGCTTGGAACTCGGCCCGCGCTTCGGGCTGGCGGATGCGGCTGGCTTGAAGATTGAGCAGGCTCGCGACCACCTGCAGATTGTTTTTGACCCGGTGGTGAATTTCCTGCATCGCCAAATCCTGGCGCTGCGTCGCCTGCTGCACCAGCCGCCGCTGCTGCGCCAAGTGCTGTGTCGCCCGTCGCAGCAGGACAGTCAGCCGGCGCACCGGCCCGAGCGTGCTGAGCTTTGGCCATGGTGCAGGATGGTCGCGCCAGGCCTCCAATGCCTGCTCGAGCTGGGCGATCGGGCGCGTAACCTCATGCCGGACTGCGAAGGCCATGATTGCAACGCCGGCGAACCAGACCGGAATCATTACGGAAAAAGGGACATATCGGCCGACGAGCAGCGCACAAGCCAGACAGGTGCCCTGTGCAACAGCTAACCGCCACGCCGTCGACCGGACGAGTACTCCGGGCCGGCGCCGCACGGTTATTTAGGCCGCCCGTCCTCGATCATTTTGAGCAGGGCATCCGGGACAGGCTCGTTCGCAATGTCGTCGAACAACTCATGCAGGCCGCGTTGCAGCCATAGGTCGAAGGCGTCGCCTTTTTGTGCTGGTGTTCGCACGGTTGCAGCGTCCCCTGGTTTGGGCAGATCGGGCTTATCAGTCGCCATGCTCAATCATACATGGAGCGCGGAACAACAACAGACCCGCCGCGCTCCAGTTAGCCGACATGTTAGAGTGCTGTGCGGTCATCAGCTGCTTCGCTACGAAGCCGCTGCAGCGTCTCGTCCACGACGCTAACCTTGCGCGGGGTACGCGGCTTGCTTTCGCCAAGCAGCCATTTCTCCAGTTGGCGACGCGCGCGAAACACCCGGCTTTTGGCAGTGCCAACGGCGCAACCCGTGCTTTCGGCCAGCGCCTCGTAACTCATGCCATGCACCACGACCATGACCAGCGCCTCGCGCTGATCGGCTGGCAGCCGAGCCATGGCGACGCCCAGCTCCTTGAGCGCCAGGCGATCCTCATGCGCCGCGTTGGTTGCGAACGCGCTTTGCGGAACGTCGTCGATATCGGTCGTATCCCGGCGCTTGCGCAGATTGCTAATGAATCGATTCCGCAAAATCCGGTGCATCCAGGCGGCAAAGTTCGTGTCCGGGATGAAGCTGGCCGAAGCCGCTAGTGCATTACACACCGCATCCTGCACCAAGTCCTCCGCCGCAGAGCGGTTTCGCGTCAACGCCAGGGCTTGCACGCGCAATTTGGGCAGGATCGCGATGATTTGGTTGTGAAAGCCCGGCTGGCACAAAATTGCCCCGGCCGGGGGAACGATCGTCGCCGCATAGCTGCTGTCGATCTCAGGCATCTGAGGCACTCCAGAGTGATGATGCTCAAGCAATGGCCGAGAAACCCTGAGCGTTGCCTCACCAAGGTAACGCTTGCGTGAGGTACTAGCCGGCCATTGCGGATAGCTGCGCACGGGCGCGCGACAGCCGGGCCTTCATCGTGCCGACCGGGACGTTGCAGATCGCGGCGGCTTCGTCGTGCGACAGACCTTGTGCGCCGACAAGGATCAGGGCCTCCCGCAACAGCGGCGGCAGACGGAATATCAGCACTTGCAGGTCCGCGATCTCGGTCCGGGCCTGCTGCGTTGCGATGACGGCCTGATCGCCCTCGGCAAACTCCGCCATGATGGCAGTTTCCCGCCGGGCGCGCCGGGTCTGCTCGTAAAAATGATTGCGCAGGATGGTAAACAGCCAGGCCTTCAGGTTTGTGCCAGGCTGAAATTGTTCGATAGCGTTAAAAGCACGAACGATCGTATCCTGCACCAAATCGTCGGCCGCGGTGCGGTCCCGCGCCAAGAACCGGGCGAAACCCCGCAGCTCTGGCAGGAGCGCGCCCACCTGCTGCTGAACGGTGAGCGGTTTGCCCGCCATTGGTGGAGCCGTCTCGCTAACCTCTGCTGTCACGCGTGCTTGCCCATCCGTCCCGCTACCCTAAACTACAGATGGCCTAAAAAGGACAGACCATGACGAGCCTGAAGCGCGAAGACCTCATTCGCGCCCTTCCCTACGCGCGGCGCTATGCGCGGGCGCTGAGCGGTAGCCAGCAGCGGGGCGATCAGCTGGTGGCCGACAGCCTTGCCATCACCCTAGCGGAGCCGCCGCCGGGGCTGGAAGCGCGCGCCGCGCTTTACAGCATTGTCACGCACAATTTTAGCCGTCATCCGAATGCGCCCAACCCGTTCATCGTCGGCGGACTGACCCAGGTCCAGCGTCAGCTCCTGCTACTCACATCGTTGGAGGACCTATCCCTCAGCCAGGCGGCCCAAGTCACGGCCATTTCGGAGACCGAGGCCGCTGCCCTGCTGCACGGCGCCCGGGACAGCCTGCGGGCGGCCGTCGCGACCGATGTGCTGATCATTGAGGACGAGCCGATCATCGCCATGGACCTGGAGCAACTCGTGGCCGGGTGCGGCCATCGTGTCGTCGGCGTCGCAACGAGCGAGACAGAGGCCGTGGCGCTCGCTGCGCGGCACAAGCCCGGCCTGATCCTGGCCGACATCAACCTGGGACAGGGTGGCGATGGCACCGCGGCCGTGGCCCGTATTCTCAAAAGCCATTATGCACCGGTCATCTTCGTCACCGCTTATCCCGAGCGGCTGCTGACCGGTGAGGCGCTGGAGCCTGCATTCGTGATCACCAAACCATTTGAGCCGCTCACCTTGGCCATTGCGACCTTTCAGGCCGTCTCGGGCGGAAACGCCGCTCATCCGAATGGGGAGCGGCGGTCCTGAACAGCGTGGCCCGGACCCCAAGACTACCCACGCCGCTGCATTCGGTTGCCGTGTTTTGCGGCTCCCGATTCGGGGTGGACCCGGTTTATCGCGCGGCTGCGGCGGAGCTGGGTGACGGCATTGCGCGCGCTGGCTGGCGGCTCGTGTACGGCGGCGGGCGTGTGGGGCTGATGGGCGTGGTGGCCGACGCTGCACTGGCCGCGGGGGGCGATGTGCTGGGTATTATCCCGGAATTCCTGCAACGCCGCGAAGTGGCCCATGCCGGCGTCGACCGCCTTATTTTGACGTCAACGATGCACGACCGCAAACGCCTGATGTTCGACGCCGCCCAGGCTTTCGTCACCATGCCCGGCGGTCTTGGTACGTTTGACGAGACGATCGAGATCACCACCTGGCGGCAACTGGCGTTGCACGACAAACCGGTGCTGATCTGCAACGTGGCTGGCTGGGCCACGCCGTACCTGGCCATGATCGACGCTGCCGTCACCCAAGGCTTTGCTGCCCCGGACGCGGCCCGGCTATTTCAGGTACTTCCGGACGTGCAAGCCGTGCTGCAACGGCTCGAGATGGTTGCGACACCCTAAGCCGGATCGTCTGCCCCAGGCCTTGCGGCTGGCGAAAGCGCGGTCTATACGCGCCGCTCGGTCGGGGCGTAGTACAGCCTGGTAGTACGCTTGCTTCGGGAGCAAGAGGTCGGAGGTTCGAATCCTCTCGCCCCGACCAACGCGCTCAGCGCTTGCCGACCGACCAGAGCATGAGCCAGCGGATGGGGAAAACCCAAACGATCCCGGCGACGAGCCAATACAGCGCTTCAAGCGTCCAGTGCATGCGGCCGATCACGTCGGGCAATGTAATTGCGCCGATCATGTAGATTAGGATGAAGAGTACGCCAGCGATGCTGGCCAGGGTGGGACGGGACATGGCGCCTGCGTAGCCTGGCGCAGGCGCGGGCACCAGTGCGCCCGTTGCGGCGCAGGATCAGCCTGCCTATGCAGGGCCATGAACCTCAAAGACCACATCCGCGCCGTCCCCGACTTTCCCAAGCCGGGCATTCTTTTTTATGACATCAGCACACTGCTCCGGCATGCCGATGCCTGGCAGGTCGCCCTCGGCCGCCTTGCCAAGATCGTGCGCCGCTATCAACCGGACATGCTGGCTGGGATCGAAAGCCGCGGCTTCCTGCTCGCCGCCCCGCTTGCGGCCAAGCTTGGGTGCGGCTTCGTGATGATCCGCAAGCCAGGTAAGCTACCGGGGCCCGTCATTGGGCTGGACTACCAACTCGAATATGGTGCCGACCGTATCGAGATGCAGGCCGATGCCATTGCGCCCGGCACGCGCGTGGTGCTGGTGGACGACTTGCTGGCAACCGGCGGCACCATCGCCGCGAGCGTCGCCCTTTTGCGGCTGGCGGGGGCGGAGGTCCCGGCCGCAGCTGCGTTGATCGAACTCACGTTCCTGGGTGGACGTGCCCGGGCCGGAGTACCGTTCGAAGCGCTGGTCTCCTACGACAGCTGACGCTCCGCCATTGCCCGCTCGATCGCCTTCGACAGGTCGGGCATTGCGTACGGCTTACGTAACATGGGTACGCCCAGCGGTGTGGCAGACGCACCCCCGCCCGTGTACCCGGTCGTAAGCAGCACCGGCAGCCCCGGCCGTTGCCGCCGCGCCTCACGCGCCAAAGCCAAGCCGTCCATGCCGCCTGGCATGAGCACATCGGTAAAAAGCAGGTCGACCGGATGGCCATCGGCCAGCACGCTCAGAGCCGTGACTGCGTCGGCTGCCCGCGTGGTGGTGTGACCGAGTTGCTGAAGCAGGTCGATCACCAGAGCGGCCACCTGGTCGTCGTCCTCGCACACCAGGATGACCCAGCCACGGTTAGCTTGCGCCACCTCTTCCTCTGGTGCGGCGGGGACCGGTGCCGTGGCGGTTGTTACGGGCAGATACAGCGTGACCGTCGTGCCCTGCCCCTCCTGACTCGTAAGCCGGACCATGCCGCCACTCTGCCGGGCAAAGCCATAGACCTGCGCAAGCCCGAGCCCGGTACCTTGCCCAATACCCTTCGTGGTGAAAAACGGCTCGAACACGCGCTGTTGCACTTCGGCTGTCATGCCCGTGCCGGTGTCGGACAGGGCAATGGCCACGAACGCGCCGCGCAGTCCGTCCGGATCGTCACCTGGCCCGAACTGATGCGCCGTGGCCCGCACGGCAAAGGTGCCGCCGGCCGGCATCGCGTCCCGTGCATTGACGGCCAGGTTGAGCAGCGCCAGCTCCAGCTCCGCCTGATCAACCTCGATCGCAGGCAGACCGCTTTCAATCTCGCGCAGAAGCCGGATATCACCGCGTAGCGCGCGGGACAGCAGTTCTTCAGCACCATCGTCGAGCCAGGACTCCAGGTCGGTCCGGACTGGGGTGAGTTGCTGACGGCGGGCTACGGTCAGCAAGCGCTTCGTAAGTTCGCCCCCCCGCGTCGCTGCCCGGCGCACGCTGTCGGCCAGTTGCGCGCGGCGGGCCGGATCGGTCGCCCGCTCCATCAGAGTCAGACCGCTCAT
>JANONC010000219.1:0-4235 GCA_031420655.1 Rhodospirillales bacterium | reverse complement strand
CGGGTGCCGGCCGGGCTGAACAATGTTGTGGGGCTGAAACCGACCCGCGGCTGGATCAGTACGACTGGCGTGGTGCCAGCCTGCCGGTCGCTGGATTGCGTGTCGATCCTGGCGCTGACGGTTGCGGACGCACTCGCGGTGCTGGACGTGGCGGGCGCATATGATCCGGACGACCCGTACGCCCGCGTGCCCGCCCCTGTCGCGTTCACGGGCCTGCGTATCGGCGTGCCTTCTGCGCTGCACGACGCCTCGTTTGCCGCCAGCATCGCCCGCGCCCGTACTCTAGGGGCCACCATCGTGTCGTTTGATTATGCGCCATTCACCGAGGCAGCCCGTATGCTTTACGGCCCCTGGTCCGCCGAACGTGCCGCCGCGCACGGTAACCTGCTCGACCAGCCCGGCGCGTTGCTGCCCGTCATCCAGACCATTTTGGAAGCCGGTCGCGCCGTAACAGGACCCGCCCTGTTCCAGGCGCAGCACCGGTTGGCCGCGCTGATCCGCGACACCGCGCCGGTGTGGGCCAGCATCGACTGCATGATGTTGCCGACCTTCCCAGCGGCCGCCACGCTGGCGGACGTCGCGGCCGATCCAATCGGGGCCAACGCCCGGCTTGGCACCTACACGAACTTCGTGAACCTGATGGATCTGGCCGCGTTGGCCGTGCCCGCCGGATTTCACGCCACCGGGATGCCCTACGGGGTGACGCTGGTGGGCCCCGCCTGGTCGGACCATGCGCTGGGCGCCCTAGGCACCCGGCTGCACCGCACCGCCGGACTGACCTTGGGCGCTGGCACGGCCACGCTGCCGCATGACGGTGTGGAGATCGCAGTCTTCGGCGCGCATCTGGCCGGGCAACCGCTAAACGCTGACCTAGTCGCGCGCGGCGGTTGCTTTGTACGTGTCTGCCACACCGCGCCGCAGTACCGCATGACCCTGCTGCCCGGCCCACCACCCCGCCCGGCGCTAGTGCGCGGCGGTACTGCGGCGCTGCCTGGCGAGATCTGGGCCTTGCCGGCCGAAGCGCTGGCCGGCTTCCTGGCCACCATCGCGCCACCACTCGGCCTCGGCACCGTCCAGCTCGACCATGGCCCGGCGCTCGGCTTCATCAGCGAACCAGCGGACGGTCCCGACATCACGCAACACGGCGGCTGGCGTGGCTGGCTCACCCGCGATAGTTAACCATTGCGTTTACAACCGGCGATAGTTAATGACCCCGTATCAATTTGGAGACGCTCCGTGCGCGCGCTCTATTTTTTACTGGCGATCCTCCCGCTCCACGCTGTCGCGGCTCCGATTCTAACCGGGTTTGACGCCGCAATTCTGCCGCGTCGGGACGACGCCGTGTCGGGCCCCGTCGCCCTCGGCTTCCAGGCCAATTTTTACGGCGCGATCTACAACAACGTGTATGTCAGCACCAACGGACTGATCAGCTTCGGCGCATTTATGGCGAGTTTTACGCCATCGGGGCTTGGCGCAGGCTATAACGGCCAGCCCATCATCGCGCCGTTCATGGCCGACGTGGACACGCGCGCGGCGGCCAGTGGGGTGGTGCGGTACGGCACCGGGTCGTATGCCGGGCATAGGGCGTTTGGCGTCACCTGGCCCGGCGTCGGCTACTTCCAACTGGCCGCCGACCGGCTGAACACCTTCCAGCTTGTGCTGGTGGCGCGGGGCGACCGGGGCGTGGGCGACTTCGACATCCTGTTCAATTATGGCAGCATCCAGTGGGAAGCCGGCTACGCCAATGGCGGCTCGCACGGCCTGGGCGGCACCACCGCCTCCGCCGGCTGGAATGCGGGCACCGTGTCCTACACCGCCCCCGGCTCACTTGTGCCCGGCGCACTTATTGACGGCGGCCCGGCGGCGCTGACGGCCGCAACCAACGACGGCGTGCCGGGCCAGCTACTGTTCACGGTGCAGAACGGCCTGGTGGACGTGCCGGAGCCGGGGAGTGCAGGGCTGCTGAGCGTCTTCCTAGCCATTTGGTCTCGATCCAAAGCCAAGCACGCTGCCGAAAAGCGTCACCCCGTCCGTCACTGGGATGGAGCCTACCGGACAGCCTAAAACCCAATCCGACCGAAGTGGGTCGGCTTGGGCTTTAAGTCTTGAGATTTGGTGAGCACTATGTCCGCCCAGGCGGAGCAGCCTGGTCGGAAAGTGCTCTACCCCGCGACCGTGCGCCGGCGGCGGTTCAGGAAGGCCAGCGCAACGGGCGAGATGATCAAAGCGAGCGTGCCGGGCTCAGGCACCGGTACCCCCGCCGCTGTATCGTAGCGGTCCGGAAAGCGTAGCTCGTCGTCGTGCTCGACCTGAGCGAACTGCGGATCGGTAAGGCCGCCATTGGCTAGATTGTAGTCTCCATCAACAACCGTCGACGATGTGCCAGCCTGCGTCGCAGTGCCGGTGCCGGCCAATGCGGTCGAGCCACTCTGCAACGGCACAGTCAGGTTCCAGCCGATCGCATCCAGCAATTGCACCTCGGGCGACGTCGTGGTCAGACCAGCGGTGTTCGTGTCTGGGGCGGATGCCCAATCCTGCACCAAGGTGGGATTATTGACGACAAAGTCGCCGTAATCACCGCCGTTGCCACAGTTGTTATAATTCACGAGCGGTGTCTTGCCACCATCGATGGAAAGCGACGCGATGGGCGTACCCGCTGCACAGGACTGGCCCCCAGTACCGGGGTTGACCCCAAAACCTAACGTCCCAGCCGAAGCGTACCGGAACGCGTCGGCGACTCCAGCAGTGGAACCCCCCGCGCCCGAGGCCGTGCCGAGTACTTCGTTGATCTCATGCTGAGCCACTGCGAAAAGCGCGTTGTTTGGACCGTTATTCGCGCCGCCAGACAGCAGGTCATTCGAGAACGTGTTGCAGCCGAACACGAGGGTGGACGAGCAGCCAGCCGAGTTGACGCTAAAGTTATTGCCGCCGGGCGTGCGTAGGCCAAGGGCGGCTACAAGGGGTACGGGAATAAATACGGTGGCTGTGGACAACGTCACTGGAAGGTTGGCTACGGCAGACGCATCGACTGCGCTGGCGGACTGATTACTGATGATTGCCTGGCGAACCTCTGACCACTGCAAATTAAAATTCGCTTTCCACGATGTTGCACCACCGTTGCTCTGCGATCCAAAGGTGATTGTAAAAGCGAGATTGTTACCGTTAAAAGTATTGTTGTAGAAAGCGATTGCCTGATTGATGACTGCCTGCGCCTGCGGGCTAATTGCGCTGGTGTATTCCGGCGTGATCGTCAGCGCGCGTGGGGCGGCCAATGGCGTGCAAAGTCCAACACATGCGGTAATAAGTCCTAGAGTTTTCCGAATGTTGCGTGTTGCCGGCATGGCGAGCCCCTTTTGTCAATAACTGATCGTTACGTTTGCAAGGGGAGTGCGTCAATAAATTACGGTCAAGTCACGAAACTTCTTGGTTGGGTGTTACATTTCAGTTGCGTTGTAATGAAGTACTGTTAATCGTCGGTTCACAGTAGGCCAAGAAGGTTCTTTTAGCTTCAATGCGACAGGCTACTAGCGCTACAAAAACGAAACCGGATCCACGTCCACATCTACCCGGGCGCGGCCGGGCACCGGCACTTGGTCCAGCCACGCCCGCAGCACCGGTTGCACCGCCACGTCCCGCCGCGCCTTTAGCAGTAGGCGCCGCCTATGCCGTCCGCGCAGCACGGCCAGCGGGGCCGGGGCAGGGCCGAGCACGACGAGCCCGTCCCCTCGCGGCGCAACCCGGCCCAGCGCCGCGGCCAATGAATCCGCCTCCGCCGCCGTGTCTGCACTCACGATAAGCGCGGCCAGGCGGCCGTAGGGCGGCCAGTGGCCGGGACGGCGGCCGGCGGCTTCGGCAGCCATGAACGCGGCCAGGTCACCGCCGACCAGCGCCTGCATCACCGGATGCTCCGGGCTGAACGTTTGCAGCAGCACTTGGCCCGGCGCTTCCGCCCGCCCGGCCCGGCCCGCAACCTGATGCAGCAACTGCACCGTCCGCTCCGCTGCGCGCAGATCGCCGCCCGCCAGGCCCAGGTCGGCATCCACCACCCCCACCAGCGTCAGATGCGGAAAATGCCAGCCCTTGGCCACGATCTGCGTGCCGATGATGAGGTCGATCTCCCGCCGCTCGATCCTGTGCGCGGCGTTGGCCGCGGCGGCAGGGCCGGGCAGGGTGTCGCTGGCCATTACCAGGCGGCGCGCATCGGGAAACAGGGCGTCGGCTTCCTCGGTAATGCG
>JANONC010000218.1:0-4015 GCA_031420655.1 Rhodospirillales bacterium | reverse complement strand
TCCGCCCCCAGCACGCGTCCGGGAAACAGGCTCATGAAGAATACGACCGTAAAACTCAGGAAGCCCAGGATCGGCACCGATTGCAGCACGTCCAGTACCGGGATCAGGATCAGCCCGGCCCGGCGGCTCTTGGCGGCCCAGGTGGCGTAGGTGAAGGTGAAGACCAGGCTGCACAGCAGGGCGGCGAACATCCGCAGCGTTGTGCGGACGGCATAACCAGGCAGTGCCGCCGGGTCGAGCACGATGGTGGTCGCTTCCGGTGCATCGAGCGGCGCCAGCGTGCCGCGCGCGACCCCCACGACGTAGATCAGGGCACCTAGGATGCAGATGCTGGCGACGAGGTCGAACAGATTGGGCAAGCGCCGGGCCGAGACGAAGGCCGGAAATGCGGTCTCGGACATCTGGCCTCCCGTGGGGTACTTCGGGCGTCTAGCCTAGTCGGCGAAGCTTGTCAGCCTGTACTGCCAAAGCCCGCGGTGCCCCGCATAGTTGCGTCCAGCGCCTCCACTTCCACCCACTCTGCCCGCACGACCGGCGCCAGCACAGCCTGGGCGATCCGCATGCCGCGCTCGATCACAAACGGCTCTGTCCCGGCATTGAGTAAGATAACCTGCAACTCGCCCCGGTAATCCTCGTCGATCGTGCCGGGGCTGTTGGCGACCATGATGCCGTGTTTGAGCGCCAGGCCGGACCGCGGCCGGATCTGCAGTTCATACCCGGCCGGCACCGCGATCAGGAGGCCGGTTGGCACCAGCGCGCGGGTGCCCGGGGCCAAGGTAACGGAAGCATCCACGGCGGCCAGCAGGTCGCACCCGGCCGCGCCCGGCGTCGCGTAGGCCGGTAGCGGCAGACCTATGCCATGCGGCAGGCGTACGACCCGGATCATGTAAACATCGCCGCTATCCGGTCCGCCAGCCGTGCCGCAACGTCCGTCTTGGCCATCAGCGGCCAGTGCTCGATACCGTCTTCCGTCACGAGATGCACCTGGTTCACATCCCCACCCATCACGCCCGTTTCTGGCCGCACATCGTTGGCCACGATCCAGTCGCAGCCCTTGCGCGCCCGCTTGCCGCCCGCGTGTTCCAGCACCGCATCCGTCTCGGCCGCAAAGCCGATCACCAGGCGCGGCCGGCGCGGCCCTGGCACCGACAGCGTGGCCAGGATGTCCGGGTTGGCCGCCAGCTGGATGACTGGCGGCTCCCGGCCCGGCGCTTTCTTTAGTTTGGACGTGGCGGGGGCCAGCACGTGCCAGTCGCCCACCGCCGCCGCGCACACCGCCACGTCGGCGGGCAGCGCCGCCTCGCACGCTGCCAGCATCTCGGCTGCTGTCTCGATGCGGTACACGGTCGCTCCCGCCGGGTCCGGCACCGCGACCGGTCCCGTCACCAGCGTGACGCGCGCACCCAGCGCCAGCAGCGCGGCCGCTATGGCGTGGCCTTGACGGCCAGAGCTGCGGTTGGCCAGGTAGCGCACCGGGTCGATCGGCTCATGCGTCGGTCCGCTGGTCACCAGTGCGTGGCGGCCCGCCAGCGGCCCTGGCCCGTCGCGTAGCAAAGCGTGGATAGCAGCGACGATGGCGGGCGGTTCGGCTAGGCGGCCAGTGCCGTATTCGTTGCAGGCCATGGCGCCCGCCTCCGGCCCCACCACGTGCACGCCGCGCTCCCGCAGAGTGGCCATGTTCGCGACCGTCGCCGGGTGGGTCCACATGCGGACGTTCATGGCGGGCGCCACCAGCACAGGCTTGTCTGTCGCTAGCAGCAACGTAGTGGCCAGGTCATCTGCCAGCCCCCCGGCCATGCGCGCCAGGATGTCCGCACTCGCCGGGGCAACCACCACCAAATCCGCCGCGCGCGACAGCTGGATGTGCCCCATGCGGCTTTCGTCATCGAGCGACCACAGATCCGTGCTGACCGGCGCTTCCGCCAGCGCCTGCAGGCTCATGGCCGTCACGAAATGCGCGCCGCCGGCCGTCAGTACCGGGCGCACGCCCACCCCGTCCCGCCGCAGCAGGCGGATCAGCTCCAGCGATTTATAGGCCGCAATCCCGCCGGCCACGATCAGCAGGACGGACTTCACAGCCGCCAGCCGCGATGGATGGCCGCGATCCCGCCTGTCAGATTGCGTACGCTCACGCGCCCGAACCCGGCGTCACGCATCATGCCGGCCAGCGTCGCCTGGTCCGGGAACATGCGGATACTTTCGGCCAGGTACGCGTAGCTGTCGCGGTCCTGCGCCACCAGCTGGCCCAGCCGCGGCATGATTTGAAACGACCATGCGTCGTACACCGGCACCAGGGCGGCCACCTGCAGACGCGAAAACTCCAGGCAATGGAACTGCCCGCCGGGCCGCAGCACGCGGCGTGCCTCACGCAGCACCGCCATCTTATCCGTGCAATTGCGCAGTCCGAACGCGATGCTGACCCGGTCCACGCTACGGTCCGGAAAGGGCAGCGCCTCCGCATCCGCCACGCTGATCACCGCACCCGGGATCTGACGTCGCTCGGCCACCGCCAGCATGGACGCGTTGATGTCGGTCAGCCACACCGGCCCGCCGCCGCGGGCGCGCCAGAGTGCGGCAATGTCGCCCGTGCCGCCCGCCAGGTCCAGCAGCGTCCGCCCCGGCCGCGGGTCTAGCCCGGCCACGAAACCCCGCTTCCACAGCCGGTGTACGCCCAAGGACATGAGGTCATTCATGACGTCGTAACGTGCCGCCACGCTGTCGAACACCGCGCGCACCATCGGCTTTTTCGCGTCACGCGGGACGGTGCGGAAGCCGAAATCGGTCTCGTTGTCGCTCATACCGCCACACTCTATACACGGTGGACCCATGCCGGAACTCCCCGAAGTCGAAACCGTGATGCGCGGCCTGTCGGCGCGCCTGCTCGGCCGCACGATCATAACGGCTGAGGTACGCCGCCCCGATCTGCGCCGGCTCATGCCGCCCGGATTACAAGCGACGCTGCAGGGCGCGCGCGTGACCGGGTTCCGGCGCCGGGCGAAGTATATTCTGATGCGGCTGGAGGGCGGCATGAGCGTCCTGCTTCACCTCGGCATGTCCGGCCGCATGAACCTGCGCCCACTCAATGCTGAAGGACTGGTCCCGAACGAGCCCGTGCTGCACGAACATGTGGCGTTCACAACCGACGACGGCTGGCTGGTTGGCTTCGTCGACCCCCGGCGCTTCGGCTCGATCGACCTGGTGCCGACCGCGGACGAGGACGCGCACGTGTCGCTGGCGGGCCTGGGGCCGGAACCGCTGGACGACGCGTTCACCTCCGCCACGCTCGCCGCTGCCTTCGCGGGTCGCCGCACCCCGGTCAAGGCCGCGCTGCTGGACCAGCGGATCGTTGCGGGGTTAGGCAATATCTATGTGTGCGAGGCGCTGTTCCGCGCAGGCCTGCCGCCGGGTCAGCTGGCCGGAACGGTACCGACAGACCGGCTGGTGCCGGAGATCAAGGCCACGCTGCACGAAGCCATCGTGGCGGGCGGGTCGTCATTGCGCGACTACGTGCAGCCGGATGGCGAGCTTGGCTATTTTCAGCACGCCTGGCGCGTTTACGGCCGGGAGGGGGCAGCCTGCGCCACCTGCCCCGGCCCGCCCGCCTGCGCCGGCATCGCCCGTATGGCGCAGTCCGGACGCAGCACGTTCTATTGCCCGCTGCGCCAGGCCCCGGTACCGTCAGGCTAGGGAGTAGCTAATGCCTGACATGATCCAGATCGAGACGCACGGGGCCGTAGGCGTCATCCGCCTGCATCGGCCGGAGGCGCTGAACGCACTGTGCGACCAGTTGATGTCCGAGCTCGGCACCGCCCTGCTGGCGATGGACGCGGATGAGGCGATCGGTTGCATTATTCTTACCGGGTCCGAAAAGGCTTTCGCCGCCGGGGCCGACATCAAGGAGATGCGTGACCGCACGTACCCGGATGTGCTGCGAAACGACTTTATCGGTGACCGTTGGGAGACGGTGTTGCAGGTCAAAAAGCCCGTGATCGCCGCCGTGGCCGGATTTGCGCTG
>JANONC010000217.1:0-19477 GCA_031420655.1 Rhodospirillales bacterium | reverse complement strand
CCCGGTGGCCGGATCCATTGCAACCAGCGCGCCCTGCACGGATGGGATTTGGCGCAACAACACGCGGTCCGTGCGCGCCGGGCCGCGCGTGGGGGCGGCTGCGGGCGCGGGTTCGATCATGACCAGGTCGCCCACGGCCAGCACGTCAGCCACGCGCCGCGGCACCGGGCCGTAGGTGGGAGCGATGCCCGGCCCGGCTGCGGGGCGAATTGGACGCGCCCAGCTAAGATCGCCAGCCAGCACGGCACCCGTCTTGGTCCCGCCCGTAACGGCCAACACGGACCGCTCCAGCCAGCCCACCTTTGCCTCGTTACCGTCCAACTCAGTGACGATCGCCAAGCGCCATTCGGGCGGGATGCCATTCACCCGGCTTTGCGCGGCCAGGACCGAGTTCCAATTGGCCCGCAATGCCGCTCCACCCTCGACGTGGCCGACCGGACCGCGCCAGCCGCCATGGGCGCGGTCATAAGCAAGTAGACCGCGCCGCAACGCCGCATCCGCCGCCGTCTGCAGTGTGGGGTCAAGGCTCGTGCGCACGCTGAACCCACCAGAGGTCGTGGCGTCCGCGCCGAAGTTCTCGACCATCTGCCGGCGCACTTCCTCGGCAAACCACTCGGCACCCGGCACGGTTTCGGGCCGGCGGAACGGCGCGGGGTGGATGGGCTCGGCCTTGGCGTCCGCCGCCTGCTGCGGCGTGATGGCCCGGGTCTCGGCCATGCGGTCCAGCACCCAATCCCGCCGGGCCTTGGCGGCCTCCATCTTCGTGAACGGGTTGTAGTTGTTGGGCGCTTTCGGCAGTGCTGCCAGGAACGCCGCCTCCCCAATGGTGAGATCCTCCAGCCCCTTGTTGAAATAGGCCTGGCCCGCGGCGGCCACGCCATGCGCCTGCAGGCCGAGGTAGATCTCGTTTAGGTAGAGCTCCAGCACGCGCTCCTTGCTCATGCTCTCGTCGATGCGCAATGCCAGGATCAACTCGCGCACTTTCCGGGCGACGCTCATTTCGTTGCCGAGCAGCATGTTCTTTGCGACCTGCTGCGTGATGGTCGACGCCCCCACGGGCCGCTTGCCTGAGCCATATTGCAGCACGTCGGTAATGCCGGCGCGGGCGATGGCGAAGGGATCTACGCCACGGTGGCTCCAGAACTTTTGGTCTTCAGCGGCCAGGAACGCATGCTTCACCAGCTCCGGGATCGCACCCACGGGGACGAAGATGCGCCGCTCGGTCGCGAGCTCGGAAATGAGGCGGCTATCGGCTGCGTAAACCCGGCTCATGACCCGGGGCTGGTAGTCGCGCAGTCCCTCCACGCTCGGAAGGTCGGCGGAGTAAACCTTATATTTATGATAGCCGAATGCGGCCGCACCCAGCCCGGCCAACAGGCCCACCGCCATCACAGTCGCCACGGTGTTGCGCAGCACGCGCCCGATGCCGCCCCGGCGCTTCTTGGTAGCTGCCGGTCCAGGCGCGGGCGGGGCGGGCTCGGACAAAGGGGCGCGTTCCATGGCCGTACTCTAAACCGTTGTTGCGCCAGGTGCCAGAAACTGCTCGATGAACTGCTCGATCGCGCTGCGGACCGCTGCAGCCAGCCGTGTGCGGTGGCCGGGCTGGCGCAGCGCCGCCTCGTCCTGCGCATTGGAAAGAAAGCCCAGCTCGACCAGCACGCTCGGCACGTCGGCGGCGCGTAGTACGGCGAAATGGGCGTGGCGGGACGGGTTGTTCAGCAACGGGGCGGCGTGGTCCAGTTGCCCCACCAGCCGCGCCGCGACCCGGGCAGAGCCGACCCGCGTTTCCCGCCGGACAAGGCTGTCGAGGATGCCGGACACTTCGGGCGGCAGGCCGCGATAGCGCGGGTCGAACCGGTCCGCGCTGTTCTCCCGCCGGGCGAGGGCGGCGGTTTGCGGGTCGGACGCGGTGGCGGCAAGGGTGTAGACGCTGGCCCCGCGCACCGCGGGATCGGCCAGCGCGTCGGCATGGAGCGACACGAACAGCGCCGCCCCGCGCGCCTGCGCAAAGGCGACCCGGTCTGGCAGTGGGATGAACAGGTCCTGCCCGCGCGTGAGGGCGACGGTGCAGCGACGCCCAGCCAGCAACTGGCGGGTGAGTTCCTGCGCAGCAGCGAGCACGACATGCTTCTCAAAGATACCGCTCCGGCCGATGGCACCCGGGTCTTTACCGCCATGGCCCGGGTCCAGCACCACCAATGGCAGCGGCGGCGCACGGCGAACGCCCGGCGCCAGACCGGCCAGCAGCGTGCGGCGAGAGAGCAATGATTCCATGGCTTACCGTATCACGGCCTGGCCTTGCGCGACGGTGGCGATTGCGTCATCACTGTACCGCTCCGGTGCTGCATTGCCGGCGCAAGGCGGGCTTGCCGCGCAGACCCTGGATTAGCAGACCGGGGCGCGGCAGACGCAATTGCGCGCATGTACACCGGCCCGCGCCGCGCAGCTGCGCGCCGGGAATGGCTCCATCGCGGGGCCAGGGGCAGTTCAATGAACACGGGCGATCCGCGGTGCGGGACGCCTTGTTCAGCTTCGAGTATCCAGCCGCCTAGGGTAAGACGCCGCCATCTGTGACCGACTTCGTCCCAACACCAACTGGACCAGTCCTGCGAACCCGGCCATCGCCGGGATCGCACGCACGGCGCGACGCCAAGCCCCGCGGCCCGCTTTCCCCTCACCATAGAAGCCGCCCCCGCTGTCACAGCGCGGCGCCGCACGAAAAGCGCGCGACGGCGGCCCCACGGAGCCCCCACCAGCATGACCAAACGTATGTTGATCGACAGCACCCATGCGGAAGAGACCCGCGTTGTGGTGTTGGACGGCAATCGGCTTGACGAATACGATGTAGAGGCGTCGAGCAAACGCCAGCTTAAGGGCAACATATACCTGGCCAAAGTGGTCCGGGTCGAACCCAGCCTACAGGCGGCGTTCGTGGAATACGGTGGCAATCGCCATGGCTTTTTGGCCTTCGGCGAAATTCATCCGGATTACTACCAGATCCCCGTCGCCGACCGGCAGCGCTTGATCGAACTGCAAGAAGCTGAAGCGCGTGAGGAGGAAGAGGCCGAAGACCGCGCCGCCGCCGCCCAGGCTGCAGCGCCCCTGACCATGGTGGCGGAACCCAGGGATGCGCCAGCTTCGGAGGCGATGGAGAACGAGGGCGCGCCCGATACGGCCCTGGCCGAAGACGCCATCTACCCACACCCCGTCGGCAGCGACGAGCCAGAGCGGCCCGGGACGAACCTAGACGAAGCGACCCCGGCCGAGATGGCCCCGGGCCCGCTTGAGATGACGGTTGTCAGCCCGGACGGGGAACTTACCCTCGACGAAACAGCCCCATCCACACCGGCCGCCGCAACGGTTGTGGACACCGTGCCCGCCGAAGGCGATGCCCCGACCCAGCTGGGTGGCGAGCTGGAGACCGAATACCAGCGGCCCGAGCGCGCCGCGCCGAAATTCACGCGTCACTACCAAATCCAGGAAGTTATTCGCCGCCGCCAGATCCTGCTGATCCAGGTCGTGAAGGAAGAGCGTGGCTCGAAGGGTGCGGCGCTGACGACCTATATCTCCCTGGCCGGGCGTTTCTCGGTGCTCATGCCCAACTCACCCCGCGGCGGCGGTATCAGCCGTAAGATCACGTCGGCCGCCGACCGCCGGCGCCTGAAGGAAGTGACGGCCGAGCTCGACCTGCCGCGCGGCATGGGACTGATTGTCCGCACTGCAGGCGCCAACCGGCCCAAGCCCGAGATCATGCGCGACTGCGAGTACTTGCTGAACCAGTGGGACGATATTCGCGACCTGACGATGAAGTCCGTGGCGCCGGCGCTGATCTACGAGGAAGCGAGCCTGATCAAGCGCGCCATCCGCGACGTGTATTCACGCGATGTGGAAGACATCCTGGTCGATGGCGAGGAAGGCTGGCGCGCCGCTCGCGACTTCATGCGCATGTTGATGCCAACGCACGCGAAAAAGGTACAGCTGTGGAAAGACCCGCAGCCGCTGTTTGCCAAAGCGCAGGTGGAATCGCAACTGGACGCGATGCTGTTGCCGACAGTGCAGCTGAAATCGGGCGGCTACTTGGTGATCAACCAGACGGAGGCGCTGGTCGCGATCGACGTCAACTCCGGCCGCAGCACGCGCGAGCGGTCGATTGAGGACACGGCGCTGCGCACGAACCTGGAAGCGGCGGACGAGGCGGCGCGGCAGTTGCGCCTGCGCGACCTGGCCGGGCTGATCGTGATCGATTTCATCGACATGGAAAGCCGGCGCAACAACGCGGCCGTCGAGAAACGGCTGAAGGATGCGTTGAAGCTAGACCGGGCCCGCATCCAGCTGGGCAGCATCAGCCATTTCGGCCTGCTGGAGATGAGCCGGCAGCGGCTGCGCCCGTCGCTGGCGGAAACGAGTTTCGTCATGTGCACGCATTGTAGCGGCACAGGCACGGTTCGCAGCACGGAGTCGGCGGCGCTACACGTGCTGCGCGCAATCGAGGAGGAGGGTGGCAAAAAGCGCTCGGCCGAGGTGATCGTGCACGTCGCGGGTGCCATTGCGCTGTACATCCTGAACCACAAGCGCCAGCGCCTGGCGGAGGTGGAGCAGCGGTACGGCATGGTGGTGGTGTTTGCCGCCGACGAGACGTTGCTGGCACCCAACACACGCATCGTTGGGGTACGCGCGCACATCAACTCGGATGGCCCGGCACCCGTGTCGCAACTGGCACCGCCCGAGCCGTTCGAAGATGAGGACGAGCTGACCGAGGCCACCGAAGCCGGAGCGGGAGCCGAAGCCGGAGCCGAGGACGAGAGCGACGAGGCCCCGCCGGGCGAAACAGCCGAGGAAGGGGAGCAGCGTACACGCCGCCGTCGCCGTCGCCGGGGCGGCCGCCGCGAAGAGGGCGATTCCGGCCCTGTTGCCGTAGTCACGGAGATGGCCGGCCGTGATATGGTGGCGGAAGGGTCGGATGAGACCGCGGCACCAGAGGATGTGGCCACCGAAACGGTAAGTGAGGACACCACAGAAACCGCTGCCGAGGAGGGCGAGCGCAAGCGGCGCGGCCGGCGCGGCGGGCGTCGCCGGCGGCGTGAGCCGGGTGACACGGCCCCCGGATCCGAAGCAGGATCCGACGCAGGATCCGAAGCCGGGCCCGAAGCCAGCTCCGAAGCCAAGTCCGAGCCCGGCGACGACGGCGATCAACTACAGCCAAGAGCTGGAACAGAGCCCGCTTATGTGCCGCAACGCAGCGCTGCTCCGGCACCAGCGTATTCCGGTCCGACTCCCGCCAATCCGTTCGGCGGCGCGTCCGCCTACGATATCTTCGATGCGATCGAGCAGGCGGAGCAGGAACGAGCCCTCGCGCTGACCGCGGCACGAGCGGCGATCACGACGCCAGCCGTGAGTGTGGTGGCCGCGCCAGAGCTTGAACCGGCAGAGCTTGAACCGCCAAAGCTTGAACCGCTGGAACTGGAACAGCCTGAGCTCGAACTGCCAGAGCACGCCATGCCAGAGCACGCCATGCCAGAGCCCGCCAAGCCGGAGTCGGTGGCAGCGCCTGTCACCCCGGCACCGCAGCCAGTCGTAAATCCAGCGCCGGTCGGCTCGCTACAGCCGGTTGTAATGCCCGAGCCGGTCGTAGCGGAGCCGGAGCCAGAGCCAGAGCCGTCCCTGCCCGCGGCGTCCGTCAGCGCCCCCGTGCTCAACCCACCCGTGATGATCCCGTCCGGCGAGTCCGTGGCCGCGCCTCGCAAAGGCTGGTGGCGCCGGTAGCCCCAGCCGGTAGCCCCAGCCGGGGCCGCCCGAACAAACGTCACTTCGCCCGCGCAACCACCGGGGCGGGGTGACGTTGACCCGTCTCACAACCTCTGGAGACTGGATATGGCCAACATGAACGATGCCGCCCAAGACGCCCGTGACCAGATCGCGCAGCTGAAGGACCAGGTGCAGTCCTTGATGAACGACCGCGTCTCGCCGGCGCTGTCCAACGCTGCCGGACAGGCGCAGCAATACGCGCGGAAGGCATACGATACGGCGTCCGACCAGTCGGAAATGCTTTCCGAGAAGGTGCGCGATCAGCCAGTGGCGGCGCTAGTGCTTGCAGCCGCAGCGGGCTACCTGCTCGGCCGCATCGCGCGCTGATCCGATGCGCTCGGTCGAACTGGCGAAGGTCGCCGCGGCGGCCGAGACGCTACGCTTGCGGCGGATCGCCTCTCGGCAGGGCATGCGGGCCGCGTATGGGGCCGGCGCGGCAGTGTTCGCGATCGGCGTCCTCGTACTGATCCACGTCGTCATCTTCCAAGTGCTGACGCCCTGGCTCGTGGCACCCATTTGGGCCAGCGTCATCCTGCTCGCGGTCGACTTAATCGCGGCCGGGGTGCTGTACACGATGGCGCGGAGTAACGCCCCCGACGCGATCGAGAGGGAAGCGCTGGAGGTGCGGCGGCAAGCCGTGGCGGAGTTGCGGAAAGCCACGACCTTTATGGCCCTCGCGGGGGAAACGGTCAGCCTGGCCCTCCGCTTCTCCCGTGTGGGTAGCCGGGCGAGCCTGATGGCCGAGCTGGCCAGTCGGGTGCTGCGCCGCGGCTGATCGTGCAAGACCCCTCCGCCATGATTGGTGGAGGGGGTTGTGCCGGATTGCGCCAATGCCTGGTAGGCTACACGCCTATCGCGCAAGGCACCCAGCATGACCCAGTCCGAACCGACCATCCTCCATCGCCGCCAGGGCCGCATCGCCCGTATCACGCTCAACCGTCCGCGCGCGCTCAATGCGCTCACGCCCGAGATGATCATGGCGCTCTTGGCCGCACTGGCTGGATACCAGGACGACCCGGCGGTGCACGCGGTGGTCGTGGAGGGCGCGGGCAAGGCGTTCTGCGCCGGCGGCGACGTACGGGCAGTGCGTGATGCCGTACTGGCCGGGCAACATGACCTGGTCGAGCAGTTTTTCGAAGCGGAGTACGCCTTAAACCTCGCGATCGCTCGTTACCCGAAGCCGTACGTGGCGCTCGTCGGCGGCACCTGCATGGGCGGCGGCATCGGCCTATCTGTCCATGGTTCGGCCCGGGTCGCGTCGGACCACGCCGTCTTTGCCATGCCGGAGGCGGCAATCGGGCTCTTTGCGGACGTGGGTGCCACCTACGCCCTGCCCCGCCTGCGTGGCGCGTCCGGCATGTGGATGGCACTGACGGGTGCGCGGGTGTCTGGGCCCGATGCGGTGTTCCTGGGCCTTGCCACCCATTACGTCCCATCTGAAGCATTGCCCCTGCTGGCAGACGCGCTGGCTGTGAATGGGGTGGCGGCGTTGGTGGACCACGCCGTACCACCCCCGCCCGGTCCGGCCGCATTCGCCATGGACCAGATGCAGTGCTTTGCCGCACCGAGCGTACCGGCCATCCTCAGCCGGCTTAAAGCGCTTGGCACACCCTGGGCGCAGGAGGCCCTGCAACAGATCGCTGCCGCGTCGCCCGCCGCGATCCTCCGCACGTTCAGCGCACTGCGGGACGGTGAAGGCTACCGGCTCGAGCAAGCCTTGGAGGCCGAGCTGGTACTGACCCGCACCGCGACCCGGCATCCGGACTTTGCCGAGGGAGTCCGCGCCATGCTGGTCGATAAAGACCGGTCGCCACGCTGGGCTGACGCGCCGCTGGTGCCGGCGTGATCCTCGACGCCCTCCGGTCCGCCCCGGTCAGCGGCGCGGCGCAACAGCTCGTCGTCCTGTGCCACGGTGTCGGCGCGGACGGGCATGACCTTATTGACCTGGCGCAGAGCTGGCGTGCCGCACTGCCGCACGCCGCGTTCCTGGCCCCGCACGCACCCGATCCGTATGAGGGTGCGCCGCACGGGCGGCAATGGTTCGACCTAGCCGACCGTACGCCTTCGGTCCTTTACGCGCTCGCACAACGCGCCGCGCCCGCGCTGGATGCAACGGTCGACGCGGAGCTGCAACGCCTCGGCTTACCAGGCACCGCAGTGGCACTGATGGGGTTTAGCCAAGGTGCCATGATGGTGCTGCACACTGGCCTACGCCGCCGCCCAGTGCCGGCCGGGTTGCTCGCCTATTCCGGCTCGTTGCTGTGGACCGAGTCGCTTAACCGGGAGTGCGCCGGGCATCCGCCAACCTTGCTGGTTCATGGCGAAGCCGATGAGGTCGTGCCGTTCGTTCGCGCCAAAGAATCTGAGTCGGCGCTGCTGCAACTCGGCATCCCGGTGCAAACGCTGTGGTGTCCCGGGGTCGAGCATACGATCGATCAGGCGGGGCTGTCGGCTGGGGCATTGTTTTTGCAGCGTATTTTTACGAATTCGTGACGGCGGCGTGACATCACCGGGCCTGGGTTGCCGGTCGTGCTGTGCGGTACGATATTAGCTTCACGAATGGCGGATCTGCGGTGGCGCACCGTGCTACCCGGTCCCGCCCGTAAGGGGGGCGTGCATTGCCTGACGGCGGTTTGCATCATCCGGCGCTAGTCTTGAATGCGGATTTCCGTCCGCTCTCTTACTTTCCGCTTTCCGTGTGGTCCTGGCAGGATGCGGTAAAGGCCGTGTTTCTGGATCGCGTGTCGGTGTTGAGCGAATACGAGGACCGGGTTCACTCACCGAGCATGTCCATGCGGCTGCCGAGCGTGATTGCGCTTAAAGACTACATCCCGGCTGCGCGGAAGCCGGCGTTCACGCGTTTCAACGTGTTCCTGCGTGACGCGTTCAGTTGCCAGTATTGTCGCAGCCGGTATCCCACGCAGGATTTGACGTTCGATCATGTGATTCCGCGCAGCCGCGGCGGGCGTACGACGTGGGAGAACGTCGTCACCGCCTGCGGCGGCTGCAACCTTCGCAAGGGCAGCAAACTGCCGCGTGAATGTAACATGCATCCGCGGCTGGCGCCGGTTCAGCCCTCGACGTGGCAACTGCAGGACAACGGCCGCGCCTTCCCGCCCAATTACCTCCACACAAGCTGGCGGGACTATCTGTACTGGGATAGCGAGCTCGAAAGCTAAGCCCCGACGTTAAATTCGATCAGCACCGTGTCCGACGTGAATGTCGCTCCGTGCCACGACCCGGCCGTAAGATGTAGTGCCACGCCAGGTGCAAGCACGATCGGCCCGCCCTCGCACTCCAACTGCCCGCCGCCGGACGCGACGAACAGGAACTGCTCGTGATTATGCTCATGCCGGCCCGCGATGGTGCCGGCGGGAATAGCCACGTGGCGCATAGCGCCGCCGGTGCCGGGTAGCGTTGCGGTGGCGCTGTGCCACTGGATGGAACTGATCATGGAAAACAGTCCTGCACCGGGGGGCGCCCGTCAAGCAATCTCGGCACAAACCGGTACATGATCCGACGTGCGTGTCCAATCCCGCGCCTCGGTCAGCACCTGCATCGAACGCAGCGACACATCCGGCGTGGCCCAGATGTGATCGAGCCTGCGGCCGCGATTGCTCGCGCGCCAATCGCGGTTGCGGTAGCTCCACCAGGTGTAAAGCTTGTCTTCGGCGGGCACGAAGTGACGCATGGTGTCCACCCAGCCGGTCGCGATCCAGTGCTCCATCGCCGCGACCTCCATGGGTGTGTGGCTGACTACGGTCAAAAGCTGCTTGTGGCTCCACACATCCTGCTCCAGCGGCGCGATGTTCAGGTCCCCCACCAGCACCGCCCGGCGCGGCGAATGGGTAGCGAACCAGGCCGTTACCTGGGCCACGAACTCCAGCTTGTGCGCGAATTTGGGATTGACCGCCGGGTCGGGGATGTCACCGCCTGCGGGGACGTAGAAATTGTGCAAGACGATCCCGCCCACCCGCGCCGCCACATGCCGGCAATCGCCGCGGTTGCACCAGTCGGGCGCCGAATCATCCAGCTCGATCGGCAGCCGCGATAGGATCGCCACCCCGTTATAGCCCTTCATCCCCCGGCGCACGACGTGCGGGTAGCCGAGGGCGGCCGGCGCATCGTCCGGAAACAGCGCGTCGGGTACCTTTGTTTCTTGCAAGCAGATCACGTCGGGGTCGAGCGCCTGTTTCAACTGGTGCAGCAACCCGAACCGGAGCCGGAGCGAGTTGATGTTCCAGGTTGCGATACGCATCAGGCGTCCCGGAAGTAGGGCTCCACCACGCCTTGCAGCTTCATCGTCATGGGCCGCCCGAACCGGTCCATCGCCTTGCCGACCGTGACCCGTACCCAGCCCTCGCTCACACAATACTCGTCGACATTGGTCTTCTCGACGCCCTTGAATCGGATACCGATGCCGCGCGTGAGCAGCGGCTCGTCATAAAACGGGCTATCCGGATTGTTGCTCAGGCGGTCGGGCGGGGTATCGGTCATCGGCGTACGCTCCATCGGTGCCCGCTTAGTAGCCAGGCGGACCCGGTTCGGCTACGGTCCGTTACAAATCAAGGCCACCGGAGAACCGTGATGTTGCGTCGTATGCTGCTCGCTGCTGCCGTTTTGTCGCCCATGGCGGCCCAGGCGCAAGACGCGCCGATCCAGATCGGGGCGGTCGAAATCTTATCCGGCCCGAGCAGCGCGTACGGCATCAGTATCCGCGCCGGGCTGGAGCTGGCGCTCGATGAGATCAATGCCAAAGGCGTGCTGGGCCGCAAGCTGAACCTTACGGTGGAAGACAGTGCGGGCAACAAGGATCAGGCCATCAACGCGGCCCGCAAGCTGGTTGGCCGCGATAAGGTGGTGACGGTCATCGGGCCGACTTTGAGCAACGAGATGTTCGCCGTGGGCCCGGTGGTGAACGAACGGAAGATCCCCATCATCGGCACCAGCACGACTGCCGTCGGCATCACCGATATCGGCCCCTACGTGTTCCGCACGAGCCTGCCGGAGACAGACGTCATTCCCGTAACGCTAGCCTTGGCCAAAGCCAGGGGTGTGAAGACGATCGCACTGATGTACGCCAACGACGACGCGTTCAGTAAGTCGGGCTTTGACACGATGAAGGCCACTGCAGAAAAAGCCGGGCTGCAGATCGTGGCCATCGAAAGCTTTGGCGGCAAAGACAACGACATGAGTGCGCAGCTGACCAAGATCAAAGGCCTCAAGCCCGACGCGATCGGTATTTCGGCCCTGGTCGAGCCCGTATCCAGCGTGCTGTTGCAGGCGCGCGCCCTGGGTTTCGGCAAGGAAACGCAATTCGTGGGCGGCAACGGCAGCAATTCGCCCAAGTTGGGTGAGATCGCCGGGGCCGCGGCGGACGGCATGCTGGTGGGTAGCCCGTGGTTCCTGGGTAAGGATGACCCGACCAACCAGGCTTTCGTGACCAAGTTCCGCGCGCGGTTCAACAAGGATCCGGACCAATTTGCCGCCCAGGCCTATGACTGCCTCTATATCTTGGCCGAAGCCATCAGCCGCGCCGGTGCTGCCGAACCGGACAAGATCCGCGAGGCCCTGCTCGCCACCAAGCACAACGGCATCATGGGCCCCTTCGCCTTCACCCCCGGCCGCGATCCGGCCAGTACGGAAGGCGTCGTGGTGTTATCCATGCAGGGTGGCAAGTTCGGCGTGGTGACGAAATAACCCGGACCATCATGGCGGTGTTGGCCCTGACCCTTCTTGCCGCCTGCGGTAAGAAGGGCGCGCCGTCTGCGCCCGGCCCGGCGGTAGAAAACACCTACCCGCGCAGCTACCCGGCCCCGTAGCTGTAAAGGCCGCCCATAGCTGCATCGCAACGAACCATCGGTGAGCCTACCCAGCTTCAACAAGCTTTTCGAACGCCTCTAGCAGCCCAGCGCCGCCATGCTACGTCTAGGTCCATGCACCCCGCCGCCCTCCCCACCCTAACCGAGCCAACAACCGCGGAGCTGATCGCCGCCCGGCCGCAGCTGCACATGCACGCCATGGACGGGCTCATGCTCGAAGGCGTGCCGCTCAACGCGATCGCCGACGCCGTGGGTACCCCCACCTGGGTTATGTCCGCCGGCACCGTCCGCACCCGGCTACAAGCGCTGCAGCACGCCTTCGCCGCACGCCCGGTCGCGATCCACTACGCGATGAAGGCCAATGACCACCTCGCCATCCTGCGCATCGTGCACCAGGGCGGCGCGGGGGTGGATGTTGTGAGCGGCGGTGAGATCATGCGTGCGCGGCATGCCGGCATTCCGGGCGACAGGATCGTCTTCGCCGGCGTGGGCAAGACACCGGCGGAACTCGCCCTGGCGCTCGACCACCACGTCGGTCAGTTCAACGTTGAGAGCGCGGAGGAGTTGGCCATGCTCTCCGACATCGCAAGCGCGCGCGGGCAGGTGGCGCGGGTGGCGCTGCGCATCAATCCGGATGTGGACGCCGGCACGCATGCCAAGATCACCACGGGCCGGGCCGATAATAAGTTCGGCATCGCCTTTAACGACGCTGCCGCGCTGTACGCCACCGCATTACCCGGTATCCACATGGCCGGCATCAGCGTCCACATCGGCAGCCAGATCCTGTCCATGCTGCCCTTCCGCGCCGCCTTCGCCCGGGTCGCGGAGCTCGTCCGCACGCTGCAAAGCAAGGGCCACACGGTCGAAATTGTCGACTGCGGCGGCGGCCTGGGCGTCGACTACCAGGGCGAAGCGGCCCCCCTGCCCGAGGCACTGGCCGGCGCCATGCAGCACGCCTTCGCCGGCCTGGACGTGCAGCTAGCCATCGAGCCCGGACGCTGGCTCGTGGCACCGGCCGGCGTGCTGCTGGCCTCCGTCGTGCTGGTCAAGCACGCCGCCCGGCGCTTCGTGGTGCTGGACGCGGCCATGAACGACCTGCTGCGCCCGGCCATGTACGACAGTTGGCATGGCGTCGTGCCTCTCAGCGCCACCGACATGCAGGCTCCGCACAGCCCGGCGGACGTGGTCGGCCCGGTGTGCGAAAGCAGCGACGTGCTGGCCCGCGACCGCGCCTTGCCGCCCCTCGCCCCAGGATCGCGCGTCGCGATCCTCGACACCGGCGCATATGGTTCGGTGATGAGCAGCACGTACAATTCGCGCCCGCTGGCGGCGCAGGTGATGGTCGAGGGCGAGCGCTGGTCCGTCATCCGCGCCCGCCAACCGGCCGAAAGCCTGTGGGCCGGTGAGAGCGTACCGGAGTGGCTGGCCTGACCGCACTGCACCGCGCGCGGGCCAGGGCGCGGGCGGCACTTTGGGCAGAGCGTCTGGCCCGTGCGCTTTGGCCCGCAGCCACATTGGCCGGGCTGTTTGCGGGCTGGGCGTTGCTCGATGGGCCACGCTGGGCCGCCTCGGTGCACCCCTGGGCGCCCATAACGATGTTGGCCATGACCGCGGCCGCGTTCCTGGTGCTGGCCAGCCGCGCGTTCCGCCTTCGCCGCCCGACCCCCGCCGAAGCCGACCGCCGCATCGAAGCCGCTTCAGGCCTTGCGCATCAGCCGCTCGCCACCCTGCAGGACCAACCCGCCGCCGGCGCACCCGGCTTGTGGCAGGCGCATGTGCAGCGTGTGGCCGCGGGATTGGGCCGCCTGCGCACCGGACCCATTCGCCCGGGTATCGCGGCGCGTGACCGGTTCGCCGTGCGCGGGGCGCTGGTGGTGGCGCTCGGTGCCGCGCTAATCGTGGCCGGGCCGGATGCGCCGGGGCGGCTGTGGCGCGCGCTCACGCCCTCATGGCCCGGCAGCACGGGGACGCCTATCGTCGTCCAAGCCTGGTTGCGTCCGCCCGCCTATACCGGCCTGCCGCCCCGGCCCGTTACCGGCACCACCCTCGTGGCGCCCATCGGCTCCCGCCTGATCGTGAATGTAACTGGCAGCGAGGCCGCACCCGCGTTGCTTGTGAACGCAAAGCCGGAGCCGTTCCTAGCTCTCGACCGTACCAGTTTCCAGGCCGAGCGGACACTCAGCACGCCGGGCCCGATGCAGGTGCGCCGCCGTGGGCAGGTGCTGGCGGCTTGGACGGTGACCATCGTGCCCGATGCGCCGCCTACCGCCCGGTTGACGGAGCCGCCCGCCGCCACCCAGGGCAACGCCCGCGCCACGCCGCAACTGCGCCTGGTGTGGGAAGCGGCCGACGATTACGGCCTGGCGTCCATCACGGCCGAACTGCGCCTGGTCGCCCGGCCCGCTGCACCCCCGGCCGTCGTAACCCTGCCCGCCCCGCGCGGCCGCACTGCGCATGGCACTACCATCACGGACCTGACGGCCCATCCCTGGGCCGGTCTGCCCGTCATGGTGCAAGTCGTCGCCCGCGACGCGCTGGACCAGGCCGGACGCAGTGCTGCGGCGCCTGTCACCCTGCCCGAACGCATGTTCCGCAACGCGCTGGCGCGCAGCATCGTCGCGATCCGCCGAGACCTCAGCCTGCTGGACCCGGCCGATGCTGGTGCCCGTCACCCCGCACTGTCCGCACTCGATGCCGTGGCAGACGACCCGGCCTGGGCCACCCTGCCACCCGCTCTGGCCATGAACCTGCGCGCAGCAGCCGCCCAGCTCGAACACGGGCACGAGCCAAATACGGTCGAGGAGTCGCAGGCCCGGCTTTGGGCGTTGGCGCTGACGCTCGAGGAAGACGCGCTGGACCGCACCGGGCGCGCCGTCGCCGAAGCCGAGCAGGCGGTGCAGGAGGCCATGTCACCCGACGCGAGCTCCGAGGTCAAAGCCGAGCTCGAAGCCCGGATCGAGGCGCTGCGTGACGCGATCAACCATGAGCTGCAAGCGCTGGCCGAGCTGCCGCGGGAGCAACTGGACCGCAACCGCCCCGTGCTGACGCCGCGCGAGCTGAATCGCAGTGCCGACAAGCTGCAGGATGCGGTGCGCGAAGGCCGGATGGACGATGCGCGCCAGTTGATGGCGGAGCTGGAACGCCAGTTGGAGCAGTTGCAAAATGCCCGCCCCGGTGATGCGCAGCAGGACGCGCAGCGCCAGGCCGGGCAACAGCAGATGCAAGTCGTGCAGGATATCTTGAAGCGCCAGCTCGGCCTGCTGGACAGCGCCACCGCCCGCGGCGGCAATCCGGGCTCGCCGCCGGCAGACCGCGCGATGGATGAGCGGCGGCAGCGCGCGCTGCGCCGTGTGCTGGGTGAGATGATGCAGCAATATGGCGATTTGACCGGTCAGGTTCCCGCACCGTTGGGTGAGGCGGATACGGCCATGCGCGACGCCGCCACGGCGCTCGCACAGCAGATGGACGTCCCCGCCAGCGCCGCGCAGCAGAAGGCGATGGACGCGCTGCAAAAGGGCGCGCAATCCATGTCGCAGCAACTGGCGTTGCAGTTCGGCGATGGCGAGGGTGATGGCGAGGGTGACGAGGGAGAGGGCCAGCAGCCGGGCACCGGCACCACCCCGGGCCAGGGCCGCAGCATGCGCCCCGGCGGACGCCAGCCCGGCGGCTTCACGGGCCGCGATGGGCGCACCAAATCCACCGCGCGCGACCCGCTGGGCCGCAATACGGGCGTCAACGGCAGCCTGAACGACGGCGACGTGCGAGTGCCAGACCAAATGGAAGCCGCCCGCGGGCGCGCCATCCAGGACGAATTGCGGCACCGGGGCCAGGATCGCAACCGGCCCCGCCCGGAGCTTGACTACATCGACCGGCTACTCGCGCCGTTCCAACCCGGGAACTGACAAGAGCACTTTCCGACTAGGCTGCTTCGCCTGGGCGGAAGCAGTGCTCGCCAAATCTCAAGACATGGAGCTGGGGTTGGCTACTTTTACGAACTTCAGAACCGAAACACTATGGCCGCAAGCCTAGGGCGGCATAGACCCGCTCACTCGGGGGCCAGACGTGCATGACCGCGTCGCGCCGGGCGTACCCTGCCCACCCGGCCCCCCCCAGCACCAGGACCGTTAGCACCCAACCCGCCATGACAAGCGACGGTGATCCCACGACCGGCGGTGCAGTACGGGTGGCGGCAGGAACCACCCCGGCTTCGGCCAGCACAGGAAGCTTCCGTACCAGCTCCGGCACCGGCTCCGGCAATTGGGCCGGTGGTACCTGGGTCGGCGTCTGGGTCTGTACCTCAGCCAGCAGTTCCTGCTCCAGCGGCACCCAGCGCGCCTCACACCCGGAGCATCGCACGGACCGTCCGGCAGACAGCCGCTCGTCCGGTACATCATAGGCGGCGGCACAGGATGGGCAGACGATGCGCATGGCCCGTGATACTCCGTGGCCGCGGGAATTAAAACGGGTGCGGAGAGCGGTGCGGGGGCATGTTGCGTCTCGACAGCATAGGGCTGAGCTACCACGGCGGCACGGCACCGGCGCTGGCGGGCGTGACGTTCAGCATACCGCCGGGCGGCTACCGCTGGTTGCTCGGGCCCTCTGGCGCGGGCAAGAGCACGCTGCTGCGTCTGCTGCATCTGGCGTTGCGCCCCCAGCGGGGCCGGCTCGAATTCCTGGGCCACGACGTCGCCCGCGCCCGGCGCGACAGCCTGCCGCGCCTGCGCCGCCAGATCGGCATGGTGTTCCAGGACTTTCGCCTGCTGCCGCACCTGACCGCTTATGAGAACGTGGCTCTGCCGCTGCGCCTGGCGGGGCGCACGGACGCCGCCATCCGGGCCGACGTCACCGATCTGCTCGGATGGGTTGGGCTCGGCACACAGCTCGACGCACGGCCCGCTGCGCTCTCAGGCGGGGAACAGCAGCGTGTCGCCATCGCCCGCGCCGTGATCGCCCGGCCCCGCCTGCTACTCGCGGACGAGCCGACGGGCAACCTGGACGACGTGCAGGCCGGGCGGCTCATGCAACTGCTGCAAGAGATGAACCGCCAGGGTACGACCGTCGTGGTCGCCACGCACAACATCGCGCTAGTCGACCGCTATCCCGCCCCGGTGCTGGAGCTGCTGGAGGGCCGGCTGGTGCAGGATGGCACGTGACCCGCTAGGGCTCGACCGGCTGCCAGCCGGCTGGATGGTCCCGTGGCTGGTGGGAGCGATGGCGTTCCTGGCCGCTCTTGCCCTGGCTGGCGCAGTGGCGTGCACTGAGGTTGCCGGACACTGGCAGGCCGGGCTTACGCGCACCGTGACCATTTTGGTTGCCCCCGCCGATGCGGCCCACGTGCTGGCCAAGCTGCAGCGCGTGCCCGGCCTGGTCACACCGCGCCTGCTGGACCCGGCCACGCTGAGCGGGGTGTTGCGCCCCTGGCTGGGCGACACGTCAGCCACCCTGCCGGTGGCGATCCTCGAAGCCGAAGTGGCCGGCGACGCCCCAGACGCGACCGCGCTCACCGCGCTGCTGCAAGCGGATGCGCCAGGGGCGACGGTCGAGCGGGATGATGACTGGGTGCTTCGCCTGATCAAGGTGGCAGGGCTACTGCGGGCCCTGGCAGCGCTCGTGCTCGTGCTGGTGCTGGCGGCTGCGGTGGGCGTGACGGCCATTGCGACACGCGGCGCGCTGGCAACGCTGCGCCCATCGATCGAGGTCGTGCACGGGCTGGGTGCCACCGACCGCTTCGTGGCGGGGCGGTTCGCGCGCCGGGCGGGGTGGCGGGCTGGGGCCGGCGGGGCAGCCGGTACGGTGCTGGCGCTGCCGGTCCTGCTGGCAGTGACCACGCTGGCCGGGACCGATGCGCCACCCGGGCTGTGGCTGGCGCTGGCGGCCGTGCCCCTGAGCTGCGCGGCGCTTGGCTGGACCGTGGCGGAGCGCACCGTCCTGCGATGGCTGCGGCACATGCCATGAGGGGCGTCGCGGCACTCTCTCGCCTGCTGCTTGCGGCCGGTATCCTATGGCTCGCCGGGTTCGCATGGTTCGAGCATCAGGCCCGGCACAAACGTCACCCCCCAGCCACGGCCGACGGCATCCTGGCGCTGACAGGCGGCGCAGACCGGATCGAAACGGCGTTGCACCTGCTCGATCAGAACGTCGCCCCCGTCCTGCTCATCTCGGGCGTCGGGCGGGCGGAGTTACCGGGGCTGGCGGCGCGGGCACAACTCGATGCGGGCCGTCTCGCTTCCCGCGTGACGCTGGGCCATGCCGCGCAATCCACGCTGGGTAATGCGGAGGAGGTCGCACCGTGGGCCGCGGAGCACGGTATCCGCACGCTGATCGTCGTGACGGCCGGCTACCACATGCCGCGCGCGCTGCTCGAAATCGGACGCACCCTGCCCGGCGTCACGCTTTATCCCGTGCCTGTCATTCCGCCGGCGCTGCGCAACGCGCCGGATTCGGGCACGCTGGCGTTGCTGGCCAATGAATACGACAAGCTGCTTGCGGCATGGCTGCGCTGGCCGCGCTAGAGAGGGGTTGGGATGATCTGGGTACGGTCGGCGCTGTTCAATACGTGGTTCTTCCTGGTCACGCTCGTGCTTGGTCTGGTCGGCATTCCACTGCGCTGGCTGGTGCCGGGTGGCGCCTTGCGTCTGGCTCAGTTCTGGTCGCGCCAGGTCTTGTGGGGCGCGCGCTGGATCTGTGGCGTGCGGCTCGAGGTTTCAGGCCGCGAGCATCTGCCGCCGTCCGGGGCTGCGCTGATCGCCTCGCAACACCAATCGGCGTTCGACACCATCATTTGGCTGCAGCTGGTGCCGAAAGCGTCTTACGTGTTCAAGGCCGAACTCGCGCGCACGCCGCTGTTCGGGCCGCTGCTGGTGCCGGCCGGGCAAATCCCGGTAGTGCGCGGCGGCGGCGCGGCGGCCCTTAACGCTTTTTTGGAAGGTGGGCAGCGCGCAGTCAACGCGGGACGGCAGATCGTGCTGTTTCCCGAAGGCACGCGCAACGATTCTGGTGGCGAGGTCCGGCTGCGGCCCGGCATTGTCATGCTGGCGAAGAAAACAGGCCTGCCAATCTTTCCTGTCGCGACCGATTCGGGCGCGCTTTGGGGGCGCAAGGCCTTCCTTAAAGTACCCGGCATTGTGCATGTCATGATTGCGCCCGCCCTGGACGCAACTGGCCCAGTCGGGGGTGTTCTGACCGCAATCCAACACCAGTGGCGCGCCCTGCACCGGGATCGTGATGCTGTGGATAACTCTGTGCATCAGAGTCCCGTTCCGTGAAGAACCAGCCGGTTGCGGGGCGGGCAGCCTCGCCGTTTATCACATTCTTATTGCAGTTCTGCGATAGAAGGCGGGCTGATCTGGCCCCCACTCCTACGCCGCACAGCTATTAAGCGTATGTTTTATAACGAATCTTCTCGTGATCGCCGTTGTACGTTTCAATCGCCGCAATGACGCTGCTTCATATTCTCGCGGCTTCGTGTAGAGCGGCGTGCCAATGTGGATGAGGTGTTCCAGTTTTATCCGGAGACGGTACTTTTGCGCGGTTGCTGCAGCCACGGCGCTCTCGGTAATCGGTGCGGGTGCCGAGTGGGCCGTCAAGCACAGCTTTAACAATAGTATTGGCCATGCAGCCGCCCAAGGCTGGACCGTAACAGCCGCCGGGCCACTAACTCTTACGTTCGATCTTGGGCCCACCCAGCTCGGTATGGGGCCGCTGCACTGGGGGGTGGCCCGAGCCCGCTACCGCCCTGGATGGAACGGGGGCCGGCTGGTTCTGGACGGTCCCCACACGCTGCGTTGGGCCGATGGCGCGCCCGTTACCGTCTATGGCACAGCACAGCTTGCGCTCAGCGACCCCGTGTC
>JANONC010000216.1:0-4329 GCA_031420655.1 Rhodospirillales bacterium | reverse complement strand
AGCTGCCCGGCATAGTCCTTGGCCGCCGCATAGGCGCGCAGCACCGGCAGCGTCACGCCCAGCATGGCGATCGTGGCCTCCGCGCCCAGCAGGGAGCGGCGCTGGTCGTCCATTTTGTACACCCGCGCCTGCTCGAAGGCGATTAGGCACCGGATGGTTGGAAAGCGCTGGTCCAGCTTGTCCCCGGCGAACTTATTGATCTGGCGGGGACAACCCTCAAGCGTCAGCAAAACCCTGACCCAGTCGTCCCAGCGTGCGATGCGAACGGCGGCCGGTTGGCGAAGCCAGTCCTGCAAGGGCGCGACTAGCCCCTGCGCCGCGAGCGATCCCTCCGCCGCAACTTGGCGCAGCGCTTCCGCAAGTGCTGCCTCGTCCGGCACCGCCACGGCCACCGCCATCAGCGCCGCCTCGTCCCTGTACTGAACATCCAGCTGCCGCCGCACTGCCGCCGCCAGCCGGGGTTCTGCCAGCGCCATCAGCGGCTCCACCCGCGTCAGAAACGCCTGCAGCGCCAGCACCAGCTTGCCAATGTTGCCAATGGTCGCGAGCGCAGCCAGCCCGGCCAGCGCGGCCGGATCGGTCTGGGCAATAACCCCCTCCCGGGCGCGGTCCAAGGTCGTGGCCTGGTCCAGACTTTCCACTAGCCGGAAGTTGGGGCTGATCGCCGCCTCCAGCGGAAAGCGACGCAGTAACGACTGGCAAAAGGCGTGAATGGTGCTGATGCGCATGCCTCCCGGCAGGTCGAGCACCTGGGCGAACAGGCTGCGCGCCAGTTGCCGGTGCGCCTCTGTGCCGCCCACCCGCAAGGCATTGAGCTGCTCATCCAGCGCCGCATCGTCCAGCGTCACCCAATGACCCAGCCGGTGCTGCAGGCGTAGAGCCATCTCCGCCGCGGCTGCCTTGGTGAACGTCAGGCACTGGATGCGCCCCGGCGCCGTGCCCCCCAGCATCAGGCGTAGGATGCGGTCCGTCAGCACCTTCGTCTTGCCCGACCCGGCGGACGCCGCCACGAATGCCGAGACAGCCGGGTCCGACGCCCGCGCCTGCTCCTGAGTAGCGCGCAGGCCGGGGTCGATAAGGTCATCCGGCAGGGCCGTCATTCGTCCACCGCCTCGTCCGGGGCCGACCATTCGCCGACGCGAGCCAGTTGGCTGTATTGCGGGTAACGCGGCGGCTTGCCCTGCGGCTGGGCGCGGTAGGCCTGAACCGGTTCGGCATAAGCCTTCACGAGGCGGAGCAACCCCTGTTCCGCCGCGGTAGCGACGGCCCCGTCCGGGTCCGGGCAGGATGTCGACTCACCGGCTATCAAACCGCCTGTCAGCTTCCAGTAAATCAGCTCTGCCGTGGCGCCGTGCACATCCGGTCCAAACGCGCCCGCGCGCGCCATTGCGGCTTCCAACGGCAATTGCGGCGCGGTGCCCTTGGTTACCTCCTTCCCCGCCGGGGCCGTGCCGGTTTTATAGTCCAGGATCACGAGCCCGCCCGGGTGCGTTTCGATCCGGTCAGCGCGGCCGCTCAGCGTGAACGTGACGCCTGGCAGCTCCCACAAGCCCTTCACCTCCGCTGCCACATGCTTTGCCCGCGGGCGCGCTGCCTCCGTCGCCACCACCCAGTCCGCAATGCGGTGCAGCCGCGGCCGCCACCACGCGGCCAGCGCCGGGCGCACAGCCTGCGCGTCCAGCGCCTGATCCATGGCCGTGCGCAACCTAAGGCCGCCCTGTATCGACGCCGCGATCGCCGCATGGACGATCAGCCCATAGTCCGATTGGTCCGCCGCCTGCTCCAACGGGTCCAGTGGGCGAATGCGAAGGACATGCTTGGCATAGATCGCATACGGGTCCTGCTGCCAGGTTTGCACCTCACCCACACTCAGCCGGCGCGGGCGCAGCGCCACAGGCGGCCGGGGTTCGGGCGGAGCGACGGGCGCCGGCGCGCCACTGGGCTGATCGAGCAGCGCCGCCCACGCCGCCGCCGGGTGCGCCGGCAGCGCCTGCTTTTGCCCATCCTTCTGCTGCCCAGCCAGATACGCGTCGATCCGCACCAGCCAGCGGGACGGCACGGCCGGCGCGCCGTCCCGCCGCCGCGGGCACGACAGCACCACCAGCGGTGCCGCCGCCACCAGCATCGAGAAATCATGCGCCGCTTGCCCGATCCGTTCCTCCGGCGACGGCAGCCCACAGGCCGTGCGCATCGGCCGGCTCATCCACGGGCCGGGGTCGGTCGCGGCGGGCCATACCCCTTCCGCCAGGCCGCCCAGCACGATCAGATCGGCAGAGAGCAGCCGCGCCTCCAGCAGGCCCAGGATTGCGATCCTGGGATGCTCCGCCCCGTCTAGTCCACGCAGCGCCCGGCGTGTGCGTATCACGGCACCGGCCAAGGCGGCGTCCAGCAAGCCCGGCAGTGTGTTGAGCGGCTGCGGCGCCAAGATTGGCAGCGCATCCAGCAGCGCGGCCAGGTGCGAGGCGAGCGCGTCGCCGTCCTCGCCAGGCCACAGCCGGTCCGCGCCTGGGGAAGCGTCCGTTTCTGCCAGCCGCTCCGCCGCATCCAGCAGCGCCCGCAGCGCATCGGCCGGGGCAGCCTGCTCCGCGCGCGCCAGCCTGTGCAGGCCGTGCATCCGTGCGCCGAGCTGATCCAGTATCGCCACGTCCGCGCCCGCCCGCGCCGCCGCCGCGCGCAATCCATCCAGGCCGGGAGCCGGAGCCGGGCCGCGTAGGCAGTGCTCTTCCAGCTGTCGCGCCGCCGCCCGGCATGTGCCAGTGGCCATGCCCAACCCGGCCAGCGGGTGCTTCAGCACCGACAGCAGCGCCACCGGCCCAAACCCGTCCGCCACGGCGCGCGCAAGCAAGCGCAGGAATACCCCCGGCGGCGTGTCTGCCAATGGCTCACCGGCGCTGTCATCGGCCACGACGCCATAGCGCCGCAGCTCCGCCGCAACTCGCCCGGCCAGGGCCCGGTCGGGCGTGACCAGCACGGCACGGGCGCCGGGTGTCTCCAGAGCGTCGCGCAGCACGAGCGCGATCGCCACCGCCTCCTCCTGTTCATCGGCAGGATATAGACGGCTAACCCCGTCCAGAAACGGGCCAGCAGCCGGCAGACGCCATTGCGACAGCGCCGGGGCGGGCAACATGATCTGCGCCATTGTGCGCTCTCGCGGCGACGGCAGGTCCCACAAGGCCACGTCCGCCCGGGTCGCTCCCAGCCCGTTCAGCAACCGCCAGAACCCGGCCTGCGGATGCGACGCTTGCGCCGGCATGTCGTCCCACACCGCCGGATCCATACCCAGGTCCACAGCCGGCAGCACGACCCGGCCCTGCGACAGGCGCGCGACGCAGCGGATGAGCCGTGCCACAGCAGGCACACCGCCCGTGGTGCCCGCCACGATGACAGGATGTGGCGCGCCCCTGGCCCACGCGGCACCCTGCGCATCCAGCAGCCGCACCGCCCGCGCCGCGCCGTCCATCATGCCGTTATCAACCAGCCAGGCGGGCCATGCCTCGGTCACGATTGCCAGAAACTGCACCGTGCGGTCCCAGTGCGCCGCATGCTCCAGCGCCGCCGCTTGGGGTAGGACTTCACGCAGGTCGATCTCGGCCCGGTGCGCCTCATCCAGCAGCGCTGCGAGTTCCACAGCCAGCGGCCACGCCCGGTCGGCCGTCGTGGGCGCACCCTGCCGGCCGTTCAATGCCATGACCAGATGCGTCAGCACCGCCAGGCGTTGCAGCGGCGGCACGGCGGGCGGCAGATCGAGCGCGCCGGCCAGCGCCAGCGGCGTTTCATCCACTGCGCCCAGTGCTACGATGCGCGGTAGCAGCATTGGCCGCCCGTTGCTGGCCGCCAGGAATGCGTCCATCAGCGCCCGCGCGGCCCGCCGGGTCGGCAGCAGGAACAGGCCGTCCGCGGCTACGAGCGGATCGCTACCGCCCGCTTCAGGCCAACGGTCCAGCCACCATCGCGCCAGCGTGTCCAGGAACGGCACCCCGGCCGGGATGGTATGCAGGTTCAACGATGCCACCAGAGGGGGCGTCCCTCCCAACCGGTCAGGCTCGCGACCCGCGCATCCCCGTCCGCAAGCGCCAGCATCACATGCAGCGCACCCGGCGGTGGTGTGCGCAGACGTTCCGGCCACTCCACCAGCACTGCGTCGTCCTGCGCCGCATCCCACCCCAGCTCGTCCAATTGCGCCGGGTCGTCCAGCCGCCACAGATCGTAATGCCAGATCGTGCCCCAGGGCGCGTCATAGGCCTGGACAAGCGTGTAACTGGGGCTCGGTACCTCCAGCGCCGGGTTGGCTAGCGCCTCCCGCAGCAGCGCCCGTGCTAGCGCCGATTT
>JANONC010000215.1:0-2709 GCA_031420655.1 Rhodospirillales bacterium | reverse complement strand
GTCGCGTCCATACTCCCCCGCTGGAGAGGACGCATTATGCCAACTCCGAACACCATCACAGCCGTTCAACTCTCACGTCTTGTTGGCCTCTCTGACACGCCCGTCATCGTTGACGGCCGGATCGACGACGACCACGCCCTTGATCCCCGCATGCTGCCTGGCGCCGTTCGCAGGCACCTCAAGGCGGCCCCAAGCTGGGCTCAGGAATTCTCCGGCAATCGCGTCATCGTCGTCTGCCAACGCGGGCAGAAGCTCAGCCAAGGCGCCGCCGCTTGGCTTAGGCATGAGGGCGTCCAGGCGGAATCTCTGGAGGGTGGCTTCGAGGCATGGGTCGCGCACGGTGGCCCGTTGGTTCGGCCGGACCTGCTTCCCCCGCGTGACGAGCAAGGGCGCACCGTTTGGGTAACGCGCGCACGGCCGAAGGTCGATCGGATTGCTTGCCCATGGCTGATCCGCCGGTTCATCGATCCATCCGCGGTGTTCCTATTTGTGGCGCCTTCGGAGGTCGAGGGGGTCGCCGACCGCTTCGGCGCGACCGCGTTCGATATCGACGGCACATTCTGGAGCCATCGCGGCGAGCTCTGCACATTTGACGTGATGTTGCTGGAGTTTGGCCTGAATTCGCCCGCCCTCGACCGGCTCGCACTGATCGTGCGTGGCGCTGACACTGCGCGACCCGACCTCGCCCCCGAAGCACCCGGCTTACTGGCCGCTTCTTTGGGCCTCTCGCGGATGTATTCTGACGACTTGGTCCAGCTGGAGGCAGGCCTTGCCCTCTACGACGCGTTCTACCGCTGGGCGCGCGACGCTACGGACGAGACTCACAACTGGCCGGCAGGTCACGTCGCCGCACGTCCTACAAAGGAGAAAGCGTCGTGAACGGCGAAGTTATTGCCGCTGGGCAGCCAAACGAGCATAGGGATGTCGCAGACGCGTCGAGATGTCACAGCGTCTCGTTTGCGGATGCTCTCCAGGTATGGCTGCGCGTGGCCGCCCTGTCGTTCGGCGGCCCGGCTGGGCAGATCGCGGTCATGCACCGCATCGTCGTGGACGAGAAGAAGTGGATCGGCGAGGCGCGCTTCCTGCACGCGCTCTCCTACTGCACCCTCCTGCCTGGCCCCGAGGCGCAGCAGCTCGCAATCTACATCGGCTGGCTCATGCACGGCACTCGGGGCGGCATCGCCGCCGGCACGCTGTTAGTCTTGCCCGGCGTGGTCTGCATCATGGCGCTCAGCTACATTTACGCGGGCTTCGGGCACGTCGGCGCGGTCGGGGCGTTATTCTTCGGCCTCAAGGCCGCAGTCCTCGCCGTCGTGCTTCAAGCGGTTGTGCGCGTCGGCGGTCGAGCGCTGAAGAACAACGCCATGATCGGGATCGCCGCCGCCGCATTCGTCGGCATCTTTTTTCTGGGCGTACCGTTTCCTCTGATGATCTTGGCGGCCGGGTTGCTCGGCTGGTTCGGCACGCAGGCAGGCTCGACGATGTTCCAGGTCGGCAACGGCCATGGCAAGGCGGCCAAGAACGCGCTGGCCGACGCCGACAGCCTGCTTGGCGAGGGCCAGCCGGAGCATGCCCGAGCGACGGTCGCCATGGCCCGGCGTGCCGCTTTGGTTTGGCTGGTGCTCTGGCAGGTGCCGGTTATCGCGCTGGTCGCGACGCTCGGCATTGACGCAACCTTCAGCCGGATCGCGCTATTCTTCAGCGAGATGGCCGTCGTGACCTTCGGCGGCGCGTACGCCGTGCTGGCCTACGTGGCTCAGCAGGCGGTCGAGAACTACCACTGGCTGCGGCCGGGCGAGATGCTGGACGGGCTTGGCATGGCCGAGACCACGCCGGGGCCGCTGATCATGGTGACGCAGTTTGTCGGCTTCATGGCGGCCTACCGTGATCCAGGGGCGCTTCACCCAATGCTGGCGGGCACGCTCGGCGGCCTGCTGACCACGTGGGTGACGTTCACGCCTTGCTTCCTGTGGATCTTCCTCGGCGCACCGTTCATCGAGGGGCTACGGGGCAACAAGGCCCTAAGCGGCGCGTTGTCCGCTATCACCGCGGCTGTCGTAGGCGTCATCCTAAACCTAGCCGTGTGGTTCGCCCTGCACACCTGGTTCCGTGAGGGTGTCCCGGTTCGTGCGGCCGGGCTGTCCTTTGACGTTCCGGTCCTGTCCAGCCTCGACCAGTGGGCGCTTGCGCTCTCTGCCGCTGCGATCCTCGCTATCTTCCGCTTCAAGGTGGGGATGATCCCGACCTTGCTGGCATGCGCGGCGGCTGGGGTCGTTCTGCATTTATTGGGCGCGGTGGCATGAGGCGCCGCACCTTGTTCGGCGGATTGGCCTGCTTGCCTGTGGTCGCTTCGGCGCAGCCGGTCTTGGGATCGCCCGACCTCTCCCGCTACGCCGCCGGACGTTTGCCTCCCGAGTGGCTGACGAGCATGCGTACCGGCTCCGGCGCACCCGGTTCATGGAGCGTCGTCGAGGACCACTCCGCAAGCGGCGGCAAGGCCATTGAGCAATCGGAACCGGATGCAACCGACTACCGGTTTCCGCTCGCCGTCTTTCAGCCCCTGCTGGCGACCGACGTGGACGCGAGCGTGCGGTTCAGGGCGGTGTCCGGCAAGGGTGACCGCGCGGGCGGCCTGGTCGTTCGGCTGTTGGATGCGGACAACTACTATGTCGTCCGCGCGAATGCGCTCGAGGACAACGTCAACCTCTA
>JANONC010000214.1:0-3553 GCA_031420655.1 Rhodospirillales bacterium | reverse complement strand
TTAATAAGGGTCGACACGGGTGAGATGTAGCCCAGGCCAAGCCCTACGCCGCCGATCACGCCCGAGCCCAGCCACATGAGCCAGAGCTGGTGGAGGTAGATGCCGGCTGCCGAGATCACAAGACCACCACACCAGCAACAGGCGGAAACGAACCCGGCCTTGCGCGGCCCGACCCGCTCAAGCCAACCGCCGAACAGCGCTGCCGAGGAGCCGAGCACGACAAAGAATAACGTGTAGGTGACAGCCAGGTCCGGCAGCAGCCAGTCGCATCCGGTCGCGAAAGCACGCTGGATCATCGATGTGCCAGCGGGGCAAGCGATCGCGGTCGCGCCGTTGATTGCAACCTGTAGCGGCTTCCAGAACACCGAGAAGCCATAGGCCATGCCGATACACAGATGGATGGCCAGCGCCGCCGGCGGCAAAAGCCAGCGGTTGAAGCCCGGCCCGGCAACGGTCCGCGACCGGTCCAGCAGCCCGCTGCGGTCAAGATTTTCCCGTAGGCCGGTTGTTCCGTCCATCGTTTATATACTCCCTTACAAACACCCTAGATTGCACCACCGAAAGCGTCCAGCCATACGTTATATTTACGATACCGTTTCGTTTAGCCATCGGTGGTGCTGTCGTCACCGGGCCCCCGAAAGCGCAATGAGCACACCTGGCTTGCCTCTCACGTCCAAGCCGGCGCAGCAGTCCGCGCCGGATACCCCATGGTTCCACCGCGCGTTGCTGGCTACTGGCCCAGCTCTGTTCGCACTCGCGGCGGCTCTGACCCTCTGGACTATGCAGGCCGGTCAGCCCCCGGCACTGGCCACGCAATGGTCGCGCGCCACGCTGGCCAGGGCACTCGCGGTAACGGCGGAATTGCTGCTGCCTGTCACGCAAGGCTTCGCCACCATAAACATGGACGTGGCCAATCGTGAATACGGCGCGCGCCGATCTAGCTCGCGGCGGTAGACGGCATCCTGGTCATTCGCTTCTTCGAGAGTGCCGATGACGCGCTCGACCGGACCCGGCTATAGGTGCCGGACGCCCACTTGGTGCGCTATTCACTGACCTGGCCTCGCGATGACCCTAGTGCGACTCGACCAGCACCGATGCCCTTTGGGTCAGCCGCTTGGAGCATTTGACGGTGTAGGCCGCCGAAATGTCATCTTGCGGACAATCGCCCGTGACAACCCGATGGCAACTTGCTAGGCCGGTCGGACAACAAGTCCCAGGGTCGCACGTCATGAACACAGCCGAACTCGCCGACCACATCGCGTCGGGCCACTCGCTCAACAAGTCGCAAGCCAAGCAGGTCGTGGAGGCGGTGTTTGCCGCCATCGTTGACGCCGCCGCCAAGGGCGATGAAGTCTCGGTTCCGGGCTTTGGCAAGTTTAAGGTCACCAGCCGCGAGGCGCGCACCGGTCGCAACCCCGCCACGGGCGAGACGATCCAGATTGCCGCGTCCAAGAAGCTGGGCTTCGCCCCCGCCAAGCAGGTCAAGGACGCGCTGAACGTCGCCAGCCCCACCAAGGCTGCAACCAAGGGTGCCCCCAAGCCCGCCGCCGCCAAGGCTGCGCCGAAAGCAGCGCCGAAGGCCAAGAAGGCCGGCGCTTGATTACACGACTCCACGCGGCCGGGGGCGTGTCATGAGCCACGCCTTCGCCGTCGGTCAGACCGTCCAGTACTTCCCCGGCCCGGGCGAGATTGCCGCCGAACGGGGAACCTACACTGTCGTGCGGCAGTTGCCGAAAGACGGGCGGGATTACCAGTACCACATCAAGCACGCTGCTTCGGGCGAGTTACGCCTGGTCCGTGAACCACAACTGAGCTGACTGCTTCGTCCGGCAGGCGTATGTGTCGCCAGCCGGACGCCCGCATTGCCGCAGGACGGATACCGCCCCATGACGGTCTTCACCGTCCACCACCGCACCAACTACCGCTACCGCAAGCCCGTCTCGTTCGGCGAGCATCGGATGCTCATGCGGCCACGCGACTCACCAGACCAGCGGCACATCGCCTCAAGCCTCGCGTTCAACCCGCCGCCCGCCACGCTGCGATGGAGCCAGGACGTGTTTGGCAATGCCGTCGCGACCGCGCGATTTCAGGGCCGGGCCACGGCGCTGACTGTCATCTCGACCCTACAAATCGAGCATGAAGCGTTGACACTCGACGACGATGCGGTCGAACAGTTTGCCCGGCTGATGCCCTTCAGCTACGACCCGGACGACATGCCCGATTTGCAACGCTCGATCGAGCGGCATTATGCGGACCCGGGACACACGGTCGCGGCCTGGGCGCGCAGCCTGTTGCGGACGGATGGGCCGGCATCGACCCTGGCGATGCTGACGGACATGACCCGGCGCATCTATCGCCAGGGCACCTACGTCAGCCGGCCCGAGCCGGGCATACAGGCCCCGCACGAAACCTTGCGGCTCGGTACCGGCACGTGCCGCGACTTCGCCGTGCTGATGATGGAAGCCGCGCGCTGCCTCGGCCTCGCGGCCCGGTTCGTGACGGGTTACATCTACGTCGCCCCCCGCGCGCCCCGGCCCGGCACGCCCCGCACCAAGGGCGGCGGCAACACTCATGCCTGGGTGCAAATCTATGTGCCCGGGCCGGGCTGGGTCGATTTCGATCCCACCAACAACATCATCGGCAGCCGCGACCTGATCCGGGTCGCCGCGGTACGTGACCCGGGCCAGGCCGTGCCGTTGGCGGGCAGCTGGGCCGGTGGGGCCGATGACTGCATCGGCATGGATGTGAGCGTCGACGTGCTCGCCGGTGTGTTACCCATACCGGAAGCGCTGCAGGCGCAATTCTTGCAGGGCTAAGTTTCGCACGATCGTCCGGATGGTGCGTTACGATTGGACCGAAATGAGAGTGAAATGCGCATCAAAGCCGGATTTACCATCGCCTACGACCTGCCCCAGCCTGTGCCCATGCTGCTGTGCCTCAGCCTTCATCCGTCCCGTGAACGGGATCTTCTGACGCCGCAAGTCATCACGTTCGATCCGGCGCTGAACGAGAGCCAGTACAGGGATGATTTCGGTAACAAGTGCCATCGCATCCTGGCCCCGGCCGGGCATCTGGTACTGTCAACCTCGTTCACTGTGGAAGACAGTGGACAGACTGACCTAATCGAACCCACGGCCAAACAGATTCCAGTAATGGACCTGCCGCATGGCACGCTCGTCTATCTCCTCGGCAGCCGCTATTGCGACACCGATTTCTTGCACGACACGGCCTGGTCGCTGTTCGGCAATACCGAGCCGGGCTGGGCGCGCGTTCAGGCCGTCTGCGACTTCGTGAATGACCGCATCACGTTTGGCTACGAGCATGCACGCCCCAACAAGACGGCTCGCAATGCGTATGACGAGCGCCAGGGCGTCTGCCGTGACTTTGCACACTTGGCCGTATCGCTGTGCCGGTGCATGAACATTCCGGCACGCTACTGCACCGGCTATCTGGGCGACTTCGGTGTGCCGATTTCGGACGCGCCCATGGATTTCTCAGCCTGGTTCGAAGTCTACCTCGACGGTACGGATGGCCCGCGCTGGTACACGTTCGA
>JANONC010000213.1:0-1669 GCA_031420655.1 Rhodospirillales bacterium | reverse complement strand
AGCCCGTGGCAGCGCGGCACGAACGAGAACACCAATGGGCTGCTGCGGCAGTATTTCCCGAAGGGCACCGACCTGAGCCTGCACAGCGCGGACGACCTCGCGGCCGTGGCCTCGACCCTGAACGGGAGGCCGCGCAAGACCCTGGGCTGGAGAACGCCTGCCGAAACCTTTGACGCCCTGCTGCGGCCGGATCACACAGGCGTTGCGACGATCGGTTGAACCCAAGTTGGCTGCCGCGGTCCGAGTGGTGCAGCAGCCCCGGGCAGGGTTTCCGGTTGGTGATGGCCATGTTCAGCGCCGCCAGGGTCAACTCCTGCGGCATGGTCTCGCTCATCGCCCAACCAACGACCTTGCGCGAGAACAGGTCCATGATGGCTGCCAAATACAGCCAGCCCTCGCCGGTGGCGATATAGGTCAGGTCAGCCAACCAGACCTGGTTCGGCGCGACCGCGGAAGCAAACTGCCGATCCAGCAGGTTCGGGGCAGGCGGAAAGGCATGGTTGCTGTCCGTGGTCTTGCGGGACGGCCGTCGCCGGTGCGCCTGGATGCCGTACGCGCGCATGAGCCGAGCCACGCGGTTGCATCCCACCCGCTTGCCCTCGGCCCGCAAGGACGCATGCACGCGCGGGCTGCCGTAGCGGCGCCGGCTGTCGGCATGAACACGGCGGATGTCCTCGACCAACGTCCTGTTCGCCAGGGCACGGGCGCTCTCCGGTCGGCCGCGCCAGGCGTAGTAGCCGCTGGCGCTGACCCGCAGCACCGAACACATCACCCGCACGAGGGACACCTCGCGGTGGTCCTCGATGAAACGGAACCTCATCTCGGCGGGCTCGAGAAGATGCCGACTACTTTTTTTAGGATGTCGCGCTCCATCTGCGCCCGCTCCAGCTCCCGGCGCAGGTGCCGGATCTCCAGCTGCTCGGCCGACGCCGCGACTGCAACGCCGCCGGGCCTGACCACGGACGCCGTCTGCCCCGCCCCGTTGGCCAGGCTGCGCCAGCGCCGCAGCACCGACGGTTCCAAACCCAGTTCGGCCGCCACCTGCGTCAGCGGCCGGCCGCTGTCCCGCAACAGGACCACCGCCTCGCGCTTGAACTCGTCCGTGAACTCTCGTCGTGTCTTCGTCGTTGTCGTCATCAACACCGCCGCTCCCACAGGAGCTTACGCGAGGTGTCCACCGTAACGGGGGATGGTCATGTCGGAGCGATCATGGCACGGCGTCGGATCGGACAAGAGAAGCTTTGGGGTGAGCGGAAGGCACGATCCGGCGGCATTTCACTGGATGAGGTCGCGGTGCTGGTGGACTGGGTGGAACTGGCTCAGCTTCTCTCTGGCATTTCCTCGTCCGCCAAGGGCGAGTTTGGTTGGCCACCGTTGGCACTGTTCCGGGCGCTGCTGCTGGCCAGCTGGCACGACCTATCGGATGTGCGACTGGCCGAGGCGCTCGACGACCGGGCGAGCTTCCGCCGGTTCTGCGGTTTTTCGACGCACGAGCCGACGCCGGAACGCACCTCCTTTGTCCGCTTCTGTGGCGAGCTTGTGCGGCGAGCTTGTGCGGCGGGAGCTCGACCGGGCATTGTTCGCGGCCGTCACGCGCCAACTGGACCGGCGTGGCGTCGTAGTGCGGACGGGCACCCTCGTGGACGCGACGCTCATCCCATCGGCGAGC
>JANONC010000212.1:0-9222 GCA_031420655.1 Rhodospirillales bacterium | reverse complement strand
GGGTCCGGGGTGGCAGTGGGCGGCCAGGATTGTCATGCGGCGGCAGAGGGCGCGTTCACGGGTGACGTGAGTGCGGTGATGCTGCGTGACGTGGGGGCCACGCACGTAATCGTCGGTCATTCCGAACGCCGGGCGGGGTATGCGGAGAGCGACGCGGCGGTACGACGCAAGGCGGAGGCGGCGTTGGCGGCCGGGTTGGCGCCCATTGTGTGCGTGGGGGAAACGGCTGACCAGCGCCGGGCGGGCACGCAGAAACAGGTGATTGGTGCCCAGCTGGACGGAAGCCTGCCGCCAGGCTTTTCCGGTATCGTGGCATATGAACCGGTCTGGGCCATCGGAACCGGGCTGGTGCCTTCGTTGGCCGACGTGGCGGCGATGCATGCGTTTATTTTGGGGCGGTGCGGAGCGACGCAGGTGCTGTACGGCGGGTCGGTCAAGCCGGACAATGCAACCAGCCTGCTAACCGTGCCCGGCGTCGGCGGCGCGCTGGTGGGCGGCGCCAGTTTGGACGCGGCGGGGTTCCTCAAGATTGCTGGGGCAATTGCGCGGCCGGGTCCGCTAAAGTTATTGGATTGATGGGGCACGGCTCTGGGGTGAGCGAAGGGCAGGTGCGCTTTCTTGAGTAGGTGAGCGCCTGCTGACAACGTCGTCCGACGTTCAGGCAGCAATATCGGGAGACGGTTCAGCTTGGCTTGGGCAGGTCGTGCTGGCGGATCGTAGGCCTGCCGCGCATAAACTAGGACTTGCGCTAGGACCTCTCAGCAGAGTTCTTTGGAATCCAGGCAAGCTTCCGTTTATCGAACATAACTTTCCAATCCACATGAGTGAAACAATACAACGCGCCCAGGATCAAAAGCTGAGTGCCGATAAACCATGCGAGAGCATACGCACCGGACACCATCGAATCGATTCCGAACCGCCGCCCGGCCGCCGCTCCTCCCATGATAAAAAACCCGTAGCTCACGAGCCTGCCGATGAAGAACGGTAGGGCCACCCGCAGCAACGGCAGCCCCGTCAGGCCGTAGGCGATGAACAGGAAATTCGACGGCAGCGGGCTGAAGGCATAAAATAGAAACACACTTGCTGTCAGCGCCCTGCGTTTCTCAAGACGGTCCTTGATGACGTCGATATTGGCGCGGTGGGCGTCGCTAAGCAGCTTCTGCCGCACGATCCGGTGAGAAAGTTTCGCAAGCGTGAGCCTGCCGAGCGTCGCCGCCACCGCGCCCACCCCGGCCAACAGAGCGGCGCTGGTGTCGTGATACTCGAAGCCAACCAATGCGAGCGCCATCCAGGTCGGCGGCGCGAAAGCCGGGATCAGGTTCAGCGCAAAGACCAAGACAAAGAGCAGGGCCAGCGCAGACGGCTCAGCCAGCAGGGCGCTCAAAGCTTCAACCGTCGACGCGAAACATCAAAGGATCTTTCCAAAGACAGCACCGATCCCGGTGGTTACGGGCAGGGTACCCCAGAGGGTCACCCGACTCCTGGGCTTGATCATTTCTGCACCGTTCACTTTCGCGCCAATCATCCCTTGCAGCGCCAGAAAGATCGATGAACCGGCTGACACAACGGGAAGTAACAAGGCCGTGGGTGACAGCACCAGCAGCATCAGAGTGCAGCAGTACTTACCGAGAACGTGGCAGCCGATTCCAGTGCGGTCTGCACAGGCCGCCGCGCCCGCGTTCAGCGCGTCATCCGAGTTGGACGCGGCGGAGGCGACCCCCATCACCAGACTTGCGGGCGAGGTGATCCCGTCATTGGCATTCAATACCGCGGCGCGAAGCGACCCTACGCGTGAGATCAGATAGTTTTCTGGATGGTCGTGTCGCATGGGCCTGCATTTTCGTTGCCCCGGTCACCGGCTCAGTAGGCAACACTTGGGGAAATGGCCGAGCAACGTCTTGGTCAGGCCGCCGAACACCCACTCTTGCAGCCGGGAATGCGCGTAGCCGCCCGCCACGACCAGTTCGGCGCGGCGGTGCTCCATCGCCAGCAGCAATTCGGCGGAGACGGTTGCCTCGCGCAGCAGCCTGGCCTCGCTCGTGGCGGTAACACCGTGGGTGATCAGATAGGCCGCCACGGCCGAGACGATCGCGGCGACGCGTTCACGCTCGCCTTCATCATGGCAGACCTGAAGTACCAGGACGCTGGCCGCCCGCGTCAGGAACGGCATCGCGTCCACGACGGCACGCCGCGCCTCCAAACTGTCTTTCCAGGCAATAACAATATGGTCCGTGTTGAGCGACGATACGCCGGGCGGCACAACAAGGATTGGCCGGCCCGCCCGCATGAGCACAGCGCCCGGGTCCGCGTGCCGGGACCAGCCGGCATCGTCACGTTCCGGCCGCCGCCCGACCACGATCAGGTCGGCCGTGCGGGCTTCAAGGGCCAGCATTTCGGCCGGATCGGTAATCTTAGACCGCCAGCCGATGCGTGCGTGAGTTGCCGCAGCCAGTGCCCGAAATTGCCGTTCGGCCGCATCCAGGCCCGCACGAATATCGCCTTCCTCGGCGGCAAGCAGAGTGCCCGTGCCAGGCGAGCCGCCGGGTAAAATCATGAGTGGAAGCAGTGCGCGGGCCGCGGTCCCGACCAGCGTCGCGTCGAACCGGATGGCCAGGGCGAGCGCGAGTTGGACCCGGCTTCTTCCGTCGTCATCGGCTTCGGCTTGAACAACGAGGGTTTTGTAATCCATGTCAGCCTCCTCGCGGGCGATTATGACCGTGTTTCACTCGCGGGCCCGGTGAGGGCACGCAAAGCGTTCAGGATGACCGCCACGTCGATCACCTCTTGAACCAGCGCGCCGCGGATCGGCGTCAGATAGCCCAACGCCGCGACCACCATGCCGGCGAACGACAGACCGATCCCCGCATAGACGCTTTGCAAGGCGATATGGCGGGACCGGCTGGCGATGCGTAGTGCGCTCAGCACCCGGTCGAGCCGGTCGACCAGCAACACGACGTCCGCGACTTCTGCGGAGGCGGCCGCACCCTTTGCCCCCATCGCAATCCCCACATCGGCGGCCGCCAATGCGGGTGCATCGTTCACGCCGTCGCCCACCATCATCACAGGTGCCTTCCGGCGCTCTTCCCGGATGACGGCGATCTTCTGGTCGGGTGTAAGGCCGGCACGCACCGCGTCGATCGGTAATCCGGCAACGACCGCTTCGGCCACCGCCGCCCGATCGCCCGACGCCAACACGATCCTTTGGATACCGGCTTGGCGCAGGCCGTCCAGCAGCTCCTTCGTGCCCGACCGCAATTCGTCCGACAGCACGAAGCGCCCGGCGTTGCGACCATCGACCGCGACGGCGACCAGGACAGCACCCGGTAGGACTGGGTGGCCGGCGCCGCCAATCTCCGGACGCTCCGCTGAAGAGCGGCTGGCCACAAAGCCGGTGCCACCAACCGCGACCTTTCGTCCAGCGACCATCCCCTCAACACCCTCGCCAGCCGTCTCGGATATCGTGCTGGGCGTGGTCAGGGCGCAGCCTTTTTCCCGGGCGGCCGAGACCAGTGCCTGGGCGATCACGTGACTCGATGCCTGGTCCAACGAGGCGGCTAGCCCGAGCAACTCATCGTCCGTAAACCCGGGGGCGGCCTCGATCGCTACAAGGCGGGCTGCGCCGTAGGTCAGGGTCCCGGTCTTGTCGATGACGAGCGTCCGGACGCGGGCCAAATTCTCTAGCGCGCGACTACCTTTGATCAAAATGCCGAGCTTGGCGGCACGCGATACGCCCGAGATGATCGCGACGGGCACCGCCAGGATCAGCGGGCACGGCGTCGCTACGACCAGCACCGCAAGGGCACGGATCGGGTCCCCGGTCCAAATCCAGGCTCCACCCGCGAGCGCCACGGTTGCACCGAGAAACACCATGGCGAAGCGGTCGGCCAAGCGCGACATGGGCGCTTTTGACTGCTGTGCGGCCTCGACCAATCGCACGATACCAGCATAGGTGCTCGCCTCGGCACGCGCGGACACGGCCAGGTCAAAGCTGTCCCCGGCGTTGGTGGAGCCGCTCATGACCGCTTCGCCCAAGTGACGCTGGATCGGCACCGCCTCACCGGTCAATGCGGACTGGTCGAGCACCGCCAGGCCCGTGGCAACCGTGCCATCGACGGCCACGACCTCGCCACGGCGCACCATAATCCGGTCGCCCGGCTTCAGCTCTGCCAGGCTGACCTCCTCAAGGTGTCCGTCCCGGTGGCGAAGCGCGGTCCTTGGCACACGGGACAACAGCTTTGTCATCTCGCGCCGTGCCCGGCCCTCGGCAAAGCTTTCGAGGTGTTGGCCGCCCGCATACATCAGGGCCACCACCACCGCGGCCAGGTATTCGCCAAAGACCAGCGCGCCAGCCATCGACAGCGCCGCCACGATATCCAGCCCGAACTCGCCGTGCCAAAGGCTGATGACGATTTGCCCAAACAACGCGAGCAGAACGGGCAGCGTAGCACCAGCCCAGATCCATCCGGCCGCCTCACCGTAGCCAGCAAGTTGTGCCGTGAAACCGGCAGCAAGTCCCAACATGGGAATGCCCACTAAAATGGGACGCAGAATACGTTTTAGCCCGCCATTTTGGAGGCGTATGCCGGACGCGGGAGGCCCAGATCGGCCGATATTCGGCGTGGCAACAATCGGATGTTGAGATATGCCGTCGCGCATGGTCCTCCGAACCCGTGTAACTCTGTCCGCCGCACCACGGATCAGTGACAACCGGTCACACACATAATACGGGCCTCGGCCCATTTGGTTCGTAGGCGGGATTAATCCTTGCCCGAAGGTATTGGCTTATCGAGGGTCGGAAACTACCCAGTATGACCTGAAAGCTAAGTGCCTGGATCGCGTCAGCTCCCGGTGAGATAGTTCGCTACTCCCGCCGCGCTCAACCAAATCGAATGCAGGTCACGCTATTCCATCAGAGAACGGTACCTGCCTGACGCAGAGCACGCGGGCCGCCACGGACAGCATCGTCAGGTGGTGTTCAGTTGACGACGCTCTGTGCTGCCGAAACGAGCCCGCTCGGCATCGAGCCGTTCGGCCCGGCGCGGGGCGAATGGGGCGTGCGCCGTCGCCAGAAGCAAAGCCGCTGCATGACGCACTTTGCAATCGGGCATGGCCGCGGGTAGAAACCTGCGATGATCTACGCGCTGCTTGTCGTTCACTTATTAGTCACCCTCGCCCTGATCGGCGTCGTGCTGATCCAGCGTAGTGAAGGCGGAGGATTGGGCATTGGAACGTCGCAGGGGATGGGCGGGTTCATGTCCGGCCGGGGCACGACCAATTTGCTGACCCGGACGACGGCCATCCTGGGCACGATCTTCTTTGCGCTGTCGCTCACCTTAGCGCTGCTCAACCGGGGCGGCACGGGCAACCGCTCGCTGCTCGACACACCGGCCGCCACCGCGCCTGCAGTGCCTGCCACACCCAAGGGCCCGGCGGTGCCGACCAACTGAGCGAGCCGCAGCAGAACCGGGCCATGACCCGCTACGTTTTCATCACCGGCGGCGTCGTCTCGTCACTCGGCAAGGGGATCGCATCCGCCGCGCTCGGCACCTTGCTACAGGCCCGGGGTTACACGGTACGGCTGAAGAAGCTCGACCCCTATTTGAACGTCGACCCCGGCACGATGTCGCCCTACCAGCATGGCGAGGTGTTCGTGACCGATGATGGCGCGGAGACGGACCTCGACCTCGGCCATTACGAGCGGTTCACCGGCGTCCACGCCCGGCAGTCCGATAACGCCACCACGGGCCGCATTTATAGTGAGGTGATCGCCAAGGAGCGCCGGGGTGACTATCTGGGTGCGACCGTGCAGGTCATCCCTCACATTACCGACGCCATCAAGGAAGCGATCACCCGCGATACGGAGGCGCTGGATTTTGCGCTGATCGAGATTGGCGGCACGGTCGGTGACATCGAAAGCCTGCCATTTTTGGAGGCGATCCGCCAACTGGGCAACGAGCTTGGCCCCGCGCACACGATGGTCGTGCACCTGACGCTGGTGCCGTGGATCCCGAGTGCGGGGGAGCTGAAAACCAAGCCGACGCAGCACTCGGTGAAGGAACTGCTGAACGTCGGCATCCAACCGCAAATGCTGCTGTGTCGCTGCGACCGGCAAATCCCGGAGACGGAGCGGCGTAAGATCGCGAGCTTCTGCAACGTGCGCCAATCGGCCGTGATCGCGGCGCTCGATGTGGACACGATCTATGCCGTCCCGATCAGCTACCATGCGGAGGGGATGGACCGCGAAGTGCTGCGGCATTTCGGCCTGCCGTTCGAAACCGCACCCGACCTCAGCCCCTGGCAGCGCATTGTGGATACCGTGCGGGCACCGGACGGCATCGTGCGGATTGCGGTTGTCGGCAAGTACACCAGCCTACTCGACAGCTACAAAAGCCTGGCCGAGGCGCTGGCGCATGGCGGCATCTCTAACCGGGTGCAGGTGCAGCTGGATTGGGTAGACAGCCAGGTGTTTGAAACGCCAGATGCGGTAGCACGGCTGGAGGGAGTGCACGGCATCCTCGTGCCCGGCGGCTTTGGCGCACGCGGCACGCCGGGCATGATCGCGGCGGTGGAGTTCGCGCGCGTCCGTCGCATCCCGTTCTTTGGCATCTGCTTTGGCATGCAAATGGCCGTCATTGAGGCGGCGCGGAACCTGGCTGGCATCCCCGGCGCCAGCAGCACGGAATTTGGCCCGTGTGCGGAGCCAGTCGTAGGCCTGTTGACCGAATGGGCGCGTGGCAACGAGGTCGAACGGCGCGAGCAGGGCGGTAATCTAGGCGGCACCATGCGCCTCGGCGCGTACCCGGCGCAGCTCGACCCGAATTCGTTGATCGCGGCCGAATACGGCGTGCCGTTTATCGAGGAGCGGCACCGGCACCGGTACGAGGTGAACGTCAACTATCGTGAGCGGCTGGAGGCCCACGGGCTTGTATTCAGCGGTATGTCGCCAGACGGGATCTTGCCTGAGACGATCGAGTATGCCGGGCACCCGTGGTTTATCGGGGTACAGTATCATCCGGAGCTGAAGTCCAAGCCGCTCGACCCGCACCCGCTGTTCAAGGGCTTCATCCGCGCCGCCATCAAGCAGTCCCGCCTTGTTTGATCAGCGCGTTGTTCGTGTGCGGGATGTGGAAATCGGTAACGATCTGCCGTTCGTGCTGATCGCCGGGCCATGCCAGATCGAAAGCGAGGCGCATGCGTTCGAGATGGCCGATGCGCTGCGCACCATGGCCCAGGCGGCAGGGGTGGGGCTGATCTACAAATCGAGCTTCGATAAGGCGAACCGCACCAGCGCCGGGGCGCAGCGGGGCGTGGGTATCGTGCGCGGCCTGCAGATCTTGGCGGCGGTACGTGAACGCTACCAGATTCCGGTACTGACGGACGTGCATGCGCCCGAGCAATGCGACCCGGCGGCCGAAGCGGTCGACGTGCTGCAAATTCCGGCTTTCCTGTGCCGTCAGACCGACCTGCTACTGGCTGCTGGGGAGACGGGCCGGGCGGTAAACGTGAAGAAAGGCCAGTTCTTGGCGCCGTGGGACATGGCGCACGTGGCGGCCAAGATCGCCAGCACTGGTAATGAGAGCATCTTGCTGACCGAACGCGGCACCAGCTTTGGCTACAACACGCTGGTCAATGATTTTCGCAGCCTGCCGGTCATGGCCGCCACCGGGTACCCGGTTGTGTACGACGCCACCCACTCCGTCCAGCAGCCCGGCGGCCTCGGCGGTGCATCGGGTGGGCAGCGGGAGTTTGCGCCCGTGCTGGCCCGGGCGGCGCTGGCCGTGGGCGTGGCGGCGTTGTTCATCGAGTGCCATCCGGATCCGGACCATGCGCCCAGCGACGGGCCGACCATGATTCCTCTAAGCGCCATGCCCGCCCTCATCGTCCGGCTGAAGGCGCTGGACGATCTGTGCAAAGCCGCGGCGTATGTGCCTCGGCCCCCCGAAGACGAGCCCGAGGAAGACCCTGAATGAGCGCCATTGCCGACATCACCGCCCGCGAAGTGCTGGATAGCCGGGGTAACCCGACGGTGGAGGTGGAGATCGAACTGGATACCGGCGCCATTGGCCGCGCGATCGTGCCCAGCGGCGCCAGCACTGGTGCGCATGAGGCGGTGGAGCTGCGCGACGGCGACGCCAAGCGCTATGGCGGCAAGGGCGTCCTGAACGCCTGCGCCAATATCGAGGGCGAGATCTTCGACGCGATCGGCGGCATGGAAGCGAGCGAGCAGGTCAAGCTCGACGAGCTCATGATCGATCTGGACGGCACGCCGAACAAGGCCCGTCTGGGGGCGAACGCAATCCTGGCCGTGTCCTTGGCGCTGGCGCATGCGTCGGCCGACGAGCTGGGCCTGCCGCTGTTCCGTTATGTCGGCGGTGTGTACGCCCGCACATTGCCGGTGCCGATGATGAACATCGTGAACGGCGGCCAGCACGCGGATAATCCGATCGACATCCAGGAGTTCATGGTCCAGCCCGTGGGTGCCCCGACATTCGCCGAAGCACTACGCATGGGAGCCGAAATCTTCCATGCGCTGAAGGGCAAGCTGAAGGCCGCCGGGTACAACACGAACGTGGGCGATGAGGGCGGCTTTGCGCCAGACCTGAAATCAGCCGACGAAGCGCTGGCCTTCATCACCCAGGCCTGCGAGCAAGCCGGCTACCGCCCGGGCGAAGATGTGACGTTCGCGCTGGATTGCGCCAGCACGGAATTTTACCGCGACGGCGTCTATGATCTAGCAGGTGAGGGGCGTCGGTTCGACTCGGCCGGAATGGTGGATTATCTGGCCGAGCTCGTGGGCCGCTACCCGATCGCGTCCATCGAGGATGGCTGCGCGGAGGATGATTGGGAGGGCTGGAAGCTGCTGACGGAGCGGCTGGGCGCGAAGGTGCAGCTGGTCGGGGACGATCTATTCGTCACCAACTCGGAGCGGCTGCGGCGGGGCATCGCGTCCGGGACTGCGAACTCGATCCTGGTGAAAGTGAACCAGATCGGCACGTTGACAGAGACGCTGGAGGCGATGGAGCTGGCCCACCGCGCGGGGTACTCGTGCGTCATGAGCCACCGGTCGGGTGAGACGGAGGACGCGACGATCGCCGACCTGGCCGTGGCGACCAACTGTGGGCAGATCAAGACCGGTAGCCTGGCCCGTAGCGATCGCACGGCCAAGTACAACCAGTTGCTGCGGATTGAGCAGATGCTGGGCTCCACCGCACGGTATGCCGG
>JANONC010000211.1:0-1518 GCA_031420655.1 Rhodospirillales bacterium | reverse complement strand
GGGCGGCGGTGGCGGTCAGCGTTGTAAACGGCTGCATGGCTACAGCGCCCGCACGTCGGACAGTGTGCCCGTGATGGCGGCGGCGGCGGCCATGGCAGGAGATAGGAGATGGGTGCGCCCGCCGGGTCCCTGACGGCCTTCGAAATTACGGTTACTCGTGCTGGCGCAGCGCTGCCCAGGTGCGAGCTTATCGGGGTTCATGCCGAGGCACATGCTGCATCCCGCCTCTCGCCATTCAAACCCGGCGTCGCGGAACACGGTGTCGAGACCCTCCGCCTCCGCCTGTTGCTTCACGAGGCCCGAGCCCGGAACGACCATCGCCCGCACCCCCGCCGCGACATGCCGGCCGCGGGCGACAGCGGCGGCGGCGCGCATATCCTCGATCCGGCCATTCGTGCAACTGCCGATAAACACCACGTCGATTGGTAGCCCCGCCAGCGCCTGACCCGGGGTTAGCGCCATATAATCCAGCATGCGCTGCATTTGCGCCCGTGCATCCGGGTCGGCGATGGCGGCCGGGTCCGGCACAGTCCCGCCGATCGGTGCCACTGCCTCGGGATTGGTGCCCCAGGTTACCATCGGCTCGATCTGCGCCGCATCTAGCGTCACCACGCGATCGTAATGCGCACCCGGGTCCGACGGCAGGGTGCGCCAGTGGGCGACCGCCTGCTCGAACGCCTCACCTTTTGGCGCGAACGGGCGGCCACGGATGTAGTCGAATGTCGTGTCATCCGGCGCGATCAGCCCGGCGCGAGCCCCGGCCTCGATGCTCATGTTACAGATCGTCATGCGGCCTGCCATGCCGAGCGCGCGTATAGCCTCACCGGCAAATTCGATCACGTGCCCGGTGCCGCCCGCCGTGCCGATGCAGCCGATAATGGCCAGCACGATGTCCTTAGCCGTCACGCCGGCCGGCAGCGCGCCGTCCACCTGCACCAGCATGTTCAGCGCCGGGCGCTGAATGACGGTTTGCGTCGCCAGCACATGCTCGACCTCCGACGTGCCGATGCCGAACGCCAGCGCACCGAGGGCACCGTGCGTACTGGTGTGACTGTCGCCGCACACGATTGTAAGGCCGGGCAGACTGATCCCCTGCTCCGGCCCGATGATGTGCACGATCCCCTGACGCGCATCCTGCAACCGAAAATACGGGATGCCGAACTCGGCCACGTTACGCTCCAGCGTTTCGACCTGCAGCCGTGACTCCGGCTCCTCGATCGGAGCAGAGCGGTCGCTGGTTGCGACGTTGTGGTCCACGACGGCGATGGTCGCATCCGGGCGGCGCACACGGCGGCCGGCCAGACGCAGGCCCTCGAACGCCTGCGGACTGGTGACCTCGTGCACCAGGTGCCGGTCGATATACAGCACGCACGGCCCGTCCGACGCCTGTTCGACGACGTGTGCGTCCCAGATTTTGTCGAACAGGGTGCGTGGCATCTGCTACTCCGCGGTGGCTGTGGTCTCGGTGGGGGCGGCTGGGCCAGCATTGGCCGGCGCCGCCACTTCGCGGGCACGCTC
>JANONC010000210.1:0-3092 GCA_031420655.1 Rhodospirillales bacterium | reverse complement strand
GACACGGTCACGCGGACCGGTGACATCGTGGACGTGCCCGTGGGTCGCGGGCTGTTGGGCCGCGTGGTCAATGGCCTGGGTGAACCGATCGACGGCAAGGGTCCGCTGACCGATGTGAAGCGGTCACGGGTCGAGGTGAAGGCACCCGGTATTATCCCGCGTAAATCGGTGCATGAGCCGATGCAGACGGGCCTGAAGGCGATCGACGCGCTCATCCCGATCGGGCGTGGCCAGCGGGAACTCGTGATTGGCGACCGGCAGACCGGCAAGACCGCCGTGATCCTGGACGCGATCATCAACCAGAAGGGTGTCAACGCCGGCACGGATGAGAACGCCAAGCTCTATTGCATCTATGTGGCGATCGGTCAGAAGCGCTCGACCGTTGCGCAGCTGGTGCGCACGCTGGAAGAGAATGGCGCGATGGAATACTCCATCGTTGTGGCCGCCACCGCGTCGGACCCGGCGCCCATGCAGTTCCTAGCCCCCTACACTGGCTGCACGATGGGTGAGTTTTTCCGCGACAACGGCATGCACGCGATGATCTGCTACGACGATTTGTCGAAGCAAGCCGTGGCCTACCGTCAGATGTCCTTGCTGCTGCGCCGCCCGCCGGGCCGCGAGGCGTACCCCGGTGACGTGTTCTACCTGCACAGCCGCTTGTTGGAGCGTGCAGCCAAGATGTCGGACGCGTTCGGCGCGGGTTCGTTGACTGCACTTCCGGTGATCGAGACGCAGGCTGGTGACGTGTCGGCCTACATTCCGACCAACGTCATTTCCATCACCGACGGGCAGATCTTCCTGGAGACGGAGCTGTTCTTCCGCGGCATCCGCCCGGCGGTGAACGTGGGCCTGAGCGTGAGCCGCGTGGGTTCCTCGGCGCAGATCAAGGCGATGAAGAAGGTCGCCGGGTCGATCAAGCTGGAGCTGGCGCAATATCGCGAGATGGCGGCGTTCGCGCAGTTCGCCTCGGATTTGGACGCAAGCACGCAGAACCTGCTGGCCCGCGGGGCGCGGCTGACGGAGCTGTTGAAGCAACCGCAATACTCGCCCATGCCGGTCGAGGAGCAGGTTATCTCGCTCTATGCCGGGACCAAGGGCTACCTCGATGGTATTCCGGTTGGTAAGGTCGGCGAGTTCGAGCGGCGGATGATCAGCGAGCTGAAGGCCAAGCAGCCTGGCGTGTTGCAGGCGATCCGGGACACGCGGGACATGAAGCCCGATGTGGAAGCGACGCTGAAGTCGTTCATGGACGGCTACGCCAAAGCGTTCGCGTAATGGCCAGCCTCAAGGCTCTTCGCGCTCGGATTAACAGCGTTAAATCTACGCGTAAAATCACGTCGGCCATGAAAATGGTGGCAGCGAGCAAGCTGAAGCGGGCGCAGACGCAGGCGGAAGCAGCGCGCCCGTATGCGGAACGGATGCAACGTATGCTCGGTGCCCTGGCCCGCAGCGCCGCCAACAGTCCGACCGCGCCGCGCATGCTGGTGGGCACGGGCAAGGATGAAGTGCACCTGCTGGTGGTCGTCACTGCTGACCGTGGGCTGGCCGGCGCGTTCAACACCAACGTCGGCCGCGCGGCGCGCGCCGCGATCCAGCGTTTGGAGGCCGAGGGCAAGACTGTCCGCGTGCTGACGGTTGGCCGTAAGGGCCAGGCTTATTTGAAGCGCGAATATGCGAGCCGGCTGGTGGGTGAGTTCAGCTTTGCCGGTAAGAAGCGGGTCGAATTCTCAGATACGACGGAGGTTGCGGCGCGCGTGACATCCATGCTGGACGCGGGCGAATTCGACGTCTGCACGATCGTCTATAACCGGTTCCAGTCCGTCATCAGCCAAATCCCGACCGAGCTGCAGCTGATCCCGCTTTCGGTGCCGGAAGGCCCTGCACCCGCGGCGGACGCGGCGCAGTATGAGTTTGAGCCGGACGAGGAAGATATTCTCCGGGCGCTGTTACCGCGCAACATGGCGATCCAGCTATTCCGCGCGCTGATCGAAAGTGCGGCCGGCGAGCAAGGGGCACGCATGGCCGCCATGGATAACGCGACCCGTAACGCTGGCGACATGATTAACCGGCTGACACTGAATTACAACCGCACGCGGCAGGCCAACATCACGCGGGAGCTGATCGAGATCATCTCCGGTGCCGAAGCGGTCTGAACGAGGAGACACGAAAATGGCAAAGAACAATGTCGGCCGAGTCACGCAGGTGCTGGGCGCCGTGGTGGACGTGCAGTTCGAGGGTGAGTTGCCGTTCATTCAGAACGCACTGAATGCCAAGAACGGTGCCAACACCCTGGTGTTGGAAGTGGCGCAGGAACTGGGCGAAAAGACCGTTCGCTGCATCGCGATGGACAGCACAGAGGGTATGGTTCGCGGCTCCGAGGTCATCGACACGGGTGGCCCAATCACGGTGCCGGTCGGGCCCGAAACGCTAGGCCGCATCCTGAACGTCATTGGGGAGCCGATCGACGAGCGCGGCCCGGTGGGTGAAAAGAAGCGCTATCCCATCCATCGCCCTGCCCCGAGCTTTGAGGAACAGGCGACGTCGGCAGAGATCCTGGTGACAGGCATCAAGGTCGTGGATCTGCTGGCCCCGTACCTGAAGGGTGGCAAGATCGGCTTGTTCGGCGGCGCCGGCGTCGGCAAGACCGTGCTGATCCAGGAGCTGATCAACAACATCGCCAAAGCGCATGGCGGCGTGTCGGTCTTTGCTGGCGTGGGCGAGCGGACGCGTGAGGGCAACGACCTGTATCACGAGATGATCGACGCCGGCGTGATCAAGCTGGGTGACGGCACGACCGAGGGCAGCAAGGTGGCGCTGGTCTATGGCCAGATGAACGAGCCGCCGGGTGCGCGCGCCCGGGTGGCGCTATCGGGCCTGAGCCTGGCCGAATACTTCCGCGACGAAGAGGGCCAGGACGTGCTGTTCTTCGTCGACAACATCTTCCGCTTTACGCAGGCCGGCGCGGAAGTGTCCGCGTTGCTAGGCCGTATTCCATCGGCCGTGGGCTATCAGCCGACGCTGGCGACCGACATGGGCGCGCTGCAGGAGCGGATCACGAGCACGAAGAAAGGCTCTATTACCTCCGTGCAGGC